>NZ_VYXP01000005.1:300000-507152 GCF_008725655.1 Marinihelvus fidelis | reverse complement strand
GGTCAGAGTTGAACCTGAGTCAAGACTCGGGTTCAACTCTGACCCCACTCTGACCCCCCAGCTTTCTGCTTAGCGCTGGACGCGACCGCTTCCGGAGCCTTTCATCAGGCCCTCGACCTCGGCCACGCTGACGCGGTTGAAGTCACCGTTGATGGAGTGCTTCAGGCAGCTGGCCGCCACCGCAAACTCCAGCGACTGCTGGCGGTCCTCGTAGCGCTCCAGGCCGGCGATCAGCGCACTGGCGAAGCTGTCGCCACCGCCGACGCGGTCGATTATGTCGGTGATCTCGTAGTGCCGCGACAGCTTGAAGCCGTCCTTGTCGCGCAGGCAGGCGGACCAGCCGTTGCGGTCGGCGCTCTTCGATTCACGCAGCGTGATGGCGATGGTCGACATGTCCGGGTACTCCTCCAGCACCTTGGCGCTCAGCGCCTCGTACTTGGCGGTATCCAGCTCGCCGGTGCTGACGTCCACGTCCACTTCAATACCCAGCGACTTCTGGCAGTCTTCCTCGTTGGCGATGCCCACGTCCACGTACTTCACCAGTTCGCGCATCACTTCCGGCGCACTCTTGCCGTACTTCCACAGCTTGCCGCGGAAGTTGAAGTCACAGCTGACGATCACGCCGGCGGCCTTGGCGGCCTTCACGCACTCCAGAGACAGGTCCGCCGCACTCTGGCTCAGCGCCGGCGTGATGCCGGTGATGTGCAGCCAGCGCACGCCTTCAAAGATTTTCGCGAAGTCGAAATCGCCCGGCTGGGCCTCGCAGATGGAGGAACGATCGCGGTCGTAGACCACCTTGGTGGCACGCTGGTTGGCGCCGGTTTCCAGGTAGTAGATGCCGACACGGTCACCCTGGCGGGCCACGTTGGACGTGTCCACGCCGAAGTAGCGCAGTTCGCGGATGGCCGCTTCACCAATATCGTTGTCCGGCAACGCGGAGATAAAACCGGCGTCAAAGCCATAGTTGCATAGCGCAACCGCCACGTTGGCTTCACCGCCACCAAACGTGGCTTCAAAAGCGGGTGACTGGAAGAAGCGTTCGTGCCCCGGCGTTTTCAGCCGCAGCATGATTTCACCAAAAGTAAGGTAATTAGCCATGATCGGGTTAACCTCGAGCGGATTGGGCGATGCCGGCCGCTTCCCGGGCCAGGGTGGTCACGGCATCGTAGTTGCCGGCGGCGATTTCGTCGGCCGGCGTCAGCCAGCTGCCCCCACAGGCAAGCACGGAGCTCACCGCAAGGTATTCGCCCAGGTTGGACGCGGATACGCCACCGGTAGGAATGAATTTCACATCACGGAACACGGAGCCCAGCGCCTTGAGCATGGGCGTACCGCCCGCCAGGCCGGCGGGGAAGAATTTCAGGGTGCGCAGACCCAGGTTCCAGGCCGTCTGCACCTCGCTGGGCGTGTTGACGCCGGGATAGACCGGCACGCCACCGGTGCGCGAAGCCTCGACCACGCCCTCGTTCAGGCCGGGTGAAACGATGAACTTGGCGCCCGCCTCGAGCGCGCTGCCCGCCTGGCCAGCACTCAGAACCGTGCCGGCACCGACGATGGCGTCCGGCAGGGCCTCAACGATCGCGGCCATGCAATCCAGGGCTTCAGGGGTTCGCATCACCACTTCGATAACGTCCAGGCCGCCGTCAACCAGGGCCTTGGAGGTGCGGATTGCGACCTCGGGGTCGCTGGCCTGCACCAGTGGGATAACGGGCGTTTGCAGGAGTTTGTCTTCGATGCTCAAAGTGGTGTACCTCGGGTTCAAACCAATATTGTAGCGGTTGGTAAACCAGTAACGAACCGAATGAATACGATTGTTTGAGTTGTTTTTGGAACTGGCAGGGCGCCAGAAAAAAAACGGCCCAGGATATCTACCTGGATGCGTTGGAGCGGAGACCACATGCCAAGCCTCCCATTCCGGGCAAACATTGCCCCGGGCCGTTCCTTGTAAACCGTGCTGGGGACAGCGGCCGGGCCGCGTCCCGGGCGATATCAGCCCTGGCCGTCCTTCGCCGGCGTCGCCACGCAATGAATGCTGCCGTAGTCGCCAAAGGTCGACACCGCAGACTGGCCGGCGCTGACATCATGAATACCGGTCTGGGCGCCACTGGACACCAGGTCGCCTGCCTTAAGCGGACGGCCGCGGCGGGCGTTGACTTCCAGGAGCACGCGCAGTGATTCCAGCGGGCCTTCCGGGCGCACCGGAATGTTGTTGCTGCCGGCGTTCTCACCGTCGATCGTCGTGCTGCAGTGCATGCCTTCATCCAGCACGTTGACACCGCCGGGGATCTCGGCGCCCAGGATCAGGCCATGGTTATTGCCGAAGTCGGAAATGATGACCGTGGGGCCCAGTTCGTTAATGGTCGCCAGCGGGCTGCCCGCCGTCTCGATGCCCATGTGCACCCGCGACACCAGCGCCGCGGCCTCCTCGGAGGTCCAGCTGAGCTTGTCGGCCGGCGCGTCTTCACCCAGCACCAAGACCAGCTCGGCCTCGACCGCGGCAAAGCCGCCGTCAAATACGGGGAACGGCACCGGGGTGTCGCCATTGGCAGCCCAGACATCGCTCGCGAAGATGGGGCCAACCAGGCGGGAAACACCAAACCGCGCCGTATTTTCGGCATTCAAGCCGCCGACCTTCCAGCCGACAACACGATCCGGCCACAGCTCAATGGCCTGGTCCTGGATGCGGTAGCTGGTGTCGATGTCCGCGGGGATCTCACCCGGGTAACCTTCCAGCGCCCTGGCGTTCTGCCGAGCACTGACGAATGATGAGGCGATGCCGCCAATGTCGTTAGCGATAGTCATGAGCCCTTAAATTCCGTTTCCACTCTGTGGTGGTTGTCGTTTCGGAGCGCTTTCCTGCGCTCGCTGTGTTTTCAGGCTATGGGATACCGGTGTCATTTGCAAGCACTATCCTCATTTTGGCGATATATCACCAGCCAAAAATTACACATCGTCATATCTATCAATTGGTTACGGACAAACCACCACCTGCACCTCGCCGCGCGCCGGAAAATGTGCCGCCCGGCACCCACGTGACGACGGTGCCACCCGCCGAACTGGCCGAAAATCGAGCACGATCAACGCAGGCTGGGCGAATCCCAATGGTTGCATTATGATGGCTCGGGAGACATTGACAGCGCTGTTGGTCGCAATGTCCCGGAAAACACAATAAAAAAACAGGTCTTAGCTCATGAACAAAGCGAAAAACATAACCCACCCGCGGGGGCGGCGGACGCCGGCCGGATTCCGATGATCAAGCCGGGCGGCAAGGTCACGATCAACGATATCGCCCGGCTCGCCGGCGTATCCAAGAAAACCGTCTCGCGCGTCATCAACGACTCGCCCAAGGTCCGGCCCGCCACGCGTGAAAAGGTGCAGGCCGTGATCGAGGAACATGGCTACACACCTCACCCCGAGGCCCGCGCGCTGGCGCTGCGAAAGTCCTACCTGGTGGCCATGATCTATGACAACCCCAGCCCGCAGTACATCGTCAGCATGCAAAGGGGTGTGCTGGATGCGCTGGAAGCCAGCGACCAGCAACTGGTGATTCGCCCTTGTGACCGCAACGAGGAGGGCTATTTCGAATCGATCCGCCGGTTTATCAAGCAACAGCGATTTTTCGGCGCCATCCTGCCGCCGTCGGTGTCCGAGGACCAGGAACTGGTGGACATGCTGCAGGAGAACAACTGCCGCTACGTACGCATTGCATCCGTGATCATGGACACGCCGCAGAACACGGTGAAGACGCACGACAGCGAGGGCGCCGAGAAAGCCGCGCACCATATCGCCGATCTGGGCCACAAGCGCATTGCCCATATCCGCGGTCCGTTGTCGTTCCGCTCATCGCATGAGCGATTCCGCGGTTTCGAGCTGGGCCTGAGCGAATACGGTATCCGGCTTGATTCCGGCCTGGTGCTGGAAGGCGGCTACACCTACGAGACCGGCTTCGAATGCGCCAGCGAACTGCTGGCCATGGACAACCGCCCGACCGCGGTGTTCTGCGGCAATGACGAGATGGCCGTTGGTGCCTACCAGGCCGCCCGCCAGGCCGGCATCCGCGTACCGGAAGACTTTTCCATTGTCGGTTACGACGACACGCCCATCGCCTCGAGGGTCTGGCCGCGCCTGACCACGGTGCGCATGCCGATCCGTGAAATGGGCAAGGCGGCGGGGCAATTGTTGTTGAGCGACCCTGCAGCCAGCGTGCACCGCTACGTCAGCTTTACACCTGAGCTGGTCGTGCGCGAGTCCACCGCGCCGCCGCCCTGACGGGTTGCCGGCGCAAGGATTTGCGGGCGATGCGGAGGCTGTTTAGAATGACACCGGTTTCCCCATTGGTCGCCCGTGCAACACGGACACCCGGGAACCCACGCCTGGCCGCGCCGGCTCCCCGGTGCGCGGCCACCTGACCCGACCAAGGAGTCACAGACGTGTTTGACAAGACGTACCAGGCCACCCACCCGGACATGATGGAGGGGGCCAGCAACCAGCAACTGCGCGATCGCTACCTGGTCAACAACCTGTTCACCGACGGCAGGCTCGCGCTGAACTATACCCACAACGAGCGCATGGTCATTGGCGGCGCGGCCCCGATGGATACGCCGCTGTCGCTCCCTGACCAGGTCGAGCCGGTGGCCGGCCAGCCCTTCCTGGAGCGCCGCGAGCTGGGCGCCATCAACGTGGGCGAAGGTGAAGGCGTTATCACGGTCGACGGTGAGGCATTCGTCATGCAGCCGCGTGACGGCTTGTATATTCCGATGGGCAGCAAGCAGGTCACGTTCGCGTCCCGGGACGCGGATAACCCCGCCCGCTTCTACCTGGCCTCGACCCCGGCGCATCACGCCTTCGACATCGTCAAGATCTCCATCGACAAGGCGGTGCCGGTCGAACTGGGCGCGCTGGAGACGTCCAACGAGCGGACCATCTACAAGTACGTCGTGCCGGAGACCTGCCAGTCCTGCCAGTTGTTGCTGGGGCTGACGATCCTGAAACCGGGCAGTGTCTGGAACACGATGCCCCCGCACCTGCACGACCGCCGCTCCGAGGTGTATTTCTACTTCGGGCTGGGCGAAGACGACCGCGTATTTCATTTCATGGGCGAGCCGGACAAGGCGCGCCACATCATCATGCGCGACAGCGAGGCGGTCATTTCACCGCCCTGGTCGATCCACATGGGATCCGGCACGCGCAACTACAGTTTTATCTGGGCCATGGGCGGTGAGAACCTGGACTACACCGACATGAACGTCCTCGACATTTGCCAGCTTAAGTAATCCAAGGAGTCATCCGAATGCTTTCCATGTTTAATCTCGACGGCAAGGTCGCCGTCGTCACCGGCGCCAACAAGGGCCTGGGCCAGGGTATGGCCGTCGCACTGGCCGAGGCCGGCGCTGACATCGTCGCGGTGTCGCGCGGCGCGGCTGAAGAGACCGGCGCCAAGGTGGAGGCCCTGGGCCGCCGCTTCCATGCCGTGTCCGCCGACCTGACCGACGGCAGCTGCGCCGACGACGTCATCGCCGAGGCCATCGACGCCCTGGGCGCGGTCAATATCCTGGTGAACAACGCCGGCACCATTCGCCGCCACCCGGCCATCGACTTCAGCGCCAAGGACTGGGACGACGTCATGGGCCTGAACCTGCGTACGCCGTTCATGCTGTCGCAGGCCGCGGCGCGCTTCATGGTCGACAACGGCGGCGGCAAGATTATCAACACGGTGTCGATGCTGTCCTACCAGGGCGGTATCACGGTGCCGTCCTACACGGCCAGCAAGAGCGGCCTGCTGGGCCTGATCCGCGCGCTGTGCAACGAGTGGGCGGCCAAGGGCATCAACGTCAACGGTATTGCTCCCGGCTACATGGCCACCGACAACACCCAGGCGCTACAGGCTGACCCGGTGCGGAACCAGCAAATCCTGGATCGCATCCCGACCGGCCGCTGGGGCTCTCCCGAGGACCTGGGCGGCGCGGCCGTCTACCTGGCGTCCAGCGCATCCGACTACGTCAACGGCACGGTGATCGCCGTCGACGGTGGCTGGCTGGCCCGATAGGGGATTCCATGAACCTGCGACATCTGGCTCACGGCGCCCTGGCGGCGTCGCTACTTGCCCTGGCGGTCCCGGCCACCGAGGCCCGCACTTTCCGTTCGGCGGACATCCACCCAACCGACTACCCGACCGTGGAAGCGGTGCGCTACATGAGCGACCGCCTGGAGGCGTTGTCAGGCGGCGAGTTCGACATTCGCGTCTACTACGGCCGCCAGCTGGGCGAAGAGCGCGACACGGTGGAGCAGACGGTGTTCGGTGCGATTGATATCAATCGCATCAATATCCCGGTGCTGAACAACGTGGTCACCGAAACCAACGTGCTGTCGCTGCCGTTCATCTTTCGCTCGGTGGAACACCGCGACAAGGTCCTGCGTGGCCCCATCGGCCGCGAGATCCTCGACGCGATGGCGCCGTATGGCCTGGTCGGCCTGGCCTTCTACGATTCCGGCGTGCGCTCGTTCTACACGCCGGACACCGCCATTCGCACCCCGGAAGACATGACCGGCCTGCGCATCCGCGTGCAGAACTCGGACGTGGCGGTCGCGATGGTCGAGGACCTGGGCGGCAACGCCACGCCAATGGAGTTTGGCCAGGTCTACGAGGCCCTGCGCAATGGCACCATCGACGGCGCCGAGAACAACTGGCCGTCGTATTCCAGCACGCGGCATTTCGAGGTCGCCCGCGTCTACAGCCTGACCCAGCACTCCATGGTGCCGGAAGCCCTGGTGATGTCGAAACTGACCTGGGACAAGCTGACGCCGGAGCAACAGGGTTGGGTTCGCCAGGCCGCCGAGGAGTCCATCGACGAGATGCGACGCCTGTGGGACCTGCGCGTGGCCGACGCGCGTGAGCGCATCATCGCTGCCGGCAACACCATCGTCGATGACATCGACAAGACCCCCTTTATCGAGGCCGTCCAGCCGGTGTACGAGAAGCACGCTTCCGACCCGGTGCTCGCCGACCTTGTGCGCCGCATCCAGGAGACCCCCGATGACTGACGTGCCAAACGACCCGACCGAACCACGGCCGCTGGACCGCGCCCCGGGGCCCGTCGGCCGGCTGCTGAACGGCGCCGCCGCCGTCACCCAGTTCTTCTGCACCGCGCTGATGGTGGTGATGACCGTGATCATCAGCTGGCAGATTTTCGGCCGCTTCATTCTTAACAACACGCCCAAGTGGTCCGAGCAGCTGGCCGGTGTGCTGATGGTCTACCTGACGCTGCTGGGCGGCGCCATTGCCGTCAAGGAAGGTCGCCACATCGCGCTCACCTACTTCCGCGACCGTTTTCCGGTCAAGCTGCGTGAAGCCGCCTGGGTGGTCTGCCACCTGCTGGTGCTGGGCTTCGGCCTGATCATGCTGGTCTACGGCGCGAAGATGGCCCAGCTGGTCCAGGCCTGGACCATCCCGACGCTGGGCGTGTCCACCAGCGTGAATTACTGGCCGTTCCCCGTGTCCGGCGCCCTGATCGTGGCCTTCAGCGCGCAAGCGCTGGTGCGGGCCTGGAGAAACACCCCATGACCCTCACCGTCCTTCTCGTCACCTTCGCGGTGCTGCTGCTGATCGGCATGCCGATCTCGTTCTGCCTGGCGTTGTCCTCGCTGGCCGCGATTTTCTTCCTCGACCTGTCACCGCTGGTGGTGCTGCAACGCATCTTCGCCGGCGTGAACGTGTTCGCGCTTATCGCCATTCCGTTCTTCATCTACTCCGGCGAGATCATGCTGCATGGCGGCGCGTCGGAGCGAATGGTGCGATTCGCCCGGGCGCTGGTCGGCCACTGGCGTGGCGGCCTGGGCCAGGTGAACGTACTGACTAGCCTACTGTTCGGCGGCATCTCCGGCTCGGCCATCGCCGGTGTTTCGGCGGTGGGCGGCGTGCTGATCCCGAAGATGAAGGAACAAGGCTACGACGCCGACTACGCGGTGAATGTCACCGTCTCGGCCTCCACCCTGGGCCTGATGATTCCGCCCAGCCACAACATGATCATCTACGCCATCGCGGCGGGTGGTGGTGTGTCGGTGGGCACGCTGTTTCTTGGCGGCATCCTGCCCGGCTTTGTCACCGCGGCATTGCTGATGGTTGCCGCCTATGCCGTGGCGCGCAAACGCGGCTATGCCACGACCGCCTTCGAAGGCTGGGCCATGATCGGCGACAGCCTGCTGGCCGCGACACCCGGCCTGCTGATGATCCTGATCATCGTCGGCGGCATCCGACTGGGCATCTTCACGCCGACCGAAGCGTCCGCCATCGCCGTGGTCTACGGCCTGGCCATCGGCTTCTGGGTCTACCGTGAACTGGGCATCAAGAGCTTCTGGAAGATCACCTCGAACGCCACCCGCACGGTGGCCTCGGTGCTGTTCCTGATCGCTGCCGCGAGCGCATTCGGCTGGGTGCTGGCCGTTAGCGACGCGCCTGCAGCGGTGGCGGAGTTCATGTCCAGCGTGACGGACAACAAGATCGTCGCGCTGCTGATGATCAATGCCGCGCTGCTGATCCTGGGCGCGGTCATGGATATGGCGCCGCTGATCATCATCGCCACGCCCATCTTCCTGCCGATTGCACAGCACTTCGGCATGGACCCGCACCAGTTTGGCGTCATGCTGATCATGAACCTGGGCGTCGGCCTGATCACCCCGCCCGTGGGCACCGCGCTGTTTGTCGGCTGCGCCGTGGGCGAAACGAAGATGGAAGCGATCATGCGCACCATCTGGCCGTTCTACCTGGCGCACCTGGGCGCCATTTTGCTGGTCACCTTCGTGCCTGGCTTCACCTTGTGGATTCCGGAGATGCTGTCATGAACAAAACCCTGCTGACTGCCGGCCTGCTGGCCGGCCTGGCCCTTGCCCACAACGCCATCGCCGATGTCGATGCCTCCGGCAAGGAAGACGTCGGACTCGCCGACGTGCCCGCGGACGTCATGGCCGTTGCGACCGCCGCCGGGCCCGGCGTCACGTTCAATGAAGCCGAGTTTGAGACCCGCAATGGCAAGGCCTACTGGGACATCGAGGGCGAAGGCCCGAACGGCGAAATCGAGTTCGACATCACCCAGGTCGACGGCCAGTGGGCCGTGGTCGAGACCCAGCGTGACATTTCCACGACAGATGTGCCATCAGCCGTCGCCGCCGCGCTGGCCGATGCCGCCACCGGCTTCGTGCCCGGCCGCATCATCGAAAGCATCCAGGCCGATGGCCTGGTGATCTACGAGTTCTTTGGCGCCGATGACAACGACGTCAAGCACGAAGTTAGCTGGAACGGCGAATCCGCCAACTGGCTCGAGGACGAGTGGGAACACTGACGGGTGACGGGTGACGCGTTACGCGTTACGCGTTACGCGTTACGCGTTACGGGATAGTTGTTACTCGTGGCGAGTTACTACGATCGGGGCGCCCTTGGTGACGATCATGGTGTGTTCGAACTGGGCTGAGAGGTTGTCCATTGCGCTGATCAGCGTCCAGCCATCCTCGGCCTCGATGACCAGCGTGCTGCGGGTCGACAGGAAGGGCTCGACGGCAATGACCTGGCCGTACTCGAGCCGGCGCCGGTCGCGCCGCTCGTAGTAGCTGACGATCCCGTCAGGCTCCTCGTGCAGGCTGCGGCCGATACCGTGGCCGGCCAGGTTGCGGATGGTGCGGAAGCCATTGTTGCGGGCCGTGCGCTCGATCGCCCGGCCGATGCCGTTGATCGGCGCGCCCGCGCTGACCTGATTGATCGCGCGCTCCAGCGCCTCGCGCGTGGCCGCGCACAGCCTGGCCTTCAGGTCGGAGACCGGCGGCACCACCGTGGTTCCACCGGTATCCGCGAAGTAACCGCCCAGCTCCGCCGAGACATCCACGTTGACCACGTCCCCGGGCGCGAACACCCGCTCGCCGGGAATGCCGTGCGCCGCTTCCTCGTTGACGCTGATGCAGGTGGCGCCCGGAAAGTCATACATCACCCGTGGCGCGGATTGCGCACCCAGCCGCTCCAGCATGTCGGCACCCAGCCGATCCAGTTCGGCGGTGGTCATGCCCGGCTCAACCGCCGCCAGCATGGCTTCGCGCACCTGCGCCACCACCCGGCCGGCGGCCTGGATGCCGTCGATGTCCGCCTGGCCGGTGACAATCACCCGCTTGCCCCCGGCATGGGAAAGGCACGCTTGAACGTGAACGCATCGGGCCCAGGCCCTTCACGTTCCAGCAGGTCCAGCCGCTCGCGGGCCTCGGCGGTGCCGGGGCGATGACCCGCCTCGACCCACCACAACACCGTGTAGGCGTTCTCCATGCGGCCAAACCACTCCTTGCGGCGCGCCATGATGGGCGCGTGGGCGGAGCGGTAAACAAACTCGAACAGCGACGCCACATCGGCCCAGACCGACAGGTTAACGATGTAGTCCGCGCCGAAATCACGGATCGCCGTGGCGTCACCGTCGTCCGTCTGCAGCCGCCAGACGAAACCCGGCGAGGCCTCCGCCAGCGCATTGATGCGGTCCAAGTTGGCGACGAAATCGGCCAAATTCGGGGAATCGATGGGCGCGAGCAGGTGCGCGATGTTCAGTTGGGCCAGCTGGTAGGCACTCATGCGGGCGGTTTCTCCAGTTCCTGGACCAGGTAACCCAGTTCATCCGCCTTCTCGGAAAACAGGGCGTAGGCATCGGCAAGGCCGCGATTGTAGAAATGCGGGCCAATCTGTCGGGCAAAGAAGTCGATCAGGAACTCGGCCTCGAAGCCGCCGATGTCCCGGTCCAGCTCGTCGCTGAAATACTGCTTGATCGCCTCGACCACCCGTTCGGTGTCGTCGCGGGACAACTCAATCCCGGTCATGCGCAACGCTCCAGTGCGTCCACGTCGCCGGACACGATGCGGTCCAGGCAACGGGTGATCTTTTCAATCGGCCAGTTCCACCAGGCCATGTCGTTGAGCACATCGACCGTAGCCGCGTCGAATCGCTGGCGGATCGGCCTGGCGGGGTTGCCGCCCACGATGGTGTAGGGCGGCACATCGGATACCACCACTGACCTGGCGGATACGATCGCGCCATTACCGATGTTGACCCCGGGCATGATCACGCTCTCGTAGCCGATCCAGACATCATTGCCGACCACCGTGTCGCCCTTGTAGGGCAGCTCACCCGGTTGCGGCGTGACCTTTTCCCAGCCGTTGCCGAAAATCTGGAAGGGATAGGTGGAGATACCGGAAAGCTTGTGGTTTGCGCCGTTCATGATGAACCGTACCCCGCGTGCGATTGCGCAGAACTTGCCGATCACCAGCTTGTCGCCGACAAACGGGAAGTGATACAGCACGTTGCGCTCGAAGTTCTCTGCACCGTCAGGATCATCGTAGTACGTGTAGTCACCGATGATGATGTTGGGGTTCCTGACCGTGTTGGCGATAAAGCAAACCTGGGGAAACCCCGCCATGGGGTGCGGGTTACTGGGACTGGGGCCATGCACGCGGGCGCTCCTTGGTGTCTTGCCGGCCCGCCCGGGCCGCGCGAAACAGTGTAGCGCACGGGCTGCATTCATGGCGCGCGAACGGCATACTGCGCGGATGAATCCGTGGCTCCTTCTCTTTCTTGGCGTGGCCGGCATCGCGCTGGCGGTGATGATCCCCAGCTGGCGGCTGAAACGCGCCATCGCCGCGCCGTTTCCGCAGGAATGGGTCGATATCCTGGAGCGCAACATCCAGGTCTATCGCAACCTGCCGATGCCGCTTCGCCTGCAGCTGCGGCGGCTGATCAAGCAGTTCCTGCACCAGAAGCACTTCGAGGGCGCCGGTGGGCTGGAGATCACCGATGAAATCCGGCTGACCATCGCGGCCGAGGCCTGCATGCTGATCCTGAACCGCAACTCCGGGGTGTATCCGGAACTGCGCTGGATCATCGTCTACCCCAGTGCTTTTATCGTTGAGCACGATGATATGGACGACGCCGGCGTGGTCGATGATGCGCCGCGGGACCTGCTGGGCGAGTCCTGGGGCAACGGCAAGGTCATCCTGGCCTGGGACTCGGTGCTGCGCGGCGCGCAGAATTTCGTCGACGGCCAGAACGTCGTGCTGCACGAGTTCGCCCACCAGCTCGACGACGAGACCGGCGCCACCGACGGTGCGCCGCTGCTGGCGGGCGCGTCCAGCTACCGCAGCTGGGCGCAGGTATTCTCACGGGAATTCGAAGCGCTGCACGACAGCATCCGCCGCGGCAAGCGATCGCTGATCGACGAGTACGGCGCCACCAACCCGGCCGAATTCTTCGCCGTGGCCACCGAGACCTTCTTCGAAAAGCCGCGGCAGATGGCCAAACACCATGCCGAGCTGTTCGAAGTGATGTCCAGCTACTACCGGGTCGACCCGCGTGAGTGGCGCGTCGACTGAAGCCGGCCCCGTGGTGACGGGCGCCGCCGAGGCCTCGCTCGACAGCGCGCTGGTCATCCTGGCCGCGCCGCGCTCCGGCAGCACCCTTTTGTTCGAGACCCTGTCCCGGCTGCCCGGCGTGGTGACCATCGGCGGCGAGAGTCACGGCGTGATCGAGGGGTTGGCCGCGCTGCGCCCGGGCGCGGGCGACCGGGCATCCAACCGGCTGCTGGCCGATGACGCCACGCCAGCCATCCGTGGCGCGCTGCGGCGGCTATTTGCGGAACGGCTGAAGGATCGCGAGGGGCAGCCGATACGGGCCGGCCAGTTCGTATTCCTTGAGAAGACACCCAAGAATGCCCTGCGCGTGCCGTTCCTGGACCGCGTACTGCCCAACGCGCGCTATCTCTACCTGGCACGCGAACCGCGGCCCAATATCGCCAGCATGCTCGAGGCCTGGTCATCCGGGCGATTCGTGACCTATCCCCGCCTGGAGGGCTGGGACGGGCCGCCGTGGTCATTGCTGCTGCCCCCCGGCTGGGCCGCGCTATCGGGCCGGCCGGTGGCGGAGATCTGCGGCTGGCAATGGACCGAGGCCAACCGGACCATTATGGACGACCTGGCGCCGCTGCCCGCAGACCGCTGGATCGCCTGCGACTACACCGACCTGGTCCGCCATCCCGAGCGGACGATACGCCGCATTGCCACGTTCGCCGGCCTGGCGATGGACGACCAGGCCCTGGCGCATATCCGCGGGGGATTGCCGCATTCGCGCTACACGCAATCCGCGCCGGACCCGCAGAAGTGGCGTCGCCACGAAGCCGACATCGAACCGATGATGGCGCCCGGTCACGCCTTTGGTATCACCCGCACCTGGCGGCGGGCCCGGCGGCTGACGGCCACGCCATGACATCACCATTTGCGACCCGCAGCACGCTGTTCGAAGTGGTTGAGCACATCAACGCCGGCCGGCTCACCCAGGCGGAGTCCATCTGCCGCGCCGCGGTGGCCCGCAACGGTGACGACGTGAACATGACCGCCCTTCTGGGCGCCACGCTGATCAAGGCCCGCAAGCCCGCGGAGGCCGAGCAATGGTTGCGTCGCAGCACGGAACTCGCACCCGGCTTCGCCAAGCCCTGGTCGGACCTGGGCCGGCTGCTGGCCGAGACCGGCCGCGCTCGCGAGGCCATCGCGGCGCTGGAGAAAGCCGTGGAACTGGCGCCTGGTGAAGAAGACGCCTGGTTCCAGCTGGGCCGCTGCCGGGCGCAACTGGGCCAGGGCGCCGAGGCCGATGCCGCCTTCGAGCGCTCATTCGCGCTGAATCCGGCCCGCAAGGCGCTGGCACTGGCGGCCGAGCACCAACGCGACGGCCGCTGGCGGGACGCAGAGACCTGTTACCGCGACGTGCTGCGCGCCCAGCCGGACGACGTTAACGCGCTGCGGGGCCTGGCGGCCTGCGCGGCCCATGCCGGCCGCCCGGCGCAGGCCGAACAGCGCCTGCGCCGGGTCGTGGCGCTGGCGCCGGACTGGGTAGAGGCGAGACTGGACCTGGGCCGCCTGCTGAAGGAGCAGCACCGCCTGGAGGACGCCATCACCGAGCTGGACCACGCGGTGCAGCTGGCGCCGGATCACCACCAGGCGCATTTCCTGCTGGGCTCCGTGCTGGCACCGGCGGCGCGCACCCACGACGCGGTCGCCGCCTACCGCCGCGTGGTCGAGTTACGCCCCAACCACGCCGCCGCCTGGCTGGGCCTGGGCCATACGCTGAAAACCGCTGGCCAGCAGGCCGAGGCCATCAATGCCTACCGGGAGTGCATTCGCCTGAAACCGGGCAATGGTGAAACCTGGTGGAGCCTGGCCAACCTGAAGACCTACCGGCTGGATGACGACGACATCGCCACCATCGAGGCGCAACTGGCCGCCGCCGATGCCGGCGAACCGCTGGACACGCAGTCACGGGTCAACTTCGAGTTCGCCCTGGCCAAGGCCTGGGAGGACCGGGGCGAAATCGAACGTGCCTGGCCGCTGTACCGGGCCGGCAACGAGCGCCAACGAGAGCACGAGAGCTACGACCCGGTGCGCACCGAGGTACTCAACGACACGCTGATCGAGGTCTTTGACCGCGACGGGTTCGAGCGTCGCGCCGGCGCCGGCCACGACGACCCGGCGCCGATCTTTATCGTCGGCCTGCCGCGGTCCGGCTCGACGCTGCTGGAACAGATCCTGTGCAGCCACAGCCAGGTGGAAGGCACGGCTGAACTGCCCTATATCGGCGTGATCAGCCACCGTATGGGCGACGGCCGCGCCGACGGCACCCATTACCCGCAGGCCATCCAAGACCTGGACGACGACGCACTCGCCGCACTGGGGCGCGAGTACCTGGCACTGGCGGACATCCACCGCACCCAGGGCCGGCCACGGTTCGTCGACAAGATGCCGAACAACTTTCCGGCCATCGGCCTGATCCATTCCATCCTGCCGAACGCAAAGATCATCGACGCGCGCCGCTACCCGGTCGATGCCTGCCTGAGCGGTTACCGCCAGCTGTTTGCGCGCGGCCAGAGCTTTACCTACGACATGGCCGACATCGGTGAGTACTGGCTCGAATACCAGCGCATGATGGACCACTGGCACGAGGTCCTGCCGGGCCGTGTGCTGACGGTCCAGTACGAGGACGTGGTCACCGACTTCGACGCGCAGCTCGAGCGCCTGCTGGCCTACTGCGAACTCCCCTTCGAGCCCGCCTGCGCCCGCTTCTGGGAAACCGACCGACCGGTGCGGACGGCCAGTTCCGAGCAGGTCAGGACGCCGCTGTACACCGGCTCCATCCATCGCTGGCGCCGTTACGCCCATCACCTGGACGAACTGCTGGAGGTGCTGGCGCCGGTGTTGCCGCGCTATAGCCGCTACGAGGCTTTGGGTGACGGGTGACGCGTGACGCGTGACGCGTGACGCGTGACGCGTGACGCGTGACGCGTGACGGACAAAGGCTAATTCTTGAAGGGCCAGGGGGTGATGGCGGTGATGGTTTCGTTGGGGTCTTCGGAGAGGATGTAGCGCTGTTCGGTTTGCATGGTTTCTACGTTGTGGACGCAGACGGTGAGTGGGGTGGTGCCGGATACGAATCGGTTTGGGCCGATGACGGCCAGGCCACCGGGGTGCGGGTTGCCGTCGGCGGCGGGATCGACGGGCGCAGCGAACACGCGATTGTGTGATGGTGTGAGAAAGCGGGCGGCGCCGGCATCGTGGTCGTTGAACAGGACGCCGTCGGCCCAGGGCCGGGCGTCTGTTGCACCCTCCGGCAAGGTGACCGGCCGGTGAATGCCGCGACCGTCGAAATACAGCAGCCCCAGGCTCAGCGCACCGGCCACGAACAGGCCGCGCGCGTCCGCAAACACGCTGTCGAGCTTCAGCGCCGATGACCGCGACGGCCCGGTCGTCGCACCCGGGTCAAACGGCACGCCGCGCAGGCCGGCATCGTCGTCCACCAGTTGCAGCCCCCAGGTGAACCGGCCCTCGGCCGGGTCGAAACGCAGCACCGCGTCGAGCGCGGATGAGACCACGTATAGCTCCCCGTCATGGGCGTAAACGCCACGCGCGGCTTCCAGGTAGGGGTTGCGGTATACCTCGAGCAACTCGAATGCAGGTGAAAACGCGAACAGTTCATCGCCACTGCTGGCCCAGGCGGTGTCGCCCAGGCAGGCCAGGCCGGAGAACCCGCGACCACCGCGCGCGCCGGAAAAGTCGATATCGGGGCGCCGCCAGTCCAGTACCCGGGCCGCGCGGCCGCCCTCCAGGTCCAGCAGGTGCACCGCGCCGTGGGAATCACCGGGCGGCGCGGCCCGCGTCAGTGAGGTGATGGCGACGATCGACATGGCAGGAATAACCGCTCTGGAGCCCGCGGGGAATTATGGCATGATAACCATGGCAGCCCGCCCACCCCGGATCGTTAACAAGAACCCAAGGAGCCAGCGCGCATGGCCAACGAACCGCAAAGCCGACAGCGATTTCCCCTGGGCACACTCGGCGCAACGGTATCCGCCGTCTGCGCGGGCCTGCCCACCGCCCATGCCCAGGTCGATGGCGACGACGACACGGTGCAGTTCAACGTGCTCGAGGAAGTCATTGTCACCGGCACCAAGCGTGGCGAGCTGAGCCTGCAGGATGTCCCGGTCTCGATCACGGCGCTGGGCGAGGAGACCATCCGCACGCAGGGCTTCAAGCAACTCGACGACTACTTCAGCCAGATCCCCAGCCTGACCTTCGGCCGCGTCGAGCCGGGCGGCACGAATGTCATCATGCGCGGCTGCGCCATTTCCGGTTTCGCCTTTGGCGATAACCCCACCACCGGCGTGTACCTGGACGAGCAGCCGATCACCTCGGCCGGCTTCAACCCGGACCCGCGGCTGGTGGATATCGAGCGCGTCGAGGCGCTGGCAGGGCCGCAGGGCACCACCTTTGGCGATGCCTCGCAGTGCGGCACGCTGCGCATCATCACCAACAAGCCCAAGGTGGGCGAGAACGAGGCCTGGGTGGACATCACCGGCACCAAGGTCGACGGCGGCGAAGCCGGCTACGACGCCAACGCGATGATGAATTTCGGCATCGGCGACAACATGGCGCTGCGCCTGGTGGGCTTTTCCGCCCACGAAGCCGGCTACGTCGACAATGTGCTCAGCGACAGCCCGCGCGGCACCTTTGACAATGCCCACGTGGCCGATAAGGACGTCAATGGCGTCGACATTTACGGCGCCCGCGCGGCGTTGCGCTGGGAACTGGGCGAGGCCTGGACGCTGGATTTCCAGGGCATCTACCAGAAGACCGAGCAGGACGGCATCGGCGACGCCGACCTGGATGAAAAGTACTGGGAAGGCCGCGGCATTGGCAAATGGGAGCAGGTGCGCTTCAACCCCGAGACCTTCGACGACGAGTGGAGCCAGCTGGCGCTGACGCTGGAAGGCGACCTGGGCTGGGGCGTGCTGACCGCCACCGGCTCGCACTTCGAGCGCGATGCCCACCACACTGTGGACGCGACCACCTACCTGCAGGGCTTCCAGGAGATCAACGACTACCTGCGCGCCTATTACAACCCGTACGCCACCATCTACGACTGGGGTGGCGACCCCAACGGCTTTATCTCTGAGCGCAATGACGGCAAGCGCGACACGTTGGAGATCCGCCTGGCGACTACCGATGAGCTGTCCGGCCGCTGGTCGGCGCTGGTGGGCGGGTTCTACAACAAGACGAAACAGCCGCGCTCGCCGGCCATCACCACCGTGTACGGCCAGGGCGACAACTGCAACGACTATTACGCCGCCGCTCCCGGCTGCTCCGGTGCGTTCACCTATCTCAGCTACCTGCAGTACTACTATTTCGGCACGCTGGGCCAGCCGTCCGACAACTGGTGGACCGGCATCTACGAAAACGAGCTGACCTCGGCCGCCATCTTCGGCGAGTTCCTGTTCAACATCACCGACAACTTCTCGGTCACCGTGGGTGGGCGCTGGTACGACATCGACACCGAGCGCACCCTGGTGCAGGGCGCGCTGATCGACCCGCCGGGCCGGGCCGTGAATTGTGGCACCGAGGATGACCGCCTGGCCTGGCAGGACGGCGGCGTGCCGCAGGACGGTTTCGACCTGTGCTTCGCCGACATCTACGCCGACTCGTCGGAGTCCGGCTTCGTGCCCAAGCTCAACGCCACCTGGTTCTGGTCCGACGAGAACATGGTGTACGCCACCTACTCCGAAGGCTTCCGCCGCGGCGGTGGTAACGGGGGCCGGCGCGGTTCGGTGTTCGCCGCCACCGGTGAGTTCGGTTCGTACGAGTCCGATTCGCTGGAGAACTTCGAAATCGGCTCCAAGAACACCCTGCTGGGTGGCCGCCTGACGCTGAACGCGACCTTCTATCACATGATCTGGGACGACATCCAGATCCAGGCCGAAGACCCGGACCCGACGCTGTTCACCGTGGGCATCATTAATTTCCCACAGGCCGAGATCAACGGCATCGAGGCCGATTTCAGCTGGGCCGTGACCGACCAGTTCACGCTCAGCGGCACGCTGGGCTACAACGATTCGGAGCTGTCCGAGGACGCGATCCTGTGGGAAGGCAGCGAGGAAGAACAGCCCATTTCGAAGGGCACCCGCCTGCCGCTGATGCCGGAGTGGAAGTACAGCCTGACCGGCCGCTTCAACTTCGATGGCTCGCTGTGGGGCGCCAGCCCTTACCTGCTGGGCACCTGGAGCTACAACGGCTCGTCGCTGAACTCGCTGGACGGCATCCAGTCCAGCGCCGTGCAGACCGGCGTGCGGGAAACGCCGTCGTACGACCTGCTGAACGTCAGTTTCGGCCTGGAGGCAGACGGCTGGGCGGCGTCGCTGTTCCTGAACAACGCCTTCAACGAGTACGCACAACTGTTCTACAGCGAGCGCTACACGCAGACCCGCGCCACGGTACTGGCGCCGCGCACGTTCGGGATCAATTTCCGCAAGTACTTCAACTAGGGTCCGTTGCTGGCATGAACATCGGCGATCGCCTGCGCGACCTGGGCGACATCGACATCGGGCCGCTGCGCGCGGCCATCCTGGCGCAGGAGCCGGCCGCCTGGCTGGAGCAGGAGCACCGCCAGAAAGTGTTCGACGTGCACCGGCTGACGCAGTCCATCGTCATGGTGTTCATCAACCTGGAGCCCTGGCCGGCCATCGAGCTGCACAAGGAGCCCGGCTGGGACCGGCTGGCGGACGTGGCCATCCCGGTGATGCATGACATCATCGCGCGACACTATCCGCCCGGCGGCACCATCATCCGCGCCATGGCGGCCAAGCTGCTGGCGGGTGGACGCATCCCGCCGCACAGCGACACGCACCCCTCATTCCACGTGGGCCACCGCATCCATGTGCCCATTACCACCAACCCGCGGGTGCGCTTCATGATCGACGGCCGGCCCCACCGACTGCAGCCGGGTCGCGCCTACGAAATCAACAACCAGCTGAACCACAGCGTGGCGAACAAGGGCGCCGACGACCGGATCACGTTCATTTTCGACTACCTGCCACCGGAACACCGGCCGTCTCGATCACCCGCGCCAGCAGCTCGACCGGCCCCGGGGTCGTCAGCGCAACGCCGCTGACGCCGGGGATTTCACGCAGTCCGGCCAGTTTCTCCGCACCCAGCGCGACGGCCTCGGCGGCGGGATCAGGGGCGGCCGACATCCGGTTTTCAATACGGTCGGACATCAGCGCCCTGGGAAGCTGGCCCCGCAGTTGCCGGGCGGCTTCCACGGTATGTGGAATCACCAGGCTGACGATCACCGCGCAGCGCCAGGTCAGGCGCGCCTCCACCAGGTGCGCCATCCAGCGCTTCAGCACCCGGTAATTGAAGCACGGCTGAGTCTGGATGAACCGCACGCCGGCATCAACCCGGGCCGCCAGCGCGGTGGGCCGCCAGTCGGCTTTGGGCGCGAACACGGTGGCCGCGGTGCCCAGGCAGAACGGCCGGCCCAGCGCGACACTGTCGTCTTCACCCAGCTGGTGGGCCGTGGTGACCAGGTCTTCACCGCTAAGCTCGAACACATGCCGCGTGGCCGGACGATAGTCGGGGGGCAGCGCTTCGCCGCGCGTCAGCACCACCGACTCGACCCCCAGCGCACCCAGGCCAAACAGGTCGTTTTCCAGGGCGATGCGGTTGCGGTCACGGCCAGTCAGCCGGACCACCGGGTCGATGCCTTCGGCCAGCGCCAGCACCGCCGCGGCCTGCGCGGACATCTGCAGCCTGCCGTCATGCGCGTCGGGCACACCGACGGCGTCCACCCAGGGCTTCAGGACAGCCAGCTGGCGCCGCAATTCTCCCGCCCCGACATGACGGTCCAGCGCCAGGTCGGCACAGATGCTGAACGGCTTTGTTTGCAGGGCATGGCTGTATCGGGCGATCTCGGGCATGCCCGGATGATAAGCGGATATGGCATCCGTCAGAGTCATAAATTACGATTCATGCATCGATCCGGAGCCTGATCACCATGACTGACCACCTGCCCTTGCGTCTGCCACGCCGCAGTTTCCTGCTTTCGCTGCTGCTGTTCGGCATGGTTTTGCCTTTCGCCGGCTGGGCCCAGTCAGGCGCTGCAACGCATTCTGACCCAGGCGCCGAGAGTGCCCGCCTGGATACGGCGCCCGTACGCGTCGACGGCCAGATCCTGTTCCATGTGCGTGGTATCACGGCCTTTCCAGCCGATGTACGTGCGGCCAGGATCCGCCGGAATATCATCAATGCGGCCAGGGACGAGAGTTTTGATGTCAGTACGATTGAGACCGTCAAGCGCGATGGCCACCTGATCCTGCGGGCCGGGGATGTCGACCTGGTCACCCTGGTGCAGGCCGATTCCGCAACCGAGCAGGTTCCACTGGAAGTCCTGGCGCGGGCGGCCAGGGAACGCGTGGCGAAAGCCATTGAGCAGTATCGCGAAGACCGGACGCCGGACGCCCTGAGAATGTCGGCACTCTACCTGGCCGGGCTGACCCTGGCACTGGTGGCCCTGGTCTGGGTGCTGGGGCGGCTCAAGCGTTGGCTCAACAAGGTCATGGAACGCAAGATTTCGGCGGGCATTCGCGAACTGGAGCGAAAGTCGAAGCGCCTGCTGAACCGCCAGCACCTGTGGGGCCTGTTCGACGGCCTGCTGAAGGGTTCCTACGTGCTGGTGCTGGCCGTCCTTGTTTTCACTTACATCGACTCGGTGCTGGGCGTCTTCCCGTGGACGCGGGGCGCGGCCAAGTGGCTGCTGGAGATGGTCACCACCCCGTTGCTGAGCATGGGCCGCAGCGTCGTCGCTTCGCTGCCTGACCTGTTCTTCCTGTTCATCCTGTTCCTGGTCGTGCGTGGTGTGCTGCGGTTCCTGCGGTTGTTCTTCCAGGCCATCGGCCGCAAACAGATCGTGCTGCCCAACTTCGACAACGACTGGGCCATGCCGACCTACAAGCTCGTACGCTTGATGGTCATCGCGTTCTCGCTGGTCATCGCCTACCCGTACATTCCGGGCTCGGAGTCCGCCGCCTTCAAGGGTGTTTCGCTGTTCCTGGGCGTGGTCGTATCACTGGGCTCGACCTCGTTTATTTCCAACATGATCGCCGGCCTGTCGATGACTTACCGCGGCGCTTACCGTGAAGGTGACTGGGTTCGGATCGGCGATGAAGAAGGCAAGGTGGAAGAAATGCGCATGATGGTCATGCGCCTGCGCACCCGCAAGAACGAGTGCGTCACGATTCCCAACTCGGTGATCCTGAATGCCAATGTCATCAACTACAGCAATTCCGGGGACTCCCCCGGGGTGTTGCTGCACCCGGAAATCGGTATTGGCTACGACACCTCGTGGCGCATGGTGGAAGCCATGCTGGTTGAAGCCGCTTACCGCACGGAAGGACTGCGCTTCGACCCGGCGCCATTCGTCAACCAGAAAGCGCTGGGCGATTTCGCCATTACCTACGAGCTGAATGTGCTGATTGACGACCCGGCGACCCGGCCGCGCGTGACCACGCAGCTTTTCCAGAACATCCAGGACGTGTTCAATGAGAACGATATCCAGATCATGTCGCCGGCCTACGAGACCGACCCGGAAACACCCAAGGTTGTGCCGAAATCGGCCTGGCCGGCCAAACTGGTGACGACCACGTCGCCGAAGCCTGAACTGGAGAAGCCGGAATCATGATGCGTCCACGCCACGCGGCAACCCTGCTGGTCCTGGCGACCGCGTGCTACCTGCCGGTGGGCTGGGGCGCCGACAACGCTTTGGCGCCCGACCCGGATCATGACTGCAGGGCCTGCGAGGGATGGAACGAGCCCATCGAGCCGTTTCGAGTGCACGGCAACACCTGGTATGTGGGCACCTCGGGTCTGGCGGCACTGCTGGTTACAGCCCGGAATGATGATGGTAGCGATGCTCTCGTTCTGCTCGATGGCGGCCTGACCCAGTCGGCGCCGCTGATTGCCGAAAATATCAGCAGCCTGGGTTACCGGCTTGGCGACGTGAAGGTCATCCTGAACTCGCATGCCCATTTCGACCATGCCGGTGGCATTGCCGCATTGCAGCGCGCCAGCGGCGCCAACGTTGTTGCGAGCCACATTGCCGCGGAATCATTGCGTTCCGGCGCCGTCAGGCCATACGACCCGCAGGCTGGCTACGCGCCGGAGAACGGCTTCCCCCCAATTGACGACGTGCACGTCGTGGCTGACGGCGGAACCGTGCGCGTCGGCGATCTTGTGTTGACGCACCGGTGGACACCCGGACACGCGCCAGGCAGCAGCAGCTGGTTCTGGCAATCCTGCGAGGCGGGCGAGTGCGTCAACCTGGTTTACGCGGACAGCCTGGGGCCCGTATCCGCGGAGGGCTTCCGGTTCTCCGCGCCCGTTGACGAATTCGGCGGAAAAACCACGGCCGACATGCTGGAAGCGAGCACCCGGTTTTTGCGCGAATTCGACTGTGGCGTGTTGGTGTCGCCACATCCGTTTTATTTCGATATGACCGCCAAGCTGGAAGCCCGGGCCAATGACCCCTCGGTGAACCCGTTCCTCAACCCCTCGGAATGCGCTGGTCTCGCAGACCGGTTCAGCGAGGCCCTGGAGGCGCGGCTGACCGAAGAACGCAGCGGAATGTAGCCGGTATTTTCGCCCGGAAATCGTGACGCGTCGGTCAGAGCGCGCTCACCAATCAAGGATCAGCGAGACAAACGGGCCGTGCTGCCTGATTTCCGCGCCGCCATTCCAGTAGGTGTCATCGACGTCAACGTCCAGCTCAAAGTAGTTGTAAGACAGGCCCAGGCCCACGTTGTCCGTGAACTGGTAACTGGCCATTACGCCGCTGTTGAACAGGCTGCCGGAATACTCGTCAAAACTGGCGCTCAGCCAGTCCACGCGGGCCTGCACCGCCCACGTGCTGTTCGGTGCATAGATGTACCAGGCACCAATATTGGGTAATGGTGCGCCGACATCGGCGTCACGTCGCTCGGTGGTTATACCACCAACATTGGTTTTCACCTCGCCCTGGATATACGCCTCGATTTCCATCCAGTGGAAACCCAGGCCGGCGCCGAACTCGTAGTCGCGTCCACTCATGAACTCGCGACCGAAAAACACCCGCATCACGGCCGTGTCGACCCCCGCCTCGGCGAAACTTCCCGACTCAAGCGTCAGGTCTTCCCAGGTGATGTCTTCTTCCAGGACGCGTCGACCCGAGACCCTGGCATCCCAGTACTGGCCGGAAACCGACCATTTCTCTCCAAAACGCCAGCGAAAATCCAGGGCGAACGTGCTATCGCTTTTGTCGACGCCAAACACCTTGTTGAAGTCGATCAGGTCGCCAAGGTTGGAATCATCCAGGTTGGCCTGAAGCTCCAGCCCGTTGTTGGGAAAAAATGCGCCAAGCTGCAGTTCAAATGTGCTACTCAGTGCCGGATGGGCCAAATCGCCATTGGATTGCGCCAGCAGGGGCGAAGAGAACGCCATGCCAATCGCGACCAGGCACCTGGAAATATTCGCAGCTGACATGGCTTCGCCCCGTACCGCGTCAGTTCGCCAACGGTTCGAATTCAAGGATTGACCCGTCGGCCATCGTGGCCAGGTAAAGGTTACCGTCGCGCATCACGTAGGTCCGAACATACTCCAGCTCGCGTACGAACCGGTCGTGTATGGATCCCGGTGGGCACATTGCCCGGGTCAGCGCCAGGGGGCCGAAGGTCAGCTGTCCCGGTGAAACCGACTCCCAGCTACCGGCACCGCGGTTGCAATCGACTTGCATACTGGCGCGGCCATCGGCATTGAACGTGATGGTGTAGGCGGTATCCGCGGAGGGTTCGGCCACGCTGTCATCCATGGACTGAATCTTGACCAGTGACCAGGCCGTGTCGGCAAGTTGGGACCCTGCAACGTCTTCAACCTGGGGCGTTGGCTCAACCGGCTCAGGCGTCGCCGCGGCCGGAGCAGTGATCTCCGGTGGGTTCGATTCGGCTGTCGCGGATTCACTTTCCGTGTTTGAACAGGCTGCCAGGCCGAACGCGCCAAGCAGGAGACAAAGCAGTAGACCAACGTTTGGTTTCGCCATGAGTATTCTCTGCGGTGCAGGAACGGAAATCATACACCAGCACGAGGCGCCGAAACGCCAGGCATGAAAAAGCCGGCTCAAGGCCGGCTTCTTCAGCATCACTCTGAATTGAACTCAGTGCTTGAGCTTCTTGCGCAACTGCTCCAGCGCCTGCAGCTGGGCCATGGCCTCGGCCAGTTTCTTCTGCGCCTCGCCCACGTCCATGGTGTCGTCACCGCGGTTTTCCAGGGCGCGCTCGGCTTCTTCCTTGGCGCGCTGGGCCGCGGCCGCGTCCAGGTCGTCGCCGCGCATGGCGGTGTCCGCCAGCACGGTCACAATATGCGGCTGCACCTCGATGATGCCACCGCCAACGAAGAAGAACTGCTCTTCGCCGTTTTCGTCGACCACGCGAACCGGGCCAGGCTGGAGCTGGGTGATCAGCGGCGTGTGGCGCGGGTAGATGCCCAGTTCGCCAGAGACGCCATTGGCAAAGACCGAGGCGGCCTTGCCGGACCAGATGGCGTCCTGCGCGGAGACGATGTCACACTGGATGGTTTTGCTCATGTCGCGTTCCCGGTAGGGCCTGTGCCGTTACCAGCTCAGGCCGCTTCCTTCTTCTGCATTTCCTTGGCTTTCTCGATGGCTTCCTCGATGCCGCCGACCATGTAGAACGCCTGCTCGGGCAGGTGGTCGTACTCGCCGTCGACGATGCCCTTGAAGGCACGGATGGTGTCTTTCAGGGTCACGTACTTGCCGGGCGCACCGGTGAAGGTCTCGGCCACGAAGAACGGCTGTGACAGGAAGCGCTGCACCTTACGGGCGCGGGCCACGGTGGCCTTGTCTTCCTCGGACAGCTCGTCCATGCCCAGGATGGCGATGATGTCCTTCAGCTCCTTGTAGCGCTGCAGTACACCCTGCACGGCGCGGGCCACGTCGTAGTGTTCCTGGCCGATCAGGTTCGGGTCCAGCAGGCGCGAGGTGGAATCCAGCGGATCCACGGCCGGGTAGATGCCCTGCTCGGCAATGGAGCGGGACAGTACCAGCGTCGCGTCAAGGTGAGCGAAGGTGGTGGCCGGAGACGGGTCAGTCAGGTCATCCGCGGGCACGTAGACGGCCTGGAAGGACGTGATGGAACCGGTCTTGGTGGTGGTGATGCGCTCCTGCAGCAGGCCCATTTCAAGAGCCAGAGTCGGCTGGTAACCCACGGCGGAAGGCATACGGCCCAGCAGTGCGGACACCTCGGTGCCGGCCAGGGTGTAACGGTAGATGTTGTCGATGAACATCAGTACGTCACGGCCTTCGTCACGGAATTCCTCGGCCATGGTCAGGCCGGTCAGCGCCACGCGCAGACGGTTGCCCGGCGGCTCGTTCATCTGGCCGTAGACCAGCGCCACCTTGGACAGAACGTCGGCTTCCTTCATCTCGTGGTAGAAGTCGTTGCCCTCACGGGTACGCTCACCCACACCGGCGAACACGGAGTAGCCCGAGTGCTCGATGGCGATGTTACGGATCAGCTCCATCAGGGTCACGGTCTTGCCCACGCCGGCGCCGCCGAACAGGCCAACCTTACCGCCCTTGGCGATCGGCATGATCAGGTCGATGACCTTGATGCCGGTTTCCAGGATGTCGTTGCCACCGGCCTGCTCTTCGTATGAAGGCGGCTTACGGTGAATTGGCATGGCCTTCTCGGCGCCAATCGGGCCGGCCTCGTCAATCGGGCGACCCAGCACGTCCATCACGCGACCCAGGGTCTTCTCACCCACGGGCACGGAAATCGGCGCGCCGGTGTTGGACACCGGGATGCCGCGCTTCAGGCCATCGGTGGAACCCAGCGCGATGGTACGCACCACGCCGTCGCCCAGCTGCTGTTGAACTTCCAGCGTGATCTCGGTGTTGTCCACCGTCAGGGCGTCGTAGACCTTCGGCAGGTCTTCGCGAGCGAACTCCACGTCGACAACAGCGCCGATGACTTGAACGATTGATCCTTTGCTCATCTTCAATTGCTCCGCAATTTTGGTGACGCGTGACGCGTGACGGGTGACGGGCTTACAGCCCTCGTTGTCCCACTACGCTTCGCCTTCCACCCTTTCAATAAATCCCAAAATTCTTCGATCCGGCTCTTCGTCACGCGTCACGCGTCACGTGTCACCCACTCAGACGGCGGCTGCGCCGCTGACGATCTCGCTGATTTCCTGCGTGATCGCGGCCTGGCGGGCCTTGTTGAAGGCCAGTTTCAGCTCGTCGATCAGTTCACCGGCATTGTCGGTGGCGTTCTTCATGGCGATCATGCGCGCGGCATGTTCGCTGGCCAGGTTCTCCAGGACCGCCTGGTAGACCTGCGACTCGATGTAACGCACCAGGACCGTGTCCAGCAGCGTTTCGGAATCCGGCTCGTAGATGTAGTCCCAGATATCGCGGACTTCCTCGTCGTCGGTTTCCGGCAGCGGCAACAACTGGTCCACCGTCGGCGTCTGCGCCATCGTGTTGATGAAGTCGTTGTAGACCAGGAACACCCGGTCGACTTCCTCGGCACGGTAGGCATCGAGCACGGTGCGGATCGAGCCGATCAGGTCTTCGATCTGCGGCTTTTCGCCCAGGTCCTGCACGTGGGTGGAAATCTCCACCTTCACGTTACGGAAGAACGCGGACGCCTTCTTGCCCAGCGTCGCCAGGCTGATTTCGGCACCCTGCTCCTGCCAGTGACGCATCTCGCCCAGCAGCTTCTTGAACAGGTTGGTGTTCAGGCCACCACACAGGCCGCGATCAGTGGACACCACGATGAACGCGACCTTCTTGACGTCGCCTTCGTGTTCGATGGTGAACGGATGGCGGTATTCCGGGTTGGCCTTGCCCAGGTGGCCGATAATGCGACGCATCATCCGCGCATAGGGCCGGGTCGCATTCATCAGGTCCTGCGATTTCCGGATCTTGCTGGCCGACACCATCTCCAGCGCCGAGGTCACCTTCTTGGTGTTCTCGACACTCTTGATCTTGCCTGTGATTTCCTTGCTGCCTGCCATTCTTTCGCTCCGTCAGACCGGGCTTACCAGCTGCCGCTGGCCTTGAATTCCTTCACGGCCGCGTCGAGGCTGGCCTCGATATCGCCGTTCCAGTCGCCGGTGTTCAGCGTGTCGACCAGGTCGCCGTTGACGCTGGCGATGTGCGCCAGCAGCGCCGCTTCGAAATCACCGATCTTGGCCAGTTCGACGTCGTCCATGTAACCGCGGTCGGCGGCGAACAGGGAGATGGCCATCTGCGAGACCGACATCGGGCTGTACTGCTTCTGCTTCATCAGCTCGGTGACGCGCTGGCCGCGTTCCAGCTGGGCGCGCGTGGCGTCATCCAGGTCGGAAGCGAACTGGGCGAAGGCCGCCAGCTCACGGTACTGGGCGAGCGCCAGGCGGATACCACCGCCAAGCTTCTTGATCACCTTGGTCTGCGCCGCACCACCCACTCGGGAGACCGAGAGGCCGGCGTGCACGGCCGGGCGGATACCGCCGTTGAACAGGTCGGTTTCCAGGAAGATCTGGCCGTCCGTGATCGAGATCACGTTGGTCGGGACGAAGGCCGACACGTCACCCGCCTGGGTTTCGATGATCGGCAGCGCGGTCAGTGAACCGGTCTGGCCCTTGACGGCGCCGTCGGTGAACTTCTCCACGTAGTCCTCGGACACACGCGCGGCGCGTTCCAGCAGGCGCGAGTGCAGGTAGAAGACGTCACCCGGGTAGGCTTCGCGGCCCGGCGGACGGCGCAGCAGCAGTGACACCTGGCGGTAAGCCCAGGCCTGCTTGGTCAGGTCATCGTAAATGATCAGGGCGTCTTCACCGCGGTCGCGGAAGTACTCACCCATGGTGCAGCCGGCGTACGGCGCGATGTACTGCATGGCCGCAGAGTCGGACGCAGAAGCGTTCACCACGATGGTGTGCTCCATGGCGCCGTGCTCTTCCAGCTTGGCAACGATATTCGCCACGGTGGACTGCTTCTGGCCGACGGCAACGTAGATACACTTAATGCCGGACTTCGCCTGGTTGATGATGGCGTCGATGGCGATCGCCGTCTTACCGATCTGGCGGTCACCAATGATCAGCTCACGCTGGCCACGGCCGATGGGCACCATGGCGTCGATGGATTTCAGGCCGGTCTGTACCGGCTGGTCAACCGACTTTCGCCAGATCACGCCCGGCGCGACCTTCTCGATCGGCGCGAATCCATCATTGTCGATCGGGCCCTTGCCGTCGATCGGGTTGCCCAGGGCGTCGACGACGCGACCCAGCAGGCCTCGGCCGTGCGGCACTTCGAGAATACGACCGGTGCATTTAACCGTATCGCCTTCAGTGATGTGCTCGTAGTCACCCAGGATTACGGTACCGACGGAGTCACGCTCGAGGTTGAGCGCCAGGCCGTAGGTATCACCCGGAAACGCGATCATCTCACCCTGCATGGCGTCTTCGAGGCCGTGGATGCGGGCGATGCCGTCGGAGACCGACGCCACCGTACCCTCGTTACGGGTCTCGGCAGAGAGGTTCAGCTGCTCAACGCGTTCGCGAATGATGTCGCTGATTTCAGATGGATTCAAAGTTGCTTGCATCGTCTTTTTCCTGTCAGGGCCGGCACCTGGGCCGGTCTGCATTCAAATGTTCGGTCAGACCCGGTTCAGAGTCGCGGACAGCTTGTCCAGGCGCCCTTTAAGGGAACCGTCGATCACTTCGTCGCCGGCGTAGATCACTGCACCACCCAGCACCGAGGCATCCACCTCGTTGGCCAGGTCGATCTCGCGATCGTAGCGCTTGGCCAGCGCCGTTTTCATGCGCGCGGCCTGGTCATCGTCCAGGGCCACGGCGGACACGACCTTCACCTCGAGCCGGCCTTCGGCTGCCTCGCGGAGCTGGCCAAACATCGCGGTGATTTCCGGCAACAGCGGCAGGCGGTCGTTCTCCGCCAGCACGGCAAGGAAACGGCCGAACTTCTCATCGCCGCCCACGGCGTCGTTGATCATGCCTACGGCCTTGGCGCGGTCCAGTGACGGCGCACCCAGCCATGCGGCCATTTTCGGCTCGCTGACCGCGGCGCTGGCCGCGGCCAGGGCAGCGCCCCAACCCGCCAGGTCGCCGGCGTCCTTCGCCACGCCAAAAGCGGCCTTGGCGTAGGGTCGTGCCAGTGTCGTTTCGTTGCTCATGACTCAGCTCAATCCTGCGCTCAGATCTCGGCGATCAGCTTGTCCAGCAGCTCGCGGTGGGCGTTCTCGTCGATCTCTTTCTCAAGGATCTTGGAGGCACCCAGAACCGCCAGGCTGGCCACGGAACCGCGCAGGGACTCGCGCGCCTGGTGCGCCGCCTGGGCGATTTCCGCCTCGGCCGCGTTGACCTGGCGCTGGCGCTCAGACACGGCATCGTCCTTCGCCTGCTCCAGGATCTGGCCATGGCGCTGGTTGGCCTGGTCCACGATCTCACCCGCCTTGTCGCGGGCCGCGCGGATTTCACGCTCGGCTTCGACACCGGCTTCCTCGAGCGCCTTTTCGGCACGATCGGAAGCGGCCAGGCCGTCCGCGATCTTCTCGCGGCGCTCATCCAGGGCCTTCAGCAACGGCGGCCAGACGAACTTCATGCAGAACCACACGAAGATCAACATGGCGATCGAGTTCAGTACTAGCGTGGCATTCATGTTCATGCCTGCACCTCGACGGTCAATTCAGCGCCCCAAAAGGGGCGCAAAAGGGCTACAGCGCTCGACTTAGCCCAGGAAGGGCTCAAGCTGGCCGATGAACGGGTTCGCGAACACCAGCAGCAGCGCGATGGCCACACCGATCATGGCGACAGCGTCAAGCAGGCCAACGGCCAGGAAGAACTTGCCCTGCAGCATCGGGGCCAGTTCCGGCTGGCGGGCTGAGCCTTCCAGCAGGCGACCGCCCAGCATACCCACACCAATACCTACACCGAGTGCACCCAGGCCGATCAGCAGGGCGACGGCGATTGCGGTCATACCAATTACAGTTTCCATTTCTGACTCTCCGTTTAAGAGTTTCTTGCTACCAAAAAATAGTTACAGGTCGAGCGACAAGCCGCCGGCCTAGTGATGTTCCGTGGCCATCGACATGTAGACGATGGTCAGCATCATGAAGATGAAGGCCTGCAGCAGGATGACGATCAGGTGGAACGCGGCCCACCCGAAGTGCATCAACTGCCCGCCCAGGAACGCCATGCCACCCACCAGGAAAACTTCCGCCAGCAGCAGCCACAACGTCATCTTCATGTTCAGTTTGCCCTTCATGTTCGCCCACAGCGTGGCAAACACGGCGACACTGGCGACGATCCAGAACCAGGCCGGGATATGGTCGCCGAAGATCGAGCTCAGGCCCGCGCCAAACAGGCCGGAACCGGCGGTAAACACCAGCGCGATCAGGATAAAGATCAGCTCACCCGCGTACAGGTTGCCGAACAGTCGCAGACCCAGCGAGACCGGCTTGGCCAGCAGTGACGCCAGTTCGACCACCAGGTTGAACGCCATCAGCAGCGGCCACGCGACCACCGGCAGGCCCAGCTCTTTCGGGTTCAGCGGGTTCATGACCAGCTCTTTCAGGAAGCCGCCCGCGCCCTTGTAACGAATGCTGTAGATGATCATCAGCGCGAACACGGTAATCGACATGCCCATGGTGGCATTGACGTCCGTGGTCGGCACGACCTTCTGGTAGTCGATACCCATGGCCATGGCGGCCGACGGCAGCCAGTCCACGGGGATCAGGTCCATGAAGTTCATGAAGAAAGTCCAGACGAAAATGGTCAGCGCCAGCGGCGCAACCAGTCGGCTGGTACCGTGGAAGGAGTCCTTCACGCTTTCATCGACGAATTCGACGACCATTTCGATGAGCGCCTGGAAACGTGTGGGCACGCCGGAATTGGACGCTTTCGCCACCTTGCGAAACGCGACACAGAAAACCAGGCCCAGCAACAGGGCCCAGAACATGGTGTCGACGTGAATCGCCCAGAAACCCATCGCCGCCGCTTCCTCGGCGCCATGGGCAAAGCCCCAGCCGTTCTCCGGGTGCTTACCGAACGTCAGGTTGACGAGGTGATGCTGGATATATCCGCTCGCGGTGAGCGCTTCGCCTTCAGCTGCCATTTGGATCCAGTCCGATCGTGTCCTGTTTGCCCCACCGCACAGGTGGGTGCTATCGATTGAAAATCAAGCCAAGCCAGCCGGCCGCCATGGTGACCAGCATGCCGGCGAAAAACCAGCCCGGCGCCAGCGGTTTGACGAAAGCGAAAACCGCCACGCAAACCAGCACCGTCATCAGCAGTTTTCCGGCCTCGCCCATCGTCGCCGCTCGCAGGAAGGTCACCGGATCGCTTCCGAACCGGCGTGCCACCACCAGGGCAAACAACAAAGCGGGCAAAAACACCGCGAGACTGCCGAACATCGACGAGTAGGCGGCCACCGGGCCAACCAGCAACAGCGCACCCGCCATGGCGAGCGACGCCAACGACTGCATCCGCAGCCACCGGCGAACCATGCCAGGGTTTGACGACCCGACCGGGCGAACCGCCGACGGGCAACCCGTCGATTTATCGGCGCCCTGGACGCTCATCCGCACTGCCTCATCAACGAAAAGCGGCCCCCAGGCCGCGTTTTTTCAGGCGGGTGAAAGCAAAAATCACTTCCGTCCGCCAAAGACCGCCCATTTTAACACCCCGGTTTTCTATAGGGCAATAGATAGGGAGGGGGAATGTGGGAGGAGGGAGGAGGGAGGAGGGAGGAGGGAGGAGGGAGGAGGGAGGAGGGAGGAGGGAGGAGGGAGGAGGGAGGAGGGAGCGTGATGTTCCTACAGTCGTGTAGGGGGATTGGCTATAGATAGGGGGTCGTTGGGTGGTCAGTATGAATTTATCAGTGGCAAGGGGGGTGAAACGTGGTTCGGGCACATATGCGACTGGATGCGTGGAAGGTAGCCGTTGAGCTTGTGGTGGAGATCTATGAGTACACCGTCGCGTTTCCGGCTGTTGAACGGTTTGGGATAACTTCACAGATGAGACGCGCGGCGATTTCCATTCCTTCGAATATTGCCGAGGGCGCTGCAAGGGGCTCGACCATGGAGTTTCGTCGATTCCTGCGAATTGCCAGGGGCTCTCTCGCCGAACTCGAAACCCAGGTCCACCTGGCCGAGGCGCTTCGACTCCAGACCAGACAACCCGCCATCCATTCACGCCTGCAAGACCTCTACGGCCTGCTGTCAGGCCTGATCAACGCCCAGGAGAGAAAACTGAACTGACGCCTACCTCCTCCCTCCTAACTCCTCCCTCCTACCCCCCATCCCCGGCCAGGTGCCCGATGATGCCCTCCAACTCGTCCGCCGAGTTGTAATCGATCACCAGTTTGCCCTTGCCCTTGGCGCCGTGCTGGATGCGCACTTTCGCGCACAGGCGCTCGGTCAGGTCGTCCTGCAGGCGCAGGATGTCGGGGTTGATGGCGCGGGGTTTGGGCTTGTTCGGCCGTTGCAGGCGCTTGACCAGTTGCTCGGTTTCGCGCACGGAGAGCTGCTTGCGCACCACTTCGCGTGCGGCAGTGACCTGCAGCTCGGGCGGCAGGGCGAGCAGCGCGCGGGCGTGGCCCATTTCCAGGTGACGGTCGTCGACCAGGCCGCGCACGTCGGCTGACAGTTCCAGCAGGCGCAGCAGGTTGGAGACCGCGGAGCGGGAGCGGCCGACGGCCTCGGCGGCCTCGGCGTGGGTGAGCTGGAATTCGTCGACCAGGCGGCGCAGCGCGGTGGCTTCTTCCAGCGGGTTCAGGTTTTCGCGCTGGATGTTCTCGACCAGCGCCATGGCCACGGCGATCTCGTCGGGCACGCGGCGGACGATGGCCGGGATGGTGTCGATGCCGGCACGCTGCGCGGCGCGCCAGCGGCGCTCACCGGCGATCAGCTCGAAACCGGCGCCCACCTCGCGTACGACGATGGGCTGGATCACACCCTGTTTCTCGATCGAGTCTGCCAGTTCGTCCAGCTTGTCTTCATCGAAGATGGAACGCGGCTGGTAGGGGCCCGGGGTGATGCGGTCCAGCGGCAGTTCGCGCAGGCTCGCGTCGCCGGGGGCCGCCGTGCTGCCGTTGTCCGCGGCGCGGTCGGCATCGGCTTTCGCCAGCGTGCTCTTGGAGAGCATGGAAGAGAGGTTGCGTCCGAGCGGGGCTTTCTTGGCGGCCATGGGTGGTATCCGGTTCAGTCGTGTTCGCGCGGGGTGTGCGCGGTGTCGGTGGGCGCGCGGCCGGCATCGCGGTCGCGACGGCGGCGGAGCATCTCGCCGGCCAGGCCGATATAGGCCAGGGAGCCGCGCGAGCCCGGGTCATAGCGTAACACCGGCACGCCGTGGCTGGGGGCCTCGGCCACGCGCACGTTGCGCGGGATCAGGGTCTTGTAAACGCGGTCGCCGAAATTCTCGATCAGCTGGTCGGACACGGCCGCCGAGAGATTGTTGCGGGCGTCGTACATGGTCCGCAGCAGGCCTTCGATTTCCAGCCGCGGGTTCACGCTGTCCTGCACCTGGTCAATGGTGTTCAGCAGCGCGGCCAGGCCTTCCAGCGCGTAGTACTCGCACTGGATGGGCACCAGCACGCTGTTGGCGCAGGCGAGCGCGTTCAGCGTCAGCATGTTCAGCGACGGCGGGCAGTCGATAATCACCCAGCCGTAGCGCGGCGCGACGTCTTCGAGCGCGTCGCGCAGGCGGAACTCACGGCCGTCCACGCCCATCAGTTTCATCTCGGCGGCGGTCAGGTCGCCGTTGGACGGCAGCAGGTCGAACTGGAATTCGTCCAGGCGCAGGATGACGTCGGCGATGGGCGCCTCGGCCGTCATCACGTCGTAGGCCGTGGTTTCGAGCTCGTGCGGGTTCACGCCACAGCCCGTGGACGCATTGCCTTGCGGGTCCAGGTCGACCAGCAGGACGGCATGGTTCATGTCCGCCAGGGCGGCGGCCAGGTTAACGGCGGTGGTGGTCTTGCCGACCCCGCCTTTCTGGTTGGCGATGGCGATGATGCGGGCCATGGGTTCTCTTTTCAGTCGTTATCGGGTGGCGCCAGGCGCAGGGTCACCAGGTGACGCTCGGCGCCCAGCCCGGGGACCAGCAAGCGGACCGGCTCGCCGTCCAGGCGTGCCCATTCGGGCAGGGCGTCGATTTCGGCCGGGTCCAGCCGGCCTTTCATGGCCAGCAGGCGCGTGTCGGGGCCGGCCAGGTGCCGGACCGTCTCGGCGAACAGCGTGAGCGAGCTGAAGGCCCTCGAGGTGATGGTACTGAACTCCACCGCGGGTGAGAAGCGCTCGACCCGACCGTGCGTCGCATGGACATTGTCCAGGTCCAGCTGCCGCGCGGCATTGGCCAGGAAGCGGATCTTCTTGCCGGCGCTGTCCACCAGCCAGTGATCATCGGCGGGCCGGACGATGGCCAGCGGCAGCCCCGGGAAACCCGCCCCGGTGCCCACGTCCAGCAGCGGACCCTCGCCCACATGGGGCAGGATGCTCAGGGAGTCGAGCGTGTGACGGGTCACCAGGTGGTCGAGCTCGCCCGGGGCGACCAGGTTATAGGCGCTGCTCCATTTGCGGATCAGCGCCAGGTGGCCGGCCAGGTGATCGACCTGCCCCGGCGTGGGCGACAGGCCCAGCACGTCGAGGCCGGCTTCGAGCCGGCGGCGTTCGTCGTGGTTGTCCAAGCCGCCGCCAGCCGCTTACAGCTGGTCGTGCTTCTTCATCTGCGACGACACCTTGCCGGCGATTTTCGCGGCCATGTCCTGGTACTCGATGTCGTCGGACTTGGTGACGATGCTCCACACGCGTGACAGCTGGCGCACGTCGACGTAGGACGTCTCCAGGAAGATCTCGGTGGTCGACTCGGTGTAGCCGGGGCCTTCGCGGACCACGTAAACGTCGTAGAAGTCGGTGTAATAGGGGTGGTACCAGCCATAACCGACGCCGGTGCCGGCGTACTGCAGCCAGTAGTCGGAGCGGACGTATTTGCCACCGCCGCCACCGCCGATGACGAACACCAGCACCACGGCATCGACGTCCGCGTTGCGCAGCGCCTTCTCGGCTTCGCTGCGGGTCAGGCGGCTGCTCATGCCGGGCAGTTCGCTGGCCGCCACGGCGTTGACGCCGTCCTTGCGCAGGCCGGAAACGATATCGCGCTCGATCACGCGCCGCTGCAGGTCTTCGGGCCAGGCAGCCAGCACGGCCAGGCGCTGTGGCTCGACCGGGCTCACTTCATCCGACGTCCAGGTGTCCACCACCTTGGTGGTGCCGCAGCCGGTCAGCAGGGCCAGGGCCAGTAGTGCAACGGCCAGCGACCGTGATGAAATTTTACGCATGATGCTCATGTTCGATGTGTAGCGGGTCGTCATTATAGTTTGACCGGGGCGGGTTTGACGATGCCGAGATCAAGGTCTTCGGCTCGATGGCACGCGACCCAGTTGCCGTCCGGCATGCGTCGCAATGCCGGGACGTCGCGCTGGCAGCGTTTGACCACGTAGGGACAGCGGGTATGGAACACGCAGCCCGATGGCGGATTCAGCGGTGAGGGCATGTCCTCGGTCAGGCCGGCATCGGCGCGGAACCGCGCCAGCGCGGGGTCCGGCACCGGCGCGGAGCGGATCAGCGCGCTGGTGTACGGGTGCAGCGGCCGCCGGTACAGCGAGGCGGCATCCGACACTTCCATCGAGCGCCCCAGGTACATGACCATGACGCGGTCGCTGATGTGGCGCATCACCGACAGGTCGTGGGCGATGAAGATCAGTGACAGGCGCAGCTTCTTCTGCAGTTCACGCAGCAGGTTGATGATCTGCGCCTGGATCGAGACATCCAGCGCGCTGACCGGCTCGTCGCAGACGATCAGTCGCGGGTTCAGCACCAGCGCGCGGGCGATGCCGATGCGCTGGCACTGGCCGCCAGAAAACTCGTGCGGGTAACGGTTCACCTGGTTGGGCAGCAGCCCCACCAGCTTCATCATGCCGCGCACCCGCTCCATGACCTGGACACGGGCGATGTTCGGATAGAACGTCCACAGCGGCTCGGCGATGATGTCGCCCACGGTCATGCGCGGGTCCAGCGAGGCCAGCGGGTCCTGGAAGATGATCTGCAGCTCCTTGCGCTTGCGGCGCATGGCCTCGTCATCGAGCTTGACCAGGTCCTCACCCAGCCAGAGCACGCGTCCACGCCGCGGCTTGACCAGCCCCAGCAGCGCGCGGGCCAGCGTCGACTTGCCACAGCCGGACTCGCCGACCACGCCCAGCGTCTCGCCCGGCGCCAGCTCGAAGCTGACCCCGTCGACGGCCTTCAGGTCCACGGTACGGCGGCGGAACAGGCCGCCCTGCTCGACCGGGTACCACACGGACAGGTCCTGCACCTTCAGCACGGGGTCGCTCACGGCGCGTCCTCCAGGTGGCAGCGGCTGGCGCGGTCGCCGCCCAGCGGGTGCAGCGGTGGCGGCTCGCCGCAGGCCTCGAAGGCCCGTGAGCAGCGGGCGCGGAACGCGCAGCCCGCGGGGATATCGGACAGGTTTGGCGGATTGCCGGGAATGGCTGGCAACACGTCATCGATGCGATCCAGGCGCGGCATGGACGCCAGCAACCCCTGGGTGTACGGGTGCCGCGGCGCGGAGAAGATATCGCCTACGCTGCCTGTCTCGACCACCTGTCCGGCATACATCACCATCACCCGGTCGCAGACGCCGGCGACGGCGCCCAGGTCATGGGTGATCAGCACCGACGACATGTGCGAGCGCCGCGCAATGTCGCCCACCAGGCGGGCGATCTGTGCCTGTACGGTCACGTCCAGGGCCGTGGTCGGCTCATCGGCCACCAGGATGTCCGGCTCGCACAACAGCCCCATGGCAATCGTGATGCGCTGGCGCATGCCGCCGGAAAACTCGTGCGGGTACTGGTCGATGCGCTGCTCGGGGTCGGGAATGCGAACGGCGCGGAGCATTTCAATGGCATGAGCCCGGGCCTCCGCGTGCCCCAGCCCCTGGTGGTGCATGACCACTTCCACCATCTGCTTCTCAATGGACAGGTAGGGGTTCAGCGCGGTCATCGGGTCCTGGAAGATCATCGCGATGTCATGGCCGCGATGGCGGTTCAGTTCCGAAGGCGACATCGCCATCAGGTCTTCTCCGCGATAGCGGGCGACGCCCGTCGCGCTGCCGTTCTCGGCCAGCAGGCCCAGGATCGCCATGAAGGCCTGGGTCTTGCCGGAGCCCGACTCGCCCACCACGCCCAGCGACTCGCCCGGCGCCAGGTCAAAATCGATGCCGCGCACGGCCTCGACCTCGCCGTCCGGCGTGTCGAAGCGCACCCGCAGGTCGCGGACTTCCAGCACCGGGGTCATTGGCGGTCCTTGGGATCGAGCGCGTCCCGCAGGCCGTCGCCGATGTAGTTGAAGCAGTACAGCGTCACGGTCAGGAACAGCGCCGGAAACACCAGCGTCCAGGGCGCCGACTCCATGTCCTGGGCGCCGTCCGCCACCAGCCCGCCCCAGGAGCTCATCGGCTCCTGCACCCCCAGGCCCAGGAAGCTGAGGAACGATTCCACCAGGATCACCTGCGGGATGGTCAGGGTGACGTAGACCATGACCACGCCCAGCAGGTTGGGAATGATGTGACGGCGGATGATGTCATGCGCCTCCACGCCACTGGCCCGGGCCGCCTCGATGAACTCCATGCGTTTCAGGCTCAGCGTCTGGCCGCGCACGATACGTGCCATGTCGAGCCAGTTCACGGCGCCGACGGCGACAAAAATCAGCACGATATTGCGCCCGAACACCACCATCAGCAGGATCACGAAGAACATGAACGGCAGCGCGTAGATGATATCCACGGCACGCATCATCAGCCGGTCCGTGGTGCCGCCGTAATAACCGGCCACGGCGCCGTAAGTCACGCCGATGACCAGGCTGACCAGGGTCGCGACCAGTCCCACCAGCAGCGAGATACGACCGCCCTGCAGCGTCCGCACCAGGATGTCGCGGCCCACCGCGTCGGTGCCGAACCAGTGACCGTTCGCCAGGCTGGGCGGCGCCGAGGTGTGGTCCCAGTCGGTGTAATCGATGTCCCACGGGCTCAGCCACGGGCCGACGATAACGGCCAGCACAACCACGGCCATGACGACGGCGGCGGAGATCGCCGCGCGGTTCTTCAGCAGCCGGTGCCAGGCATCCTCCCACGGCGAGCGGCCCTTGACGTCGCCCAGCGTGAGCGCCGCCTCGAAGGCATCGACCGTTTCGACGGCGGGTTCAGCCCGAGCCATAGCGCACCCTGGGGTTCAGCCAGACATAAAGCAGGTCGACGATGAAATTCAGCACGATAATCAGGAAGCCATAGAAGATCACCACCCCCATGACCAGCGTGTAATCGCGGTTCAGCGCGCCCTGGACGAAATAGCTGCCCAGGCCCGGGATGGCGAAGATGCGCTCGATGACCACGGAGCCGGTGATCAGGCCGGCCGTAGCCGGCCCCAGGTAGGAGATCACCGGTAACAGCGCCGGCTTCAGCGCATGGCCCAGGATCACCTGGCGCTCCGGCAGCCCCTTGGCGCGGGCATTGCGGATGAAGTTGCTGTGCAGCACCTCGATCATGCTGCCGCGCGTGAGTCGGGCAATGTAGGCAATCACCGGCAGCGCCAGCGTCACCACCGGCAGCACCAGCTGCGTCCAGCCGCCTTCCCAGCCACCGGCCGGCAGCCAGCCGGCGTAGACCGCGAACAGCAGGATCAGGATGGGCGCGACGACGAAATTCGGTATCGACACCCCCAGCATCGCCAGGCCCATGACCGAGTAATCCGTGACGCTGTTCTGCCGCAGCGCGGCCACCACCCCCACCGGTACGCCAATCGCCAGCGCCAGCAGCAAGGCCAGCGCGCCGATGGTCAAAGACACCGGGAAACCCTGCGCGATGAGCTCATTGACGGTCCAGTCGCGGTACTGGAATGACGGCCCGAAATCGAACCGCAGCACCTGGCCCAGGTAGCGGAAGTACTGCTGGATCAGCGGCTCGTCCAGGTGATAGCGCGCCTCCAGGTTGGCCTGGATCTCCGGCGGCAGCGCCTTTTCGGCATCGAAGGGGCCGCCCGGCGCCACGCGCACCATGAAAAAGACGATGGTGATCAGCAACAGCAGCGTCGGCAGCAGCCCCAGCAGGCGGCGGCCGGCGTGGCGCATGACGCCATGGTCGGCGGTCATGGTCGCGGCTCCGATTTCAGCAGGAACATGTGCCGGCTGTAGTGGTGGTCCATGACGTTGGGCGCCCAGCCCCGCAGGTGCGGGTCCACCAGCCGCCGGGTCACGTAGGTGTACAGCGGAATGATGGGCTGGTCCTCCAGCAGCACGCGCTCGGCCTCGACCATCAGGCGGTTCCGGCGCGCCGGGATGCGCTCCGACGACGCCTGCTCCAGCAGCGTGTCGTACAGCGTGTCGCTGAAGGCGAAGTCATTCTGCCCGTGACCGCTGCGGAACAGCTCCAGGAAGGTGTACGGGTCCGCGTAATCGCCAATCCAGCCGGCGCGGAATACCTGGGTCAGCACCTTCTGCTGGCGGTTCTGCAGGAACACCTTCCATTCCTCGTTGATGAGCTCGGTCTGCACGCCCAGCACCTGCTTCCACATCGATGCCACGGCCAGCGCGACCTTTTTGTGGTTTTCGCTGGTGTTGTAGCGCAGCTGCACGCGCAGCGGCCGGTCGTCGCCATAGCCGGCGATGGCAAACAGGCGGCGCGCTTCTTCCTCGCGCTGTGCCTGGGTCCAGCCTGTCCATTCCGGCTCCGGCGGCTCGTAATCGCCGATGCCCGGCGGCACCAGGTTGAAGGTCGGCTGTTCTCCAAAGCGGGTCACCTTTCCGGTGAGAATCTCGCGGTCCACGGCCAGCACCAGGGCCAGGCGCAGTTCCAGTGAATGCGCGAATGGCTCCCGCGACAGGTTGTAGCCCAGGAAATAGGAGCCCAGCCAGGGGCTGATGGCCAGCTCGTCCGGGTAGTTGGCCTGCAGCCAGTCGAACTGGTTGGCCGGCACCTCCCAGGTCCAGTGCAACCGGCCCGACCGGTACTGCTTGAGCGCGGTGGAACTGTCCTCGTAGGGGTAGTAGACCACCCGCTCGGGAATCACGTCCGCGACGCCGTGGTAGTGCGGGTTGCGCGTCAGCTCGATGCGCGAACGCACCTTCCACTCCGACAGCACGAAGGCGCCGTTGGACACCAGGTTGCCGGGGCGCGGATAGCGCTCGCCATGGGCCGCGACGCTGGGCCGGTGGACCGGGTAGGTGGACGCGTGGCTGAGCAGGCCCAGGAAGTACGGCGTGGGGTCGACCAGGCTGACCTGCACCGTGCGCTCGTCCAGCGCCGTCACGCCCAGCGAGTCGACGGGGGCGGTGCCGGCCAGCACCCCGGCGGCGCCGGTGATGGGGCGCAACACGTGCGCATACTGCGATGCCGTGGCCGGATCGGCGCTGCGGCGGAAGCCCTCGACAAAATCCGTGGCCGTGACCGGGTCGCCGTTGGACCAGCGGCCGTTGGCGCGCAGGTGAAACGTGTACAGCAGGCCATCGCGGCTGATGTTCCAGCGCTCCGCCGCGCCGGGAATGATGGCGCCCGTAGGTGATTCGGCGGTCAGGCCCTCGAACAGGTCGCGCAGGATATTGGCCGCCGGCACGCCCTGGGCCAGGTGGGGGTCCAGCGTCTGCGGCTCGTTGCCATTGTCGCGATGCAGCACCTGCTCGGCCGCCAGCACCGCGGGGTCAGGGCGGCCGTCCACCATGCGCAACGCCACCGGCTGGGCGCGGTGCACGGCATCACGCGCGCCCGGCCCCGGCGTGTCCTCGCGGCCACAGGCGGCGAGCGAAGCGCAGATGAGCACAGCTGTGAAAATCCGGGCTGACATCAATGGGCCTGGTGCGGGTTTCAGGTGTATCCTAATCCATTCACCAAACAATGGGAGACCCGCCTTGGCCGGGAACGATTCCAGCCCGGTCATCACGGGCAAAACCCAGCTGGTCGAGTACCTGGAGTCCGGCTGCAAACCGCCGGAACGCTGGCGCCTGGGCACGGAGCACGAGAAGTTCGGCTTTACCACCGCCGACCTGAAACCGCTGCCCTACGATGGCCCCAGTGGCATCGGCGCGGTGCTGTCCGGCCTGGCCGAGCAGTTTCCGTGGCAGCCGGTGCTTGAGAACGGCAACATCATCGCCCTGCTGGATGACACCGGCGCGTCGATCACGCTGGAGCCCGGCGGCCAGCTCGAACTGTCCGGCGCGCTGCTGGACGACATCCACCAGACCTGCCGTGAAGTGAACACCCACTTAAAGCAGGTGAAGGCCGTCTGTGAACCGCTGGGCGTGGCCTTCCTGGGCATGGGTTTCCACCCCAAATGCCGGCGTGACGAAATGCAGTGGATGCCCAAATCACGCTACCGCATCATGCGCGATTACATGCCGACCGTCGGCACCATGGGCCTGGACATGATGACCCGCACCTGCACCGTGCAGGTGAACCTGGATTTCGGCTCCGAGGCCGACATGGTCAGCAAGTTCCGCACCTCGCTGGCGCTGCAGCCCATCGCCACCGCGCTGTTCGCCAACTCGCCGTTCGTCGAGGGCAAGCCCAGCGGCTTCCTGAGCTTTCGCTCGCACGTGTGGGAAGACACCGACCCGGACCGCACTGGCATCCTGCCCTGGGTGTTCGAGGACGGCATGGGTTTCGAACGCTACGTCGACTACATGCTGGACGTGCCGATGTACCTGGTGCGGCGCGACGGCCAGTACGTCAACTGCGCCGGCATGTCGTTCCGTGATTTCATCGACGGCCGCCTGCCCGCCCTGCCCGGCGAGCGCCCGACGATGACCGACTGGGAAGACCACCTGACCACGGCGTTCCCGGAAGTGCGGCTGAAGCGTTTCCTGGAAATGCGCGGCGCCGACGGCGGCCCCTGGGACAGGCTGTGCGCGCTGCCCGCGTTCTGGGCCGGGCTGCTGTATCACCCGGCCTCGCTGAGTGCGGCCTGGGACATCGCCCGCGACTGGACCATCGAGGAGCGCGCCGCGCTGCGACACGACGCCGCCCGTGATGGCCTGGCCGCGAAGGTCGGCGGTCGCACGGTTCGCGAGATTGCCACGGAGTTGCTGGACCTGGCCCGCGTCGGCCTGGCCGCGCGCAACCGCCTGGACGCCGCCGGCGACAACGAAAGCGGCTTCCTGGCCCCGTTACAGCGGGCCGCGGACAGCGGCGAGACGCCGGCGGACCGGCTGCTTGCGCTTTACGAGGGTGATTGGAACGGGTCGGTCGACCCGGTCTTCCGCGATTTCGCCTACTGAAGGGCGTCTTCGATCAATACCAGGCGCCACTCCGCGGCATCGGCGGCGGAGTGGTCGAAACCCACGCGGTAGGCGCGCCCGGCCTCGAACATGGCCTCCAGCGGCGCCATGGTCACGCCGGCATTGCCGCGCGCGACCTTGCAGCGCGACGTGTCCATTTCAACGATGCCGCTCAGGCGGTGCACGCCGGGCAGCAGTTCCACTTCCCAGTCTTCCACCTTCGGTGCCTGGTCCGGGCTCGACTCGGCGACCTCGCCGGTGGCCGAGTCCAGGTCCGAGTCGTCAAACGACATCACCGGCGTCTGCATCACGCCGTCCACCTGCAGGGCGACCAGGCCGGACAGGCAGGCGTCCGGCACCGGCGTGACGCTGCTGACCGTGGCCACCCGGTCCTGCGCCAGGGCCGGCGCCGCCGCGAGCAGCGCCAGGGCTGTCAGCGGCATTTTCAGAACGGCAACTCCAGTTCCGGGTTGAGCGCCAGCAGTTGCGCGCGGAACGCCTCCTGCACGCGCTCTAGCGCGGCATGGTCGTCGGCGTCGAAACGCAGCACCAGCACCGGCGTGGTGTTGGAGGCGCGCACCAGGCCCCAGCCATCCGGGTAGTCGGCGCGCACGCCGTCGATATTGCTGACCGTGGCGCCGTCGAACACGGCTTCGTCCTGGAAGCGCTCGATGAACGGGTGGTTCTCACCCTCGTTCATGTAGACCTTGAGTTCAGGCGTGCCAACCGAGTCAGGCAGGGCTGCAAACACCTCCTGCGGGCTGCGTTCATCATCGGCCAGGATTTCCAGCAACCGTGCGGCCGAGTAGATACCGCAGTCGAAACCATACCAGCGATCACCGAAAAAGAAGTGCCCGCTCAGTTCGCCGGCGAACGGCGCGCCCACTTCCTTCATGCGGTTTTTCATCAGTGAATGACCGGTCTTGTACATTTCCGGCTCGCCGCCAGCCTCGCGAATGATGCCGTCCAGCTTGCCGGTGCACTTGACGTCATAAATGATCTTCGCGCCCGGGTTGCGCGACAGGATCTCGCGGATGTACAGCATCATCACGCGGTCGGCGTAAATGATGCGCCCGTCCGGGGTGACCACGCCCAGGCGGTCGGCATCGCCGTCGAAGGCCACGCCCAGGTCACCGTCCATGACCTTCAGCGAATGGATCAGGTCCTGCAGGTTCTCCGGCTCGCTGGGGTCCGGGTGATGGTTAGGGAATGAGCCGTCGACGTCGTCAAACATCGGCACCACCTCGGCGCCGATGGCGCGCAGCACGTCGGCGGCGATCACCCCGCCAATGCCGTTACCGCAATCGGCCAGCACCTTCAGCGGGCGCTTGAGCTGGATGTCGCTGGCGATGCGGTCGCGGTACTGCTCCAGCACCTCCCGGCCCTCGACATTGCCGGCGCCCTGGCGCAGGTTGCCCGAGCGGATGCGCTCGTACAGGCCATAGATGTTGTCGCCGAACAGCGTCTTACCGCCGACCATGATCTTGAAGCCATTGTAGTCCGGCGGGTTGTGGCTGCCGGTGACCATCACGCCCGAGCCGCGGCCCAGTTCGTAACAGGCGAAATACAGCGCGCCGGTGGGCACCGCGCCCACGTCGATCACGTCGCAGCCGGTGGACAGGATGCCCTCGATCAGGCCATCGACCAGCTCGGGGCCGGAGTCGCGCCCGTCCCGGCCCACCACCACGGGGCCGGCCAGGGCGTCCATGGTCAGGCTGCCAACGGCCTGGCCGATCTGCCGGGCCACGCCCGCGTCCAGCGTTTTGCCCATGACGCCACGGATGTCGTAGGCGCGAAAAATTTCTCCGTTCAGTTCCACGGGTTCGATATCTCCATTGTTCAGCATGAACCGCGACTGCGGCGGCCGCAGGCTCAGGTCGTGCGGCAGGTCGGCCAGCCGGGCGGCCTCGGCTTCATCTTCGGGCTCCAGGGTTTCGGCCAGCATGGCCTGCTCCTCGTCACCCCTGCCCGCCACCCGCGCGCGTGTGGCGTTGTTCTCGGTAATCTCGCGCGACACCCGCCGCACGTGCTGGTGGCGCAACACGCCCCAGGCCAGCAACAGGCAACCCACCAAGAACAGCAGCAGCCGCTCATGGCCGCTGATGGTCGACACCGCCACCACCTGCGGGAAGACGATCTGGAACATCGAGCCCTGCACCGGCAGGCGCTGCTGGGTAAAGCCCACCGGCGGCTGGCCGATGGTCACCAGTGGCACCGGCGAGTTTCCGCCTGTGGCGTGCTCCAGGGCCAGGTAACCGGCCTCGGGCATGGTGGAATTAAAGCGCGCCAGCACCAGGTCGGGCGTGGCCGTGACCAGCACGTAACCCTCCGGCGCCTGCTCGCTACCCAGCCTCGCCGCCACGGCCACGCGTTGGCCGTCACCGCGGCCAGCCATCTGCACCGGCGAGACACGGTCCGACAGGGCCGAGAACAACATGTCCAGCTGGATGAACCCATCGTCACCCAGTTCGTCAAAGCCGGTCATCAGCGCGTCGGCGCCGAACACGCGCACGCTGTCAATTTCGGCGACATGCGCCTGCATGCGCTGCAACAGCGCCGCGTGGGCATCGGGGTCGTCCAGCACCACGCGCGTCTCGGCCTGGATGGTGTCGCTCATCAGCAGGTTACGCAGCTGCACGACCGGCTCGCGCAGGCTGTTGTGCAACCGCTCGCCCTGGGCGCGCGCCTTTTCGCTGTTGCGGCTGTCGGCACTGTCACCGAACAGCAGCACCGCGGACACGGCGATGATCACCAGCCCGGCGATAATGTATGGCCACGGGCCGGACAGCAGGCTGCCGCCGCGCTTGCCCTGGCTCTTGCGGGCCATGGTTCCCAGGTCCATCAGCCGCGCCCCGTGTGCCCGAAGCCGCCGGCGCCGCGTTCGCTGGCCTCGAAGTCCTCGACGACTTCCCAGCGCGGCTGCACCACCGGCAGGAACACCAGCTGGGCGATGCGCATGCCGCGCTCGACCTCGAATGGCGCCTGTGAACGGTTCCAGCAGGACACGAACAACTGGCCCTGGTAATCGCTGTCGATCAGCCCGACCAGGTTACCCAGCACCAGGCCGTGTTTATGGCCCAGCCCCGACCGCGGCAGGATCACGGCGGCCAGTGACGGGTCGGCGATATGCATGGCAAAGCCGGTAGGAATGAGCACGGTCTCGCCCGGCCCGATGACGAGCGTGTCCACGACACAGGCGCGCAGGTCCATACCGGCGGATCCGTCGGTGGCGTATTCAGGCAGGGGGAATTCCGATCCCAACGCGGCATCGAGCACGCGAATGCGGACCGGTGGTCGTTCGACTGCCCCGTTCATGCGCCCCCCCCTGGGGCAACGCGGAGCACTTGCATCTGGTTCAAAGCGCCGGGCCTCCCTTGCTCGCGGTTTTATTATGCATCGCTGGCAAACCGCGTTCTGGCGCCCGCCATCATACCAAGCCTGTTACCCGGTGCACCCGCTTTTCATCCATCGATGACAAAATCTGTAGCCGATTTCCTATTCGCCCACGGCGAACCGCACGGCACACTGTGTGCCATGGACACACTTCCGCCACAGACCGAAACCATTCGCGACGCGGTGACCGCCGTACCACTGACCGCGGCCCAGCCACCTGGCGGTAACGCCGGCGACGCCGAACTGCTGGCCCGCTTCCTGGGCATGGGCGCCGCACCACCGGACATCGCCCACTGCCGCCGCGCCCTGCGCCGTTTCAAGGGCCTGCGCGGCCTGCTGGACAGTGAGCCCGCCGACATTGCCCGCTGCCCCGGCTTTGGCGCGGCGCGGGCGACACAACTCACGGCCGGCCGCGAACTGTTCCGCCGCCAGCTGGAACAGCAGCTGTGCCGCGGCCGCGCGCTCACCAGCCCCGCCGAGACTGTCGACTACCTGCGCGCCGCGCTGCGTGACCGGCGCCGCGAGATCTTCACCGGGCTGTTCCTGGACACGCGGCACCGCGTCATCGCCTGCGAAGAACTGTTCCAGGGTTCCATCGACGGCGCCTGCGTATACCCGCGCGTGGTGGCCGAAAAGGCGCTGCGCCACGCAGCCGCCGCCGTCATCGTGGCCCACAACCACCCCTCCGGCGTGACCGAGCCCAGCCTGGCCGACCAGGCCATCACCCGGCGCCTGAAGGACGCCCTGGGCCTGCTGGAGATCCGTTTGCTGGATCATTTCGTCATCGGCGAAGGCGAACCGGTGTCGATGGCCAGCCGCGGCATGCTCTGATTTCCACGAAAAAGCTTGCATGGATCAAAACTCTGCGGTATAAAGTGCGGCTCTTTTTTGCACCAGTCGCTACGGGAAACTCCGATGTCCAGAGTCTGCCAGGTCACCGGCAAAAAGCCGATGTCCGGAAACAACGTGTCGCATTCCAACATCAAGCGGAAGCGGCGTTTTCTGCCCAACCTCCATACCCACCGTTTTTGGGTGGAAAACGAGAACCGTTGGGTGAAACTTCGCGTCTCCACGAAAGGCCTGCGGATCATCGACAAGAAGGGCATCGACGCCGTTCTGACCGACCTGCGCGCCCGTGGCGAACGCGTCTAACCGAGGATTTAGCCATGGCCAAGTCAGCACGTGAAAAGATTCGCCTGGTGTCCTCAGAAGGCACCGGCCACTTCTACACCACGGACAAGAACAAGAAGAACATGCCCGGCAAGATGGAGATCAAGAAGTACGATCCCGTCGTCCGCAAGCACGTGATGTACAAGGAAGCAAAGATCAAGTAAGCCGGCGGCCCCTCGGGGCGCTTCTTACGGATCTGGATGAACCCGCCCTCGTGGCGGGTTTTTCTTTGGGTGACGGGTGACGCGTGACGCGTGACAGAACAGCCTTCCACGCCGTGGGGTGGGCGTTGGCTTCGTTCCGGACCTTCGGCGGCATGGATGCCGCCGATGAGCGATCCATGGATGGACTCGAGCGAGTCCGGAACGAAGCCAACGCCCGCCCCAGGGCATGCTACACGCTCTCAAAGTGGCGCGTCACGCGTTACGCGTCACCACCAGGTTGCCGAGCGGGTCGGCCGTGGCCTGCCAGTCGGAAGGGATCCAGGCGGTGCCGACCGTGTCGGTGATGATGGCCGGGCCGTCGATGGGAGGTGCGGTGGCCTGTTCCAGCTCGGCGCGGGTGATGACGGGGACGTCGGTGTTGCGTTCGGGCGCGTCGAGCCCGCGGGCCGGGGGCGGCTCGGTGGGTAAGGTGGGCATGGGCGCGGTCGCGCGGGCGGCCAGGCGCAGGTTGGCCAGTTCCACGGGGCGCTCCAGGCGGTAGCCGCTGGCGGCTTCGTGGCGCGCGGCGAAGGCTTCGGCGTGGTCGGCGCCGAGCTCGAAGGGCAGCATGATGCCGGCATCCTGGCCGTGGTAGCGCAGCTCGAGCTGGTGAGTGAAAGACAGGTCGGCCCGGACATGGCCCTCGGCGGCGAGTTCATCGGCCAGGGCATCGGACAGGGCCGCGAACCGGCCGCCGATCGTCGTGTCACTCCAGTCCGCCAGCGGGGCCAGGATGGCCTCCACGGCGTCGCGCCCGGGCGCGGACGCCAGCATGCCCTGCGCCGACAGCACGCCGGCCCGCCGGGGCAAGACCACGCGGCGCATACCCAGCAGGTTAGCCAGCTCGCAGGCGTGCAGGCCGCCGGCGCCGCCGAAGCAGAACAGGGCGTCCTCGCGGGGATCATGGCCGCGCTCGACGGAGATCACGCGCAATGCCCGGGCCATGTGTTCATTGGCGATGCGGATGACGCCACGCGCCGCCTGCTGCGCGTCGCAATCCATGGCGTCGGCGAGCCGCGCCATCGCGGCGTCGGCTGCGGCCCGGTCGAGGGCCAGGTAGCCGCCCAATTTCGTGCCTGCCGGGATGCGGCCCAGCACCAGGTTGGCGTCGGTTACCGTCACCTGCTCGCCACCGCGGCCGTAGCAGGCCGGCCCCGGGTCGGCCCCCGCCGATTCCGGCCCCACCAGCAGCATGCCGCCCGCGTCGACGCGGGCGATCGAGCCGCCACCGGCGCCGATGGTGTGGATATCGACGGTGGGAATGGTCAGCGGCCAGCGGCCCATGCGCGAGGTCGTGGTCAGCGGGATGCCACCGTCAACCAATGCCACGTCAGTCGAGGTGCCGCCCATGTCGAAGGTCAGCAGCCGCTTCGCGCCAATGGCGCGGCCCAGCTGCTCGGCCGCGGCGATGCCGCCGGCCGGCCCGGACAGTAGCAACCGGACCGCGTGCCCGGCCGCGGTGGCCGCGGCTACCGTGGTGCCGGCGCTTTGCATGACGGCGATGCGCGCGCGCGGCAGGCGCGCGGCCAGCGAGCGCAGGTAACGACCAATCAGCGGCCCGACACCGGCGTTCAGCCAAGTGGCCACGCCGCGCTCATACTCGCGCGCCTCGGGCAGCACCTCGCTGGAGAGCGAGACAAACCAACGCTCGCCCAGCGCCTCGGCAATGCGCTGCTCCTCTTCCGGTCGCAGGAAGGAAAACAGCAGGTTCACGGCTACCGCGTCGACCTCAGCCGCGGCAATCGACGCAGCCAGCGCCGCCAGCTCGTCATCGTCGGCCCGGGCGATCAGCTCGCCATCGGCATCGATGCGGGTGCTGACTTCGAAGCAACGCTCACGCGGCACCGGCGGCGCCATGGCGGGCTGTTCCAGGCGATAGACGTGATCGCGCTCTTGCCGGCCCAGCGTCAGCACATCGGCGAATCCCGCGCTGGTGACGTAGGCGACGCGAGCGCCCTTGCCCTCGAGCACGGCGTTGGTGCCGACCGTGGTGCCGTGCACGATGTCGATGTCGCGGTCCGCCAGCCCCAGCCGATCGATGCCTTCGACAATCGCGCGGGACGGGTCATCCGGCGTGGAGAGCACCTTGCAGTGCCGCAGCTGGCCATCGACCAGCGCGACAAAATCCGTGAACGTACCGCCGGTATCGACGCCCACCATCGGCCGGGCGCGGACACCCGCTGCGGTGCGGCTATGGTTGGCGGCTGGCTCAGTCAATGGCGGTATCCGTGGCAGGGCGATGACGCCCGGAACAGCGTATTGTAAAGTCCGTCTCGCCCCGCATCATGCCCGCTGTTCGGAAATCGCCATGCCCGAGTTGCCCGAAGTCGAAACCACCCGCCGCGGCATCGCACCCTGGCTGGACGGTGCCGTGATCGAACGGATCGTGGTCCGCGACCCACGGCTGCGCTGGCCAGTGGCCGATGACGTGCATCGCGCGGAGGGCCAGCGCGTCACCCGCCTGGCCCGGCGGGCCAAGTACCTGCTGGTGAGCGTCGACGGCGGCGCGCTGATGCTGCACCTGGGCATGTCGGGTTCGGTCCGGGTGCTGACTACGTCCGCGGAGCCGGGCCGCCATGACCACGTCGACATCGTCACCGACCGCGCCACGTTGCGTTTCAACGACCCGCGCCGGTTCGGCTCGCTGCACTGGGTCGACGAACCGCTGGACGCTCACGCGCTGTTGCGGGACCTGGGCCCCGAGCCGCTGGGTCCGGATTTCGACGGCGACCACCTGTGGCGGCTATCGCGCGGCGCGCGGCGGTCAGTCAAGACCTTTATCATGGACGGCAAGGTGGTGGTCGGGGTCGGCAACATCTACGCCTCCGAGGCACTGTACATGGCCGGCATCCACCCCACCCGGCACGCCGGCCGTGTCAGCCGCGCGCGCTACGACGGACTGGCGGCGGCCATCCGCGACGTGCTCGGCCGCGCCATCGAGGCCGGCGGCACCACGCTAAGGGATTTCAGCAGCGCCCAGGGCACGCCCGGCTATTTCGCCCAGGACCTGCTGGTCTACGACCGCGAGGGCCAGGCCTGTTTCCAGTGCGGTGACGCCATTCGGCGCAGGGTGATCGGGCAGCGGGCGAGTTACTACTGCCCACGCTGCCAGCGGTGACGCGTGACGCGTGACGCGTGACGCGCAAAGAGCTTAGTCGTCCTGGGTGGGGTCGAGCTGTTTTTCCATGCGGTCCTGCTGGGCCTTGACGGCGTCCAGGTGGCTTTGCTCGAAGCCCTCGGCCTTTTTCAGCACCTTGACCTGGTCGCCGATGAAGGTGTCCTCGACGGCCATGGGCTCAGGCTCCGGCCAGAAATGCCAGACCAGCAGGGCAACCAGGATGAGCCCGATCAGGAAGCGCATGAGCGCCAGCATAGCACCGGCGGGCGCGGCCTACAGCAGGTTGGCCGGCTCTTCATCGTCCGCCACCGGCTCGAAGAACTTCACCCGGCGGCCACCCTCGAACACGTTCTTGAACTCGACGCGACTGACGGATACGTAGCGGTCGTTGCCGCCGATCTCCACCTGGTCGCCATCGCGCAGCGCGTAACCGTCGGCATCGACGCGCACCACCATCGTTGCCTTGCGGCCCGTGTGGCAGATGGTCTTCAGCTCCTGCAGTTCATCGGCCCAGGCCAGCAGCTGCGCGCTGCCCTCGAACAGTTCGCCGCGAAAATCCGTTCGCAGGCCAAAACACAGCACCGGGATATCGTGGCGATCCACCACCTCGGATAGCTGGTAGACCTGATCTCGGGACAGGAACTGGGCCTCGTCCACCAGCACGCAGTGGATGCTGCGATCATCGAGTTCCGCGCGGGTGCGCTCCAGCAGGTCGGTATCGGCATCGAAAACGATCGCCTCCGCCGCCAGCCCGATGCGCGAGCGGATCTGGCCGACACGGTAGCGGTCGTCCAGCTTCGGCGTGAACAGCAACGGGTTCATGCCGCGCTCACGGTAGTTGTGCGCAGACTGCAGCAACACCGTGGTCTTGCCGGCATTCATCGCGGAGTAATAGAAATACAGCTTGGCCATTACGGTTTCACCAGCACCGGGATCTCGGTCGCCCAGAGGTGCCATTGTGCCGTATGCCGGTCGAGCAGGTCGGCGACGAAGGCATTGACGCGGCCAATCGCGGCGTCCAGGTCGTCAAATCGCACAGGCTCAGAAACTTCCAGCACACGCTTACCCAGCGCATCGTCCCAGAACATGCCAAAGGTGGCCGCCGGGGCCTGGCTGGCCACGACCAGGTCAAGCCCCCTGGCGTTGATGGGCAGGTCATGCCCCAGCAGTTTCAGCTTGTCGCCGCGTGCACTGGCGGCCGGCGCATCGGGCACAAATACGATCGCGCAACCCGGCCTGCCAATGGCCTCGGCCAACGCGCCACTGCCACCTGGCACACGAATTGCGCCGCCGGTACAGATGCGCAACAGGTAACGAATCCGCCAAACCTGGTAGAGGTGGTATAGCGGCGCGCGGCGACGTTCTTCTCCAGTGACATCCCGGTAGACGATGACCGGCTTGAGCCCGGCATCGGCCATGCACCGCAATGACAATGTCGCCGGCCCCAGGTGGGCGCCCATCATGACGATGCTCTCGACCCTGGGCCAGGACTCCGGGCCATGGACCAGCGTCTCATTGATACGCCTGGTCGAACTGTAACGGCCATGCCAGGCATCGACGGCATCCAGGAAGCGCACTACGCGTAGCGTATAGGCCCATGATTCGGCGTCGACGTCGCCCAGCACCTCGCCGGCGTTCCGCAGCGCGTGCATGACGTGGCCGCGGTAGAACAGCGAGCTGCGACCGACGGCACGGATGATGACATTGGCGCCGCGGGCGGGCAGCGCGAAGCACAGCAGCGGCAACAGCCAGTAGGCCGCCAGGTCATGACATTGACGAAGGATCCAGCGCATCGTTGTGGCCCGCGACTACTTTCGATTCCAGGCGGACACGTAGAGCTCGGTATTGGCCAACTGCTCAAAACCGTACTGCTGCAGCTCCGGGGTGTACTCCACCAGGTTGCTGGTCCGCAGCGCCACGCGCCAGGGCTCGAAACCGAGATCCCGCAATTCCTTTTCGAAATCGGTGACGGTGATCGGGTTCAGCTCGGTGTACCACTGCCAGTAGTCGTCCGGGCTGGCAAACTCGCCGCCGCGATCCATGTAATCGGGTGGCGTGGCCTTGACCCGCTTTTCCAGCTCTTCAGGCGGCAGCTTCAGGTGGATCCAGGGGTCGTCGAAAAACTCGCCCAGGTGGTTGCCGTATTCGCCGTAGAACAGGCCCGGATGCGCGAACAGCAGGCCGCCGGGCTTGAGCACACGGCGAATCTCGCGCAGTGACTGGGCGTAGCCGCCGACGATATGCTCGAACGACCCCCAGGACAGCACCACGTCGAAGTGGTCGTCGTCGAAGGGCAGGGCGTTGGCATCAAAGGGCTCGAACCGCAGCGCCGGGTCGCGCTTCCAGTCATCGGGAATGTGGTTGCGCGCGGCCACCTCGTCCAGCAGGTCGAACCGGCGTGACGGGTCGATGCCGACGAATTCGCGCGGTCGGCAGCGCAGGAACACGCCCAGGTCGGTCATGCCGTCACCACAGCCGACATCCAATACTCGACCCTTCAGCAATTCGTTGTCAGCCAGCATCAGGTTAACGATCACGCGGGCGGCATGGTCGAAGTGCTTGAAGAACCAGTCGTCGTGGCCGCGGTTCCAGCTCAGGTCTTCCAGCGCCAAGCCGTCGAGCGAGCGCAGCGACCACGAGGGCTTCTGCAACCGGTCCGGCACGGCGATCCTGCCTTCCGTGATCGGCGTGCCTGATTCCAGCGCCGAAAGCAGTCGGGGCTTGTTGTTGGTCTGGTCCCAGAGCAATGCCTTGGGCCGCGCGCCGGTTGTCGGCAGGGTGACGCTGCCTGCGTCCACCTCGGCCACGTAACGTCCACGCGGTAGCCAGGCGACATCCCAGCCGGCCTGGCGGATATGGATGGACTGCAGTTCCTGGCCGCTGGCCACGCAGAACAGCTGCAGCTGCAAATCGATGTCGAACAGCATGTCATCGGCGATGGCGAAGGTGATCTCGAACCGGCCATCACCCAGCGACTTCAGCTGCTCGATCGAGTTTTCACCGCTCACGCGCGCACTCCTTCCAGGCGCACCCAGCCGTCCACGCTGTTGGCCACGGCCAGGTCGATGCCGTGTTCGCCGAAGGCGGCGATGACCGAATCGGCCTGGTCGTCGAGCACGCCAGCCAGCACCAGCGCGCCGCCGGGGCGGACCGAGGCGGCCAGTTCGGGGGCCAGGCGCTGCAGGATGCCGGCCAGGATGTTGCTGATCACGATGTCGGCCTGGCCTTCGCCCGGGGTTTGGCCCTGTGATACGTCCAGGCGGTCGGCGATGCCGTTGCGCTCTGCGTTGTCGGCAGTGGCGGTGACGGCCTGGGGGTCGTTGTCGATGCAGCGGACGTGGCGGGCGCCGACGATGGCGGCGGCAATGCCCAGCACGCCGGAGCCGCAGCCGTAGTCGAGCACATCACGGCCGTTGACGTCGGCGGCGTCGAGCCATTCCAGGCACAGGCGCGTGGTGGCGTGGGTGCCGGTGCCGAAGGCCAGGCCGGGGTCCAGGCGGACGATGTCGGCGTCCGGCTCGGGCGCGTCCATGCCGTGCGGGACAATCCACAGGCGCTCGCCGAAGCGCATCGGCTTGAACCGGTCCATCCAGGCGCGTTCCCAGGCCTGGTCGCGCACTTCCCGAACGCTCACGGTGTTGGGATCGACCAGTAGCGACAACGCCGCGCGCACGCGTTGTGCGTCGATATCGCCGTTAAAAAGGCCGATCATGACGACATCGTCCCACAATGGCGTCTCGCCGACGCCGGGCTCCAGCAGCGGCTGGTCGCCGGAATCGGACAGGGTCACGGCCAGCGCGCCCTGGCCCAGCAACAGGGATTCAACGAGGTCCGCCCGCGCCTTGCCGGTGCGGACGGCAACCTCGATATGGCCTTCACTCACTGCTTCTTGCCCTGGCGCTGTTCCAGGCGTTTTTCCAGGTAGTGGATGTTGAAGCCGCCTTCCAGGAAACCCGGGTCGGACAGCAGCCACTGGTGCAGGGGAATGTTGGTCTTGATGCCGTTCAGCACCATCTCGTCCAGCGCCACGCGCATACGGGCGATGGCCGAGTCGCGGTCCTGCCCGTGGGCGATGATCTTGGCGATCATCGAATCGTAGTTGGGCGGTACGCGGTAGCCGTCGTAGATATGCGAATCCACGCGAATGCCGGGGCCACCCGGCGTGTGGAAACCGTTGATGGTGCCCGGGCTGGGCATGAAGGTTTCCGGGTCTTCGGCGTTGACGCGGCACTCGATGGCGTGGCCGCGTATCTGGATGTCGTCCTGCGTGTAACCCAGCTTTTCGCCGGCCGCGACCAGGATCTGTTCGCGGATCAGGTCGACGCCGGTGATGCGCTCGGTCACCGGGTGCTCCACCTGGATGCGCGTGTTCATCTCGATGAAGTAGAAGTTGCCATCGTCGAACAGGAACTCGAAGGTGCCGGCACCGCGGTAGCCGATGCGCTTGCAGGCCTCGACACACACCGAGCCGATCTGCGCGCGCTGCTCCGGCGTAATGCCCGGCGCCGGCGCCTCCTCGATGACTTTCTGGTGGCGGCGCTGGGTGGAGCAGTCGCGCTCGCCCAGGTGGATGGCATTGCCGTGCTGGTCGGCCATGACCTGGATCTCGATATGACGCGGGTTCTCCAGGTACTTCTCCATGTAGACGGTGTCGTCGCCGAAGGCCGCCTTGGCCTCCTGCTTGGTCATCTGCAGGGCGTTTTCCAGGTGCGCCTCGGTGTGGACGACGCGCATGCCGCGCCCGCCACCGCCCGCAGCCGCCTTGATGATCACCGGGAAACCGATGCGCTCGGCAATCGCCGCGTTTTCTTCCGGGTCGTCGCCCAGCGGGCCGCCGGAGCCGGGCACGCAGGGCACGCCGGCGGATTTCATGGCCTCGATGGCCGAGACCTTGTCGCCCATCAGGCGGATGGTTTCGGGTTTCGGGCCGATAAAGATGAAGCCGCTTTCCTCGACGCGCTCGGCGAAGTCGGCGTTTTCGGCCAGGAAGCCGTAGCCCGGGTGGACGCCGACGGCGTCGGTGACCTCGGTGGCGGCAATGATGGCCGGGATATTCAGGTAACTCTCGGCGCCTGGCGGCGGGCCGATGCAGACCGACTCGTCGGCCAGGGCCACGTGCTTCAGGTTACGGTCGACCGTGGAATGCACCGCCACGGTCTTGATGCCCAGCGCCTGGCAGGCGCGCAGGATGCGCAGCGCGATTTCACCGCGGTTGGCGATGACGATCTTGTCCATGATGGCCATGTCGTCGACCGGCTCAGCGAATGACGAACAGCGGCTGGTCGAATTCCACCGGCTGGCCGTTCTCGGCCAGGATGGCGACCACGGTGCCGGAGAAGTCGGACTCGATCTGGTTGAACATCTTCATCGCCTCGATGATGCACAGCGTGTCGCCGACGGCCACGGTCTGGCCGGCGCTGACGAAGGATTCGGCTTCCGGGCTGGAGGCGGCATAGAACGTGCCGACCATGGGCGCGCGCACCACCTGGCCTTCGGGCAGCTCGGGCTCGCCACCGGCGGCAGACGCATCGGCCGCGGGTGCCGGCGCTGCGGCAGCCGGCGCGGGCGCGGCCATCACCGGGGCCGGCATGGCCACGGGCGCGGCCTGCACGGCACGGGAAATGCGCAGCGACTCTTCGCCCTCGACGATTTCGATTTCGGACAGGCTGGACTCTTCCAGCAGCTCGATGAGTTTTTTGATTTTACGAATATCCATGTCCGTCTCCGGTCAGGGTTTATACCTGGGGTTCGATTCGATTGATGATGGCCTGCAGCGCCAGCAGGTAGCCCTCGCCGCGGAAGCCGCTGATCACGCCTTCGGCGATATCAGCAAAGTACGACACCTGGCGGAATGGCTCACGCGCCGAGACCGCGGACAGGTGCACCTCGATAAACGGGATCTGCACTGCCAGCAACGCGTCCCGCAGCGCCACGCTGGTGTGCGTGTAGGCCGCGGGGTTCAGAATGATGTAGTCGACGCCATCCGCGCCCGCCTGCTGGACCGCGTCCACCAGGTCGCCCTCGGAATTGCTCTGCACCGCGTCCAGCGTGACATCACAGCTATCGGCGAAGACGCGCAGATCGGCGATGATCTCGTCCAGGCCGCGCCGGCCGTACTTGTCAGGCTCGCGTGTACCCAGAAGGTTCAGGTTGGGGCCGTTGATTACCAGGACGCGGGTCATTCAGGCGGTTTCCGAATGCGGGACGAAGGGGGCGAGAGTCTGACGCAACATCCTCTCATTGTAAACCGTTCGGCGCCGTTTTGGCGACGTTACCGACAAACGGCGTGTTGGGAAGGGTGTGGGAGTGGTTAGCTATACCCGGGACTCGCTCGAGTCCATCCATGGATCGCTCATCGGCAGCTTCCCTGCCGCCGAAGGTCCCGGGTATAGCTAACCACTCCCACACCACCAAACGCCATTGCGGGCTGAAGGGGTGGGGTCAGAGTCGACTCTGACCCCACTCTGACCCTACGCCGACCCCTTTATTATGGACTGGAGGGCGGGCCAGACGGCGGGGGCGGCGGCGAGCATGGGGGCGCCGGTGAGCAGGTCGTTGACGTCGCGGACGGGCTCGTTGGTGCGGCCGCCGGCTTCGCGGACCAGCAGGTCGCCGGCGATGGCGTCCCAGGCGTTCATGTGCGGCTCGTAGTAGCCGATCAGGCGGCCGGCGGCGACGTGGGCCAGGGTCAGGGCGCCGCTGCCGCAACGATGGAACATGCCGTTGGCGTCGAGCAGGCGCCGCATCGGGTCCAGGGTGTCGTCGGTGGTCACCCGGTTGGAATGGCCGATGCCGACCAGCCCCTGGTCCAGGCCGGTGGCGCTCGAGGCACGCATCGCCTGCCCGTTCAGCGTCGCGCCCTGGTCCAGGGCCGCGCTGAACAGTTCGTCACGGTTCGGGTCGTAGATCACACCCAGGCGTACCCGGCCCTCGGCGAACCATGACAGCGACACGCACCAGGTCGACAGGCAGCAGATGAACGGCTGGGTGCCGTCGATGGGGTCCACGACCCAGGTGCCGCGCGATGCATCGGGCCGGAACAGCTCGCAACTTTCCTCGCCCAGGAAGCCATCGTCCGGATAGGTGGCCTCGACCGCGTCACGAACCAGCCGTTCGACGGCGTCGTCGGCCTCGGTGGCCATGTCCTGCACGCCCTTGCTGCGCACATCGAGCGCGCCGATGTCGGCGGCATAACCCAGCGCCCGCTGCCCGGCCCGCCGGGCCAGGGCGCAAGCAAAATCCAGCCGTTCGGTGACATCAATAGCGTTCATGCTCACTGCAGCCGGTACAGGGGCGCGGGACAGGCGCGCAGAATAGCGAAGGTCTTGGTCGTCGCCGGCGTGGTCACCCGCACCAGCACCTCGTCCAGCGCCGGCAGGGTATCGAAGGCGGTGACATTCAGGGTCTTGATCACGTCTTCTCCTTCACACGTCATGTCGAATTCCAGGGCTTCGCCGCCATCGGCCATCTCGACACCGGACGAGCAGGCACCGGCATCTCCCGCGGTGAACAGCGCGCCCGTGGCCGCCAACTGTTCCAGCGCGCCAGCCGGCAGGTCCGCAGACGGGCTGAACCGGCCCCGGACGCTGCCGTTGTCATCGAAATCCAGCGTCAGCCTGGCGACCGCGTCAGCGTGCCCCGGATGCACCTGGTAGTGGTCCCGGCACGGGTCCGGCCCGCCGCTATCACCGCAGGCGGCGAGCAGCGTGGCGCCCAGCAGCGCCAGGGCCAACACCCCGCCGCGCCTAGTCACGCGCCTTCACCCGCCACAGGCATGCCGCCAGCAGCACCGAGACCACCGAGGCGCCCACCCAGAACACGATGGGCGCGGAGTAATCATAGAAATAGACGGTGGGCGTGGCATCACCCATATTGAACACCACCCGTGTTTCACTCTGGTAGATCAGCTTGCCGCTGATGTAGTCCTGCATGCCGGCGCCGATATAGCTGAAAATGCCGATAAAGCCCATCGCCGCGCCGGCCACGTTCTTGGGCGCCACGTCGATGGCGAACAGCCCTCCCAGCGAGGCCAGGATGCCGCTCAGGCCAAAGCCATACACCACCAGCGCCACGGCCAGCAGGACGTCATTCTGCGGCCCGAAGAAGATCACGAACAGCGGCACCAGCTCCATCAGCCCGAAGATCAGGTTGGCCGGTGGCCGCCGCGCGGAGAACCACTTGTCGGAGATAAAGCCAAAGGCGACGCAGCCCAGGATGCCGGCGGCCGTGTTCAGGAAGATGAACAGGTTGGCGTCGAACAGGTCGAAGCCGCGGATCTCCTGCAGGTAGACGTTGCCCCAACTGTTGATGGCGTAGCGCGTGATGTACATGCTGGCGCTGGCCAGCGCGATCACCCAGATCGACGGGATGGCCAGCACGCGCAGCTGGTCGCGCAGGATGGTGCCGGCGTCGCGCGCCCGGGTCGAGACCTGGTTGATGACATCGTTGCGCCACTCGGCCACCGGCGGCAGGCCCAGCGTCTGCGGCCGGTCCTGCAGGAAGCGTAGTGCAATCAGCGAGGCGAGCACGCACACCGCCGCCGGCGTGATGAAGCCCCACGACCAGTGCAGGCCCAGGCCCTTGGGCGGCATCGCCACCAGCAGGGCGATGCCCAGGTAGGTCAGGCCCTCGCCGATGGAATGCGCGGTGCTCCAGATGCCGTAGTAGCGGCCGCGCTCGTTGTTGCTGAACCAGTTGGCCAGCGCCACCACGCTGGACGGCGCGCCGAAGCCCTGGAACCAGCCGTTCAGCGCCCACAGCGCCGCGGACAGCCACACCACCGTGGACATCGACATGCCAAAGTTCATCAGCGCGGAGAGCAGCAGTCCGGCGGCGAAGAAGCGTTTGACGTTGGCGTAGTCGGCGAGGATACCGTTGCTGAACTTGCCCAGCGCGTAGCCGTACAGCAGCATGGAGCCGATCAGGCCCATTTCCTCGGGCGTGAAGATGCCCGCGTCCATCATCGGCTTCTTGACCACGTTCAGCGCCAGGCGGCAGACATAGCCCAGGCCGTAGCACAGCGTGATGACGACGATGACATTGCGCCGGTGGCGGCGGAATTCCGCGTCGATGGCGCCCTGGTCGCCCAGCGGCGGCGCGTCCGGTTGCGCGGCAAAGTATCGTAGGATCGAGTTCAAGCGGTTTTTACCCGTCTGTTCTGTTTATAAGAGCGTCCAACGAGTGGCATTATGCCCTCGAATGAAATAATATTTCCAGTCTTACTTGGTTAGGAATATTTGTTTCATGTCGTCTACGGTCCAACATTACATCAACGGCGCGGTGGTTTCCGGTGGGGAACGCCAGGCCGACATCATGAACCCCGCGCTCGGCGCCGCCAGCGGCCAGGTCGCCCTGGCCGACGTCGCCACCGTGCACCAGGCCATCGACGCCGCGGAGAAAGCGGCCGCCGGGTGGCGTGATGTCCCGCCGGCCAAGCGAGCGACGATCCTGTTCGAGTACAAGCGGCTGCTGGAAGAGAACTTCGACGCCATCGCCGGGCTGATCACGCGTGAGCACGGCAAGACCTTCAGCGACGCGCAGGGCGAACTGCGCCGTGGCATCGAGGTGGTCGACTACGCCTGCGGCGCGCCGGAACTGCTGAAAGGCGAGTTCTCCAAGAACGCCGGCCCCGGCATCGACACCTGGGTCGAACGCCAGCCACTGGGCGTGGTGGCCGGCATCACGCCGTTCAACTTCCCCGCCATGGTGCCGATGTGGATGTTCCCGATGGCCATTGCCTGCGGCAACGCCTTCATCCTGAAGCCGTCGGAAAAAGACCCGTCGGCCGCCATCGAGCTGGCGCGCCTGTTCAGCCATGCCGGCCTGCCGGACGGCGTGTTCAACGTGGTGAACGGTGATGTCGAGGCCGTCAGCGAGCTGCTGACCGAGCCGCGGGTGCAGGCCGTCAGCTTTGTCGGCTCCACGCCGGTGGCCGAGCATATCTACCGCACCGCCTCGGCGGCCGGCAAGCGCGTCCAGGCCCTGGGCGGCGCCAAGAACTGCGCCGTCGTCATGCCCGACGCGGACCTGGACAACGCCGCCAGCGCGCTGGTGGGCGCCGCCTATGGCTCCTGCGGCGAGCGCTGCATGGCCATCTCGGTGGCGATCTGCGTCGGCGACGAAACCGCCGATGCCCTGGTCGGCAAGATCAGCGCCCAACTCGATGGCCTGTCAATCGGCAACGGCATGGACGACGGCGTGGCCATGGGCCCGCTGATCACGGCCGAGCATTTGGAGCGCGTCCGCGGCTATGTCGCGAAGGGCGTTGAAGAAGGCGCGGACCTGGTGATCGACGGCCGCGACACCGTGCCCGCGGGGCTCGACGGCTACTTCCTGGGCGGCTGCCTGTTCGACCGCGTCCAGCCCGGCATGACCATCTTCGAGGAAGAGATCTTCGGCCCGGTGCTGTGCGTCATGCGCGCCGCCAACCTGGACCAGGCCATGACCTGGATCAACGACCACGCCTACGGCAACGGCACCTGCGTGTTTACGCGCGACGGCGAAAGCGCCCGCCGCTTCACCGACCGCATCCAGGTGGGCATGGTCGGCGTCAACGTCCCGCTGCCTGTGCCGGTGGCCTCGCACAGCTTCGGCGGCTGGAAGCGCTCACTGTTCGGCGACCTCTACGCCTACGGCCCCGACGCCGTACGCTTCTACACCCGCACAAAAACCATCTCGCAACGCTGGCCCGATTCCCGCACCCGCGAAGCTGCCAACTTCGACTTCCCCTCAAACGGGTGACTGGTGACACGTGACGCGTGACGCGTGACGCGTGACGCGTGACGAAAAGCGTTCCACGCCCTGGGGAGGGGGTTACTCTTTTCCGGACCTTCGGCGGCATGGATGCCGCCGATGAGCGATCCATGGATGGACTCGAGCGAGTCCGGAAAGGAGTAACCCCCCTCCCCAGGGCATGCGACGCCACCCCACCGTCACGCGTCACCTACTGCGCCAGCAGGATGTAGGTCGCGAGCGTAGCGAGAACGACCAGCGCTGAAATCGGCCGCGCCATGCGCCAGGGCGTCATATCGACGGGAGCCGGCGCGGCGGGTGCGTGTGAGCGGGTGTCGGGGCGCCAGGCGCTGATGGCGGTGATCAGCGCCACCGTGAACACGAACACCACGGCCAGCCAGTGCAGGAAGTGGATCTCCTCCTGCAGGCCGAAGGCGGACTGCACGGCGGCCTGGATGGGTTCGCGCCAGGCGAAATTCACCATGTAGAACACGACGGGGCCGACGACCAGCGCGGTCTTGGCGGCCAGCGCCGAGGCCCTGCGCGTAAACAGCGCGGCCAGGATGACCGCCAGCATTGGCCCGAAGAACGTGGCGTTGATCTGCTGCAGGTAGTTGTACAGGCTGCCACTGGTATCGATGCGGGGCGCGGTCACCATCGCGGCAATGGCCAGCACGATGGAGCACCAGCGGCCCGAGGCGACCATCTGCCGGTCGCTGGCGTCGCGTTGGAACAGCGGACGCCAGATGCCGTGGCTGAACAGCGTCGCGGCGCTGTTCAGCACACTGTTGAAGGTGCTGAGCACCGCACCCACCATCACCGCCGCGAACAGGCCGGCCAGCGCCGGCGGCAGCACCTCGGCCACCAGCATCGGGTAGGCCTGCAGGTAGTCTTCGCGCTGCAGCTCACCCTTGAAAAGATGCCAGGCGATCACGCCGGGCAGCACCACTACCAGCGGCCCCAACAGCTTGAACAGGGCCGCCAGCAACACGCCCTGCTGGCCGGCAGCCAGGCTGCGTGCGCCCAGCGCGCGCTGCAGGATGGACTGGTTTACGCACCAGAAAAACACCTGGTTGACGATCATGCCAGTGAACAGCACGCCGAACGGCAGGAAGCTGCCGGGCTCATTACCGGTAATGTCGAATTTCGGCTTCTCTTCCGTGTAGACCGTTTCCAGCCCGGCCAGCATGTCGCCGTCGCCCACCGCCATCAGAGCCAGCACCGGGATCATCAGGCTGGCCAGCAGGAAGCCGACGCCGTTGATGGTGTCGGAGATGGCGATCGCCCGCAGGCCGCCGAAAATGGCGTACAGGCTGCCCAGGCCGCCGATGCCCCAGACCAGCAGCCAGCGCGCCTGACCTTCACTGATGCCCAGTGTGCCGGACACATCGAACAGGCTTTCCATGCCGCTGGCGCCGAACAGCAGCACCACCGGCAGGATCGCCACCGCGTAACTGAGCAGGAACAGCGCCGACATGATGACGCGGGTGGTGGAGTCGAAGCGGCGGTCGAGAAATTCGGGGATGGTGGTCAGGCCGTTGCGCAGGTACAACGGCAGGAACACCAGCGCGGTCAGCACCATGGCAAGGGCCGCAGTGGTCTCCCAGGCGGTCACGGCAATGGTGTGCTGGAAGGCGTCGCCGTTCAGGCCAATCAGGTGCTCGGTGGACAGGTTGGTCAGCATCAGCGAGCCGGCGATAAACAGCGGCCCCAGGCTGCGCCCGGCCAGGAAATAGCCTTCGGCGGTGGCGCCCACCTGGTGACGCCGGGTGCCGAGCCAGGCGATCACCGCCACCAGGGCGGTGAAACCGACAAACCCGACCCAGTTCACGGTGAGGCCTGGGTCAGCGCTCCTGCATCACGGCCCGATCGGCGTTTGAAACGGTGGGTGAAGACTTCGTCGATGGCGCTCGAGCCGTCATCGGGAATGGCCAGCAGCGTCACCTCGGCCTCGTCCTCGCCCAGTTCCAGCGTGGCAAAGCCCCACACCTGGCCGCGCGCGTACAGCGTTTCTTTCTGCGGATAGGTGCGGTCCAGGTAATCCATGAACGTGCTGTGCAGGGCGCGCTGCTTGCCGGCCGCGCCGGAGACCAGGGTCATCAGCGGGCGGTCGTCGGGCTGGCCCAGGCCGTCACGGCAGTCATCCATGTGCACCTCCAGCGTGTGCTCGTGGCCGGCCAGGAACATGTCGGCATAGCGGCACAGCGCCGGGTAAAGCTGCTCGCGCAGCACCTTGGCCTGCTCGTACTTACCGCCCGAGCCGGACCACAGCGGGTGATGGGCGATGACGATCTTCCAGTGTGCGTCCGACTCGGCCAGGGCTTTCGCCAGCCAGGCGACCTGGTCGCGTTCCGCGCCGCGCGGGACCGTCCAGGGGTCCGCCTCGTCGATCTCGCCGGTATGCACGGGCGTACCGTCGTCGGCAAACGCGTATTCAGGCTCTTCGAAGGCCGACAACAACAGCGTGGTGTCGATGCCGAACACCTCGACCCCCGGCACGGGCTCGCTCTTCCACCAGAAGCCGTCCATGCGGTACAGCGGTGACGCCTGCAGGTAGGCCAGTTGCGCCTCGGCGCCCTCACGCGAGGTCTCCCAGTCGTGGTTGCCCATCACCGGGTAGATGACGAAGTCCTCGTCCTGCTCCTGCAGGCCGATGTACGGCTTGTTCATCAGGTCGTCGAAGCGCGCCGCGTCGTCGCGGCCGTCGGCGCCGACGGTAGCACCGGAGGGGTAGATGTTGTCGCCCAGCATGACGCCGAAGTCACAGCGGTCGGGTGACGCGCACCAGTCCTGGATCGCCCGGGCCACCGGCCACATGCCGCTGGCCGGCACCCAGCCGCCGGTCTGCTCGGCAAAATGAAATGGCGAGAGGCGGAATTCCTGGATCGGCATGTTGTCCTCGATCCAGTCGTCCAGTTCACCGACGATATAGGTCCGCGCGTCCAGCGGGTCCTCGTAGTCGTCGGCCTCGAGCCAGTCATAGTCGTAGCCGGTATCGCCAAAGGCCAGGATGTTCGCTTTAAACGTTTCCGCCCCGGCGGGCGTCGAAGGGTTTATACCCGGAGACGCCGGCGCCGAAGCGGGCGTCGTGCCGCAGGCGGAAGCCAGTACCGCAACCGCCAGCGCCGTGGCCTTCCAGGCGTGACGACGAACTGTCACGAACAGGTCATGGTCATCAGGCAATTTGCCCTGTTGAACGCGATTTTCCGGGATGAATTCGGTCATGTCGTGAGCCTTGTCCTGGGGCCGGGCGAATTTTCGGCGGCCGTATATTGAAAATTTCATTCGATTATAATAGATAATGAAATTATTATTCCATACCAAGCAACCGGTGACAGGAACATGATGAACAGACTTTACCCCTTGGCACTCGCCACTTCATTGCTGGCCACGCAGGCGACCACGGTCGCCGTGGCCGACGACGGCGACGCGGTGATGCCGTCGATCTCGCCCGCCGCGCACACGCAGCCCGCCGCACTGGGCGCCGCCATCGACGCCGCCTTCTGGCCGCATGCCGACCGCGTCGTGCTGTTGGCCGCCGAGGGCGAGGGCGGCCTGAACACCTACGGCACCGACGGCCAGCGACTGCAGGCCTACCCGGATGTCCAGGCCGGCATGGTCGAGGTGCTGCGCGACGGCCAGTCCGCGCCGGTGGCCGCGATCGTCTACGACGGCGCCGCCTCCACCCTGTCACCGTGGCAACTGACGTCCGGCGACGGCCAGTTGGCGCCGCTGGCGGCCGAGCCGATTCCGGTGCACGACGAGCTCACCGGCCTGTGCAGCTATCGCAGCACGCTGTCCGGCGCCTGGTTCCTGTACGGCACCACCGACGAGGGCCTGCTGCACCACTGGGAACTCTATCGCGACGGTGACCGCTGGCAGGGTCGCCTGTTGCGGACCATCCCGGCCGGCAAGGGCGCCGGCTTCTGCGCCGTCGATGCCGGTGACGCCGCCGTCTACGTGGGCGACGAGGAACTGGGCATCTGGCGCTTCGGCGCCGAGCCCGAGGCCGATACCACCCGCGAGCTGATCGACCTGGTCACCCCGCGCGGCCAGCTGGGCGAGGAGATCAAGGGCATCGCCGTGTACAGCGTGAGCCCGGAACTCGCCTACCTGCTGGTGGCCGACGCCGGCGAGGGTTACCTTAGCGCCTACGGCTTACCCGATGGTGACCGCGTAGGCGCGATCGCCATCGACGGCCTCTCCGAGGCCGAGGGCATGGCCGCGCTGGCCACCACCGACGGCGGCTGGCTGGCCATTGCCGATGAAGACCAGTCCGACGGCGCCAGCGAGTACGCGCTGGTGCCCTGGGAAGCGCTGGCGGCGGAACTGGGCCTGGCCGCCAGGGCCGAAGCGGGCGCGCAAGCGCCGCGCGTGGCCACGGTCACCGCCACCGTCGAAACCGAGGTGGTCGCGAGCTGGGGCGACGCGGCCGATGATCCCGCCATCTGGGTCAACCCCAACGACCCGGAAGCCAGCCTGGTGTTCGGAACCGACAAGAAGGGCGGCCTGCATGTCTACAACCTGGCCGGCGAGTCGCTGCAGTTCTTCGCCCACGGCCGCATCAACAACGTCGACCTGCGTGACGGCTTCGAGCTGGACGGCAAGACGGTGACCCTGGTCACGGCCAGCAACCGCACCCAGAGCAACATCTCCATCTACGCCATTGACCCGGCCACCGCGACAGTGACCGAGATCGCCGACGGCCTGCAGCCCACCGGCCTGCCGGACCCCTACGGCATGTGCATGTACCGCGATGCCGAAAGCGGCGCCTTCTACGTGTTCGTCAACGGCAGCGGCGACGGCCTGACCCGCCAGTACGAGCTGACCGAGACCTCGAAGGGCAAGGTCAGCGCGAAGCAGGTCCGCGAAATCGAAGTTGGCGGCCAGGCGGAGGGTTGCGTCGCCGACGACAACACCGGCACGTTCTACATCGCCCAGGAAGACTACGGCCTGTGGAAGTACTCGGCCAGCGCGGACGCCGGCAACGAGCGCAGCCTGATCGACAGCGTCGAGGGCGAGCACATGGTCGCGGATATCGAGGGCATCTCCATCTGGCACGGCGCCAATGGCGGCGGCTACATCGTCGCCTCCAACCAGGGCGAGAACAGCTACCTGCTGTACCGCCTGGAGGGCGAGCATGACTACGTTGGCAAGTTCCACGTGGTCGCCGACCCGGCCAGCGGCATTGATGGTGTTTCCGAAACCGACGGCCTGGACGTGACCAGCGCGCCGCTGGGGGACACCTACCCGCAGGGCATGCTGGCGGTGCAGGACGGCCGCAATATCGCCCCGGCGGAACGCCAGAACTTCAAGTTCGTTTCCTGGGCGGACATCGCCGAGGCGCTGGAACTGGAGTAACTGGAGCTGGAGTAGAACGAAACCGGGGCCGCCACCTGGCGGCCCCGGCTATTTTTGCGGTCTGATTGTTGGCTGACTGCAAGCCAACAGATGGCGAGCTGACGGCCTACCAGGCCAGGGATGACAGGTATTCGCGCCCGGCCCGTGCAAAGGTCAGGGGATCCGCCACGGTGGGATCCTGCTCGGCCTCCACCACCAGCCAGCCTTCATAGCCGGCCCCGCGCAGCGGCGCGAACACCGCCGGGTAATCCACGCAGCCGTCGCCCGGCACCGTGAACACCCCGCGCACCACGCCGGCCAGGAAAGAGGCATCCTCGTTCAGCACACCGGACAACACACCGGGACGGATGTCCTTGCAGTGCACATGCGCAACCCGGGCGGCGTAGTCGTTCGCGGCCCGGACGGGGTCGCCACCGGCGAAGGTCAGATGGCCGGTGTCGAGCAGCAGTTCAACGTCGTCGTCGCAGCCGGCCATCAGCCGGTCGACGTCATCCGCCGACTGCACCACGGTGCCCATGTGATGGTGATAGGCCAGGCGCATGCCGGCATCGCGCATCATCCGCGCGAGCTCACCCATGCGCCGGTTGAAGCGCGCCCAGTCGCCGGGAGCGATGACCGGCCGCGCGGACAATGGCGCGCGGGCGTCGGAATGCGTGCAGCCCGTGACCTCGGCGCAGACCATGACGTCCGTCCCCAGCGCCGACAACAGCGCCAGGTGGGGCTGCATGGCCTCGAACTCCGCGGCGGCGTCGCGCTCCAGCAGGCGCAAGCTATACCAGCCTGACACCAGCGCCAGCCCGTGCGGAGACAGCAGCGGCCCAAGCACGGCGGCGTCGCGGGGGAACTTGTGCCCCAGCTCGACGCCCTGGTAGCCCACTTCTGCAGCCTCGCGCAGGCAGGTGTCCAGCGAGATATCGCTGCCCAGACGCGGCAGGTCGTCGTTGCTCCAGGTCAGCGGATTGATGCCCAGTCGCGTGTTCATGGCTTGCGCACCTTGTGATACGCGCCCAGCGCGTCGCGCACGGTGGCGCTGTCGGACACTTCTGCCACCGGCACATCCCACCAGGCCCCGCCTTCCGCGGTGGCATGCAGCGGGTCGGTATCGATAACGATGACATTCACCCCGCCGCGTTCACGGGCGGCATCCAGCGCCGCTGCCAGGCCTTCAAGGTCCGGTACGTGCACGGCCTGGGCGCCAAGGGCCGCGGCATGGGCCGCGAAATCCACGCGGCTGGGCCGGTCGGCGGGGAACAGGTTGTTGAAGGAATCACCGCCACAGGACGTCTGCAGCCGCTCGATACAGCCGAAGCCGCCGTTGTCCAGCAGCACGACGGTCAGGTCCAGGCCCATGGCGACGGCGGTCGCCAGCTCGGAATTCATCATCAGGTAGCTGCCGTCACCCACGGTGACCACCACCTCGCGGGCCGGGTCGGCCAGCTTGATGCCGATACCGGCGGCAATCTCGTAACCCATGCAGGAGTAGCCGTATTCCAGGTGGTAGCTCCCGGGCCCGGAGGCGCGCCACAGCTTGTGCAGCTCGCCCGGCAAGCCGCCGGCCGCGCAGACCACCGTAGTGGCGTCTGAGGCGAAACCGTCCAGTACACCCAGCACGTGGGCGTCGCCGGGCAGGCCGGATGCCGGCGCGGTGAACGCCGCCGTGATGGTCCTGTCCCAGTCATCCCGGGCCGACGCCACGCGCTCGCGCCACTCCGGCACGGCAGTGTCCGTGGACACCAGGTCTTCCAGTTCCGCCAGCGTCTCGTCGGCGTCGCCCGACAGCGCCAGCGCGCCCGCCTTGATGGCGTCGTGGCGGCAGGGGTTGATGGCGATCACCCGGGCATTGGGGTTGAACAGTGTGTTCGACGCCGTGGAAAAATCCTGCAGGCGCGTACCGATGGCCAGCACGACGTCCGCCTCGGCGGCCATGGCATTGGCGCCCTCACTGCCGGTCACGCCGAGCGCGCCGACGTTGGTCGCGTGGCCCCAGGGCAATGCACCCTTGCCGGCCTGTGTCTCGGCGACGGGAATGCCGCGGCGCTCAGTGAATCGGCCCAGGCGCTTCTCCGCACCTGAATACAGCACGCCACCGCCGGACACGACCAGCGGCCGCTCCGCTTCGTTCAGCCATTCCGCCGCCCGCGCCAGGCGCTGGCGGTCGGCCCGCGGCCGCGCGGGCACGTGCAGCACCGGCTCAAAAAACGATTCCGGCCAGTCGAAGGCCTCGGGCTGCACGTCCTGCGGCAGGCACAGGGTCACCGGGCCGCAATCGGCCGCGTCGGTCAGCACCGACAGGGCGCGCGGCAAGCTGTCCAGCAGTTGTTCTGGCCGCATGATGCGGTCGAAGTAACGCGACACCGGCCGGAAGCAATCGTTGGCGCTGACCGTGGCGTCGTTGAAATCCTCCACCTGCTGCAGCACCGGGTCTGGCCGGCGCGAGGCGAACACGTCACCGGGCAACAGCAGCACCGGCAGGCGGTTGACGTGCGCCAGCGCCGCGGCGGTGACCATGTTGGTCGCGCCCGGGCCGATCGACGTGGTGCAGGCCATCATCCGGCGCCGCTGGCTGGCCTTGGCGTAGGCGATGGCCGCGTGCGCCATGGCCTGCTCGTTATGGGCGCGGAACGTCGGCAGCCGCGATTGCTGGTGCTGCAGGGCCTCGCCCATGCCGGTGACGTTGCCATGGCCGAAGATCGCCCAGCAGCCCGCGAACAGCGGTACGCGTTCGCCATCAACCTGCGTGTGTTGCGCGGCCAGGTAGCGCACCAGCGCCTGCGCGGTTGTCAGCCGAGTGGTCATGCCGCTCATGATACCGCCCCGCCCATGGCCGCCTGGCGCCAGATGTCGACCATGCGCCGGTAGCGGCGGGCGACATCGGCGCGCGCCGCGGCGTCATCCATTTCACCGGCGAACCAGGCCCGGGCCGGCGCGCCGAAAATGCTGCGGCCCACCGCGAAGCCCTTCATGTACGGCACCCCGGCCGCGCTGGCGAAGCCTTCGCGCAGGGCATCCTCCGACGCGTCCAGGCCCAGCAGCACGATGCCCTTGCAGTGCGGGTCGCAGTCGTCGATGACGCTCGCTACCGCGCGCCAGCCGGCGGCGGACTGCGACTCCACCTTCCACCAGTCCGGGAACACGCCCAGGTTGTAGAAGCGCCGCATGGCGCGGGGCAGGGTGTCGTCGTCAACGGGCGCGCCGGTCGACGGGCAGATCACTTCCAGCACCAGCTTGCGGTCTTGGGCGCAGATCTCCGAGTACAGCGCCTGTACCCGTTCCTCCTGCGCCAGCCGCAGCTCCAGCGGGTCGTCCGGGTGATAGAACACCAGGCACTTGATCACGTTCAGCGGCGGCAGGCCCAGCAGTTGCTGGCCCATGCCATGGCCATGCTCGAACGCCAGCGGCCGCGAGCCGGGCGTCTCCACCGGGCAGGCCGTCCACAGGCCGGCCGCGGACAGCCGGTCCATGGCCTCGCCGCCAAACCGCTGGTCGACGATAAAACCGCCACGGACGTCATCCGGAAGCCCGGCGGCCACGTCGAGCGCGGCCTCGGCGATCAGCGTCTTGAAGCGATCAATACGTGCGTGCGGCTGCCCGGCCTCGTTGGCCATGTCGATAAACTGGCTTCGATGGTCGAACGCCATCACGCACAACGGCTTTGGGTCGTCTTTCCAGGTGGTCGAGCGGTGCAACCGGATCAGCTCCGGGTCCAGGCGCGGTACACGGGGCGGCGGGTCACGACGCAGGAAGGCATCGAGCTCCACGCGGCTGGGAATCGCCGGCGTGCAACCGTGGCGCGCGACCACCAGGGCGCCGCTGGCGTTGCCCATGGCGCCGCAGGTCGCCGGCGATTCGCCGGTGAGCCATCCACCCAGGAAACCGGACAGGAAGGCATCGCCGGCGCCCAGGGTGTTGAACACTTCCACCGGCGTGCCTTGCGCGACGATGCCATCGTCCAGTGAGCCGATGTCGCCGGGGGCGAACACCACGCAGCCGTCCGGACCACGCTTGAGCACGATCCAACCGTCACTCAGCGCGCGCACCCGCTGCACGGAGGCCAGCAGGTCGTCTTCACCGCCGGCGGCAATGCGGATTTCTTCCTCGGTGCCGACCACCAGGTCGCACAACGGCAGGATATCAGCGAGTACCGCGCTGGCCTCGGCGCACTCGGCGTAGCGGCTGGCGCCGTCACCGGCGCTCACCAGCCCCCACAGTACTGGCCGGTAATCGATGTCCAGGGTCACCTGGGTGCCGCGCTCGCGCGCGCAGGTCATCGCCTTGACCACGGCGGCGCGCGTGGTGGCTGTCGAAAGATGCGTGCCGGTCACCGACAGCATGCGCGAGGAGCCAATGAAATCCGGGTCGATGTCGTCCTCGACCAGGCCCATGTCGGCGCAGCGCTCACGGTAGAAAATATGCGGCACGTCCTCGCCGGCGCCGATACCCAGGATCACCAGCGCCGTCAGGCGGTCCGGGTCCGTGGTGACGTGGCTGACGTCCACGCCCTCGGTCGCCAGCGCCTCGCGCACAAAGCGGCCCATCTGCTCGTCGCCCACACGCGCCAGCATGGCGCTGCGCAGCCCCATGCGCGCCGCGCCGGCGGCCAGGTTGGCGGACGAGCCACCCAGGTACTTGGCGAAGCTGCGCATGTCTTCCAGCCGGCCGCCCACCTGCTGGCCGTAAAGATCAACGGCGGCGCGGCCCAGGCAGATCACATCCAGCGCGCGGTCCTGTGCTTCAGGCATCACGCTCAACCCCCTCCGGCCACCAGAAGCGGGCGTCCTTTTCCATGGTCCAGGTGTGCGCCTCGGTGAATTCGGGCACGGTGTAGGGGTTGTCCGGCAGGTGGCGGATCACCCAGCTGTAGTACATGCCATAGCCCGGCGCGGAGCACTGCGCGTGGTCGAGCCCGGCGGGAATGCGGATGGTGTCGTTGTGGCAGACCTTGTAGACGTCATCGCCCAGCTCGGCATGGCCGTAACCCTGCGGCTCGGTGAACCGGTAGTGGTAGATCTCCGGCTGGTCGTGGTGGTGCGGCGGATAGCTGGACCAGCCGCCGGGCATGTTCACCACTTCGCCCAGCACCAGCTGCGCGCCTTCCGGGGCGTTGGTCGCGTCGAAAATGGTGCGCACGAAGCGCAGGCAGCGCCCGGCGACCTGGCCGGCGCCGCGATGCTCGTTGGGCACGTCTTCAGGCAGGTAAACACGGGCTTCGAAGGGATCGGTATTGCCGCAGCGGTAGAGTGTGAACTCGGTGGCGCTGTCCGCGCGGAGCGTGACCGTGGCCCCCGCCGGCACGTGCACGCAACTGGCCGACTCGTCGAACAGGGAATCCCTGCGGAAGCCGAACGCCGGGGGCGACTGGCCGTCGATGTCGACCTGCCCGGAGACCACGCCTGACATCAACAGCAGCGCCGTTTCGGTGGTCGCCTCAAGCGACAGCGTTTCACCTGCCGCCAGGCACAGCGCCGCCATTTCCAGGCCGTCGTGCGCGGCGATTTCCGTCAATCCGGGGCTGAATCCGTCGCGAAACGTGCGAACGGGATTGTCCTGCGGTGTACTCATAGATCTGAACCTCGTTATTCGTTGGCTTCGACGCGCACGGCCTGCCCGGCGGCGGCCGAGCGCTCGATGGCGTCCATGACGCGCTGCACCCGCAGCCCGTCGCTGAAGTCCGGCCACGCGGCCCGGCCCTCCATGGCGGCGCACAGGAAGTTGCGCGCCTCGATGACCTTCAGGTCGTTGTAGCCCAGGCCATGCCCGGGCGCGGGGTTGAAGGCGGCGTAATCCGGGTGCGCGGGCCCGGCGAGCAGGCGGCGGAAACCGTCCCGCCCGGGGCGCTGGCCGGCTTCGAACAGCTGTAACTCGTTCATGCGCTCCTGGTCGAACCGCAGCGCGCCACGGCTGCAGAACAGGTCGAAGGCCAGTCCGCACTTGTAGCCGCTGGCGACCCGGCTGATATCCAGGGTCGCCGGAACCCCGCTGGCCAGGCGCGCATGCGCCGAGGCGATGTCCTCGTTCTCGACAGCCCGCATGGCGCCGGTGACCGGGTCCTGGCGCGCCGCGACCGCGGTCGATACGTGGCCCGTCACCGTCTCTACCGGCCCCAGCAGCGTTTCCAGCAGGTGCACCAGGTGCGAGCCCAGGTCCGCCAGCGCGCCGGAGCCGGCCAGTGAACGATCACAGCGCCAGCTCCAGGGCACGGCCGGGTCGGCCATGTAGTCCTCGTAATAGCGTCCGGAGAACGCCACCGGTTCGCCAATCTCGCCCGAAGAGAGAATCTCGCGGGCCAGCGACAGCAGCGGGTTGACCGCGTAGTTGAACCCCACCAGGTGGGCGCGACCGGAATCCGCCGCGGCGGCGGCAAGCCCGGCGGCCTCGTCGACGGTCAGCGCCAGCGGTTTCTCGCACCAGACATGCTTGCCGGCGGCCAACGCCGCCATCGCCATTTCGTGGTGCAGGTGGTTTGGGGTGCAAATGCTGACGGCGTCGACATCGGGGTCTTCCAGCAGCGCCTGCCAGTCATCGCCATGCCGTAGGAAGCCCAGCTCCTCCGCCGCCTGGCCGGCGCGCCCGGCATCGGCGTCGACCACGTGGACCAGCCGCGGCGGCGGTACCGCCGCGAAGACGCCGCCTACCGAGCGCAGCGCAATGGCGTGCGCCCGGCCCATGAAGCCGGTACCCACAAGGCCAATGCCAAGCGATCGATAGGACATGCGTTCAGAACTCCATTTGCACCCGCCCAAAACCGGACGGAATCATTATTCCATAAAATGAGTTTATAAAAAATACATTTCATTTTCACGGCGACTCGGCGGCCCCGCTGGCCAGCGAACGCTGTGCCGCGGCGGCGAGACGCAACGACTGCACCGCCTCTTCACCCGTGGCCAGCCCGGTCTGCGTGGCATCACGATGACCACCGACGGCGTCGATAAAGGCATCGAGCTGCAGCCGGTAGGCCTGCTCGTAACGCTCCAGGAAGAACGGCAGCGCCGGTTCCGTAACGAAGCCCTCGCCGGTGCCCACCGCCACGGTCGTCGCCGTTTCATTGCCGGCCCGGGCCACGCCGCCGGCACAGAACACTTCCAGCCGCTGGTCATAGCCATAGGCGCAACGACGGCTGTTGGTGACCTGGCATTGCACGCCCGACGCCGTCGTCAGCACCACGGTGGCGGTATCGATATCACCCGCCTCGCCAATCGCCGGATCAACCAGGCAGGCCCCCGAGGCGTACACGCTGGCCGGCATTTCGCCCAGCATCCACAAGGCCATGTCCAGGTCATGGATCATCATGTCGCGGAACAATCCGCCGGAACGGCCCACGTAGTCGGCCGGCGGCGGCGCCGGGTCACGGCTGGTGATGCTGATCACCTCGATCGCGCCCAGCCCGCCGCCGCGCACCGTGTCATGCACCCGCCGGAACGACGGGTCGAAGCGCCGGTTGAAGCCCAGGAACAATGGCACCCCGGCGCGTGCGGCCACCTCGACACTGGCGCTGGCGCGGTCAAGATCCAGGTCCAGCGGCTTCTCGCACAGTATGGCCAGGCCCCGTGCCGCCGCCCGTGACACAAGGTCATGGTGGGTATCGGTGGAACTGGCGATGATCACTGCGTCCAGGCCGTCGGCGTCGAAGGCCTGTTCAGGCGCCAGTGCGCGGGCGCCCTGCGCGGCCGCCAGTTCTTCCGCCGCCGGGACGTGAACATCCACTACCGCGGCCAGCCGGGCACGCGGGTTGGCGGCCAGGTTGGCCGCGTGAATCCGGCCGATGCGGCCGGCGCCGATCAGGCATACGTTGAGCATTCTTTTCTCCGGGTTCTTATTAAGGTGTCAGGTCGCGTCCCGGGCATCGAGACGCTGGGCCAGGCTGATGACCAGGGTCTGGGCCAGGCAGAATGACGCGGTCAGCGAGCGGAACTTCATGACCTCCGCATCACGGACTTCAAAACTGATATCGGCCTCGCGCGCGGCCGGGCTGAGCAGGCTGTCACTGATCGAGACGATGGTCGCACCGCGCTCGCGGGCGCGAGCGACGATGTCGCTGGTCTCGGGCGCGTAGGGCTTGAAACTTACAGCCACCAGCAGGTCATCGGCCGTGATCATCGAGCTCTGCTCCAGGATCATCCCCGCCAGGCCGTCGATCAAATGCGTGGGCTTGTCCACGTGCCGTAGCGCGTAGGCCATGTAAGCCACCACGGGAAATGAGCGCCGCAGGCCGACCAGGTAGATGGACTTGCAGGCCTCCAGCGCGTCCACGGCCTGGTCAAGCAGGCTTTCGGGAATGGTGTCCTGCAGCTGTTCCAGCGCCATCGTGTTGCTGCGGGCGAATTCCTGCAGCAGCTGCGCGGGCTGCCACGGGCCCTCGGTACCGGCACGCTCCTGGAACTGGTGCACGCGCTTGGTGTAGCTGGGGCTGGGCACCGAATTGATGAGTTCTTCGCGGAACAGCATCTGCATGGGGCTGGCGCCGTCATAGCCAAACGCCTTCGCAAAGCGGACGATGGTCGACGGCTGCACGCCACAGCGCTGGGCGATCACTGCCAGCGTCTGCAGGCCAACCTCGCTGGGGTTCTCAAGTACATAGGCAGCCACCTGGCGAAGGCGGGGGCTGAGCTCATCGTGACGTGCGACGATCTGGTTTCTGAGGGTTTCCAGGTCCCGTGGGGCTTCTGACAATGTCCTGACTCTTTTTGGGTTGCTTTTGGGATCTTCGCCATGATGATACAAAAATTCCAATGCTGGAATACCGATTTAGCATTGGTGTATCAACATTTCACCAAAATAGAACGTATTTTCTATACTTGCATAATACAGAAATTTCATTCTATACTGCAAATGTAAAGAAAGTGTCACCTTCGGGCCGAACAATAGTGCGGTTTGACGTTACGGCAGCCTCTTGCCGGCCCGAAGTAGAGCGAAACGCGCACACCGGGCTCGGTGCCGACAGTCGCCAGGACGATTCAGTCTTTTACAGGAGAACCAGACATGTTTGCCAAGAAAACGAAGCAGCGCCACGTGGGAGCGCGCTTGCTGGTGTTGGCCTCGGCTTTGGCCGTCGGCTCAACGGCTTACGCCGACGCGCTGTTGCGCGGCCGCGTCAACGATGCCGATACCGAGCGTCCGCTGGCGTCGGCGGAGGTCCGCATCGCGGAACTCAACCGCCGCGTTCGCACCGACTCTTCCGGTAACTTCACGTTGCCCAACCTGCCCGCCGGCGAATACACGCTGGAAGTGCAGTCCGTGGGTTACGAGCCGACCGAACTGGTCGTCACCGTGCCGGACGCGGGCTCGATCACCGAGAACATCGGGCTGAACGGCTACGGCGTTACCGAGGAAGTCATGGTCACCGGTTTCCGCGCCTCGCAGCTCGATTCCGTGCAGGACAAGAACTCCGCCGACATCATCAAGGACTCCATCGACGCCAATGACGCCGGCAAGCTGCCCGACCAGAACGCCGCCGAGGCCCTGCGCCGCGTACCGGGCGTGTCGATCTCCATTGACCAGGGCGAAGGCCGCTACGTGGCGGTCCGCGGTATCGACCCGGGCCTGAACAACGTCACCATGGACGGCCAGACCATCGGCGCACCGGAGGCGGACGACCGCCGCATCGCGCTCGACACCATCCCGGCCGACGTGCTCTCCAAGCTGGAAGTCATCAAGACGGTGACCCCGGACCTGGACGGCAACTCCATCGGCGGTACCGTCAACCTGGTCACGCCCAGCCCCTACGATGATGAAGACGGCTTCATGATCAAGGGCTCGGCCGACATCGGTTACTACGACATGAATGGCGAGAGCCCATACAGCGCATCTGCCGCGTACTCGCAGGTGTTCGGCTCCGAGAACCAGTTCGGCATGCTGCTGAGCGCCAGCTACAGCCTGCGTGAGTACCAGTCCGAAAACGTCCAGACCGATATCTGGGAAGAGGAAGACGGGTACTACATCCCGGGCGAGATGGTCTACCGCGACTACACGCTGGAGCGTGAGCGCACCGGCGTGGTCGCCAACTTCGAATGGCGCCCGCGTGATGACTTCAAGGTCTACTTCCGCAACCTGTTCAACGAGTTCGCGGACACCGAGCAGCGCATCGAAACCCTGTACGACTACCGCGAGGGCGACCTTGAAGACCAGACCGCCACGTCCGGTACGTTTACCGAAGGCGAAGGCGAAAAGGCCTACAAGAAGCGCCTGGAAGAACAGTCGATTTCGCAGTCCACGCTGGGTGGTGAATGGCTCTATGGTGCCAACACGCTGTCGCTGAGCGCCACTTTCGGCCACACCGAGCAGAAGACGCCGTACGACATCGAGTGGAGCTTTGAAGTCTCCGATTCGCTGCCGATGAGCTACGACACCTCCGACTTCTTCCCGCGCGTGACCGCGCCAGGCGATTTCATGGACCCGTCGTTCTTCGAGTTCAACCAGGTGGACCGCAACAGCCAACTGGTGGAAGAAGACCTGTCGATTTTCCAGCTGGACTGGCGTCATGACCTGGATTTCGGCGACAACCCGGGCTACATCAAGACCGGCCTGAAGTTCACCGGCCGCGACAAGACCAGCGACAACACCGGCCCCAGCTACGACGGCTACGAGGACGACCTGTTGCTGTCGCAGTTCTCGGTGCCCGGCAAGGAAGGGTTCTACGACTCGGTCCGTCCGGGCTTCTACCCCTTCGGCCCCATTCCGGACTTCGCCGGCTGGGAAGGTTTCTTCGCCCAGAACGAGGCGGGCTTCGAGCTGAACAGTGACGACACCAACGAGAACGAGTTCGCCGAGGACTTCACGGTGACCGAAGACGTTTACGCCGCCTACATCATGGCCGGTGTCGACATTGGCGATGTGACCATCACCGGTGGCGTACGTTTCGAGGAAACCGAATCCGAGTATGGTGCCTACGCGGTGCTGTTTGACGACGGTGATTTCGATCGCGCCCAACCGACCAGGGGCTCCAGCCGCTACGACGACGTGCTGCCGGGCATCCAGGCCCGCTGGCAGGTGACCGACGGGTTCGTCGCCCGCGCCGCGTGGACGAACACCATCGGCCGCCCCGGCTATATCCAGCTGGTGCCCTACCGCATCTTCGACTTCGAGCCCAACGACGACGACGAGCTCGAGGGTGAAGTGGAAGAAGGCAACCCGAACCTGGACCGCCTGCAGTCCGAGAACTGGGACCTGTCGTTCGAGTACTACACCGAATCCGGCGGCATCCTGGCGGCCGGCCTGTTCTACAAGGACATCGACAACCCGATCTTCTCGCGCTCGCAGACGTTCGAGAACATCAATTACGAAGGCCGTGAGTTCGCGGAGCTGGAAATCACCCGTCCCGAGAACGCCGAGGCCGGCGAACTGCTGGGTCTCGAGTTGAACTGGCAGCAGCAGTTCCTGTTCCTGCCCGGTTTCATGTCCGGCTTCGGTGCCAGCGTCAACTACACCTACACCGACAGTGAAGCGACGGTCTTCGATCGCGACGACAAACTGCCGTTCTTCCTGCAGTCCACGGACGTGGCCAACGCCGCGCTGTACTGGGAACGCTCCGGACTGGAACTGCGCCTGGCGTGGACCTACCGCAGCGAGTACCTGGACGAGGTGGGCGGCGATCCCGAAGAGGACCTGTATGTCGACGACCACAGCCAGGTCGACTTCAAGGCCAGCTACGCCATCGGCGACCACTTCGATGTTTACTTCGAAGCCCGCAACCTGACCGACGAACCGCTGCGCTACATCAGCGGCAAGGACTCAGGCCGCCTGGCAGAGAACGAGATCTACGGCTGGAACGCCACGCTGGGCCTGCAGTTCAACTACTGAGGTCATTGCCTGCAGGCAGCGTGCTGCCAACGAATAAGCCCCGGCCTGTCCGGGGCTTTTTCGTTGGGGGAAGGAGGGAGGAGGGAGGAGGAAGGAGGAAGACCCTCCTTCGAGAAATGCGCTGACTTCTCACTACTCACCACTCGCTACTCACTACTCACCACTCACTCCTACCTCCTCCCTCCTACCTCCTCACTCCTCACGCACCTCGTCCAGCCACCCCAGTTCAGCGATTCGCTCGCCAAAATACGTCGCGCCCTCAATCGTGTAGTGGCCGTAGTCATAGAAGGTCTTGTAGCCCTCCGGGGTGACCCCGTCACAGGTCTTGGCTTTCCGGTTACAGACGTACTCGGTCTTGTCCAGCAGGTCGATGTCGTGCTGACGCGCGAACTGGCGGAGGCTGGCGTTGACCTTGCGCGGCGCCTGTTCCCGCCTGGCCCAGAACCGGCGGTTGACGTTGCCGGGCGACATGTCCATGCCGGACCTCAGCATGCCATCGAACAACGGCATGCCCTGGTGCGGCCGGAACTCCTCCGCCGTGGTGGTGACCAGGAACTGTTTGCCCCGGCGGTCGGTGAGCTGCTTGAACTTCAGGTAGGGCTGGAACCGCGTGTTTTTCTTGCGGATGCTGTAAATGATGACATCGGCCAGCTGGAAATTGGCCGACTGGTCCAGCGCGGCCAGGGCTTCAGGGCTGGCATTGGCCATGGCGTAGCGGGCGAATTCCATTCCGGGAAAACGCTCACGGTTGAGCCACAGGGCGTTGAAAACATCCTTGGCATGCGAGTTTCCGACCACCAGGACCCGGGTGACACCGGCGCCGTTGCTGAACCAAAGATGCTCGGATTCAAAGGCCGTGGGCCGGAACTGGTGCACCGGACCGTATCCGTGCTCCGCCGCCATGTCATCGAGGATGGCCCACGAGTCATCACGCAGCAGTTCGTTGTCCATCTGGTTCTTGCCGTACAGCGCCACCAGTTCGGGCAGCCGTTGTGGCAGCCCACGGGTGACATTGCTGGCCACGAACACGGCGACCATGATGCCCAGCACCAGCACCAGGCCCGCGACAATCGTACGCAGTCGCACCCGTGATGCATCACGGCAGGGCTTCTCCACCAGGAAGTAACCGGCAATGGACAGGACGAACGTCAGCGCGAAGGGCCACACCCAGTCCTTCGGGTTCATATGCCCGGGCTGCAGCCTGAAGAGCGCAAAAATGGGGTAGTGCCAGATATACAGCGAGTACGACACCAGGCCGATGCCCGCCACCGGCCCCCAGGACGCCAGCCGCCCGACCCAGTTACCCGGCCCCGCGAACGCGATAAACAGCAGTGTGCCGACCACCGGGACCACGGTGGGGAAGCCGGGGTGACTGCGGCCATAGGGCAGGAAGACATAGGCCAGGATGATCAGCGCGACACCGGTCGCGGCCAGCAGCCCGGCGCCGCGGCGTTCCGCCGGCAACGCGGTGCCGCGCGCCTGGACCATCGCCAGCACCGCGCCCGCGCCCAGCTCCCATGCCCGTGCCGGCAACATGAAGAACGCCCAGTCCCGGCTGAGCCAGGTCATCGCCTGGCCGGCCAGCAACCCGGCCACGACCAGGGCCGCCAGGGCCAGCGCCGTGAAACGCGAGCCCCGGCGCAACAACAACAGGAACAGCGCCGGGAACACCAGGTAGAACTGCTCCTCGACGGCCAGGGACCAGGTGTGCACCAGCGGCTTGATCAGCGAAGAGGTTGCGCCGTAATCGAACAGTGTCGACCACCAGTACACATTGGACACAAAGCCCAGGCTGGCCAGTGCCGAACGGGTGAAGTCGATCATCTGCGCCGGCATCAGGATCTTCCAGCCGGCGACCAGCGTGGCCAGCACGACAAGGAAAAGGATCGGCAACAGCCGGCGCACCCTGCGCTCGTAAAACCGGCGGTAGGAGAAGGCGCCGGTTTCCGACCATTCTTTCCAGATCAGCGCGGTGATCAGGTAGCCGGAGATGACGAAGAAGACATCGACGCCCAGGTAGCCGCCCTTGAACAGGAAGCCGTCGCCCAGCGGCAGGCGGGCGTGGTAGAGCAGCACCGGCAATACCGCCAGTGCGCGCAGGCCATCGAGTTCAGGGCGATACCGGAGCCGGCTCACAACGTGGATGCTCCGCGCGCGGATTCAGCGCTCACGCCCTTCAAAGCAAGGGCTTCAACTGCTCGACCAGTTCCTCGCGATGCACTTCGCCCAGCTTGGTCCAGCGCACAATGCCGTCGCGGCCGATCAGCACCGAGTAAGGCAGCATGCCGGCCAGGTTGCCGTAGTCACGGCTCATGGTCATGACGTCGGCCTGGCCGACGGCCACGGGGTAATCGATGGACAGGCTGTCGAGAAATTCCCTGGCCGGCTCGAGGTCATCCATGGCCACGCCCACCACGGTGAAGCCCTGGTCGCGGTACTCGGCGTCGACCTCGGCCAGCATTGGCATCTCGGCGCGGCAGGGCGCGCACCAGGTGGCCCAGAAGTTGACCAGCACGACACGACCGTCGAAGTCCGCGGCGGTGACGGGCTCGGTGTCCAGCCCCGCGACTGACCAGTCGGGCCGGTGGCTGCCGACCAGCCCGGACTTGGCGTTTTTCGCCTCGGCCTGTTCGACCATGGACTCGCCGGCCTGCTGGGCCCGGCAGGTGGCGACCACGCCGCCGGCCGTGGCGGCCAGGATGGCGACCGCGGTGAACAGGATCAGTTGACGGTTCATTGTGCCTCCAGCACTTTTTCCAGGTGGGACGCGAATGAATCCGCATCAAAATAGCCAACCAGCCGGTAGGCGGGCATCTCGCGGCCGGCGCGATCGAAGAACAGGATCGCCGGCGGGCCGATGACATCGTATTCGGCCATCAGCGCCTGGTCGACCTTGTCGTGTTCGGTGACATCCGCCTGCAGCGGATGGATGCGCTCGAACAGCGCCTGGATTTCCGGCTTCGGAAACGTGTTCCGCTCCATCCGCAGGCATTCCACGCACCAGTCGGCATAGTAGTCGAGCATGGCCGGCTTGCCGGCGGCATTGGCGCGGGCGACGGCCGCCGCCAGGTCGTCCAGCGACTTGATCCGCTCCGGCTCGATGTGCGCGGAGCGCGATGCCCCTTCGCCACTATGCCGCGCCGACGCGCCCAGGTGCTGCAACGGTCGCATCCAGTTGTCGCCGCCCGACACCGAGCCGACGATCTCGGCTGCGCCCACCAGCAACAGCACCAGGCCCAGCGCCTTCCAGGCCCGTGGCCAGCCACCGGCGCCTTCCGGCACGCGCTCCAGCGCGCCCAGGAACACACCGCAGCCAATGGCCAGCACGCCCCACAGCGCCATGATCACGGCACCGGGCAGGATGCGCTCCAGCAGCCAGATGGCCAGCGCCAGCAGGCCGACGCCGAACACGGCCTTGATTGCGCCCATCCAGCGGCCGGCGCGCGGCAGGTAGCGACCGGCGGTGACGCCGAACACCAGCAGCGGCACGCCCATGCCCATGGACAGCGCGAACAGCGCCGCGCCGCCCAGCAACGCATCGCCGGAACTGCCGATCACGATCAGCGCGGCGGCCAGCGGCGGCGCCACGCAGGGCCCGACAATCAGCGCCGATAACAGCCCCATGACCGCCACGCCACCCAGCTTGCCGCCGCCCTGGCGGTTGCTGCGCTCGGCCAGGCGGGTCTGCCAGCTCGACGGCAGCTGCAGTTCGAAGAAGCCGAACATCGACAGCGCCAGCACGATAAACACCAGCACGAAAAAGGAGATCACCCACGGGTCCTGGAACACGGCCTGCAGGTTCTGCCCGAACAGGCCGGCCAGCACGCCGGCCACGGTGTAGGTCAACGCCATCGCCAGTACGTAGACCAGCGACAACCAGAACGCGCGCCCGGTGGTCACGTTTTCGCCTTCGCCGGCGATGATGCCGGAAAGGATCGGCACCATCGGGAACACGCAGGGCGTAAACGCCAGCAGGATGCCAGCAATGAAAAAGGCCACCATGGCGGCCACCGGCCGCTCCAGCAGCAGCCGCGCCAGGCGGCCCTGCTCACCGATCGGCACCTCGGGCGCGGCCGAGGACACCAATGCCGGCCCACTGACTGCCACGCTGGCCGCGGCCAGCTCCGCGGTCAGCTGGCCGCGTTGCGGCGGGTAGCAGATATCGCCATCGCGGCAACCCTGCCAGTCCGCCGCCAGCACAATCTCGCGGTCGGGCCCGGCGGGCCGAGACAGGTGCACGGGAATCTCCACCTGGTCGTAAATGACCGGCACCGGGCCGAATTCGGGGTCGTCCTTTATGGTGCCTGTCGGCAACTCAACCCGGCGAACCTGCACGTCACTTGCGCCGATCACTTCAAAGGCGAACTTGTCGACGTACAGGTAATAGCCCGGCTGCGCCGTAAACCGTACCAGCACCGTGTCCTCGTCCAGGCCGACAGCCTCGTAGACGAAGGCCTCGTCGGGTGCCAGCGCCGGTGGTTTGTCCTGCAGCGGCGCGCCGGTCGCCGACGGCGTGGCGCCCAGCCCGGACAGCAGCTCATCCAGGCCTGAAGGTGCGCCCGTCACGCCGGGTTCGGCCGCGCCGGCGGGCAGGTTCACGCTCACCTGCTGCGTGGTCGGCGGGTAGCACAACACGTCTTCCAGGCAACCCTGGGAGCGCGTTTCGATCACCAGCTCGTCGACATCAGCGGGCACGGCGACCATCGGCAGCGTCACCACCATCTGGCCGTGATACTTCTCCACTTCCTCGCCCAGCAGCGCGTCGAAGCTGCGCTTGCCCGGCGGCAGGACGGGCTGGCCCAGCGTGACGCCGGGCGTGGGGCTGGTGAACCCCAGGAACTGGTTGTTATACAGGTAGTAACCGTCGGCGATGGTCCACTCGAGCACCAGCTGCGCGCGTGTTTCGGCCCGCGCCTGCAGGCTGAAGACCTCGGCATAGGGTTTCACTTCCTGCGGCGATACCGCCTGGGCCGCCGCCGGCAGCCAGGCCGCCAGCAGCAGGCAGGCCATACCCAGCCAGCCGGGCAACGCGGCCCGCTGTCGCCAACTGCTCACACCGACACCGACTGTCGCAGCCAGGCCAGGTAGGGCTCGGACACGTGCTCGGCGCGCACGGCCACCAGTTCGGGCACATCGTAGGGATGGTGCTCGGCCATCCAGCGCTCGATAACAAAGAAATGTGTGGACGTGGTCTTGATGATCATCAGCGCCTCCCGCGCGCGCTCTACCCGGTCTTCCCAGCGGTATACAGACCGCACACCGGGCAGGATGTTCACACAGGCGGCATGGCGCGCCTCCACCAGGCCCTCGGCCAGCCGGCCGGCGGTTTCCTCGTCGGGACAGGTGCAGAAAATCGTGATGGTCTCGTTCATGGCGCAATTCTACCGGCTGAAGGTCTCTCCGAAGAAATCACCGGCACGCCAGCGCGGCCTGGCCGACTGGCCCGCGACCACCTCGCCGGTGCGGAACGCCAGCCGCGCGAACCGATCGGCGGCCGCGTAATCAATGCCGATGCCCGGCCGGTCCGACGGCCGGTGGTAACTCTCCGCCAGGAAGCGGTCGAAGCGAATCGCGTTGTCCCCGCCATCCGGTCCGGGTGCGGGCCCGAGCATCAGCGCCGGCACGCCCTGTCGAACGAAGGCGTAGTGGTCGCTACGGGTGAAGATATTCAGGCCCGGGAAAGGGTCATCCGCCACGCTGATACCGCTCTCTGCGGCCGCCACGGCGAACGCGTCGCCCAGGCTCGAGCGCTCACCGCCCCAGGCCACCGCTTCAGTAAAGTCGAACAGCAACACCGGCATGTCGATATTGATGACCGCCACGGGGCGATGGCCGGCCGGCAACGGCTGGCGCGCGTACCAGTCAGCGCCTACCAGCCCGGCCTCCTCGGCGGTGGTCGCCAGGAACACGACGGTGCGCCGTGACGGCTGCTTCACGAAGCGGCGTGCGACATCCAGCATGACCGCCACACCAACCGCGTTGTCGAGCGCGCCGTTATGGACCACTGGCTCGCCATCGATGGGGCGAACCCCGATATGGTCGAGGTGGGCAACGTAAACGACCAGGTCCCGCGCCAGCAACGGGTCCGTCCCGGGCACCATGCCAACGACATTGGCGCTGTGGATGGCATCGTGCCGGCTGGCCTGCGCCAGTTTGATTTCACCGTCGAGCCCGAACACCGGCACCCGGCCGCCCTCGCGGTCCAGCGCCAGGATGTCGGTAAGTTCATGGCCGGAGCCGTCGAATAGCGGCCCGGCGGCGTGGTGACTGATGGTCGTCGCGCTGTGCAGCCCCGGAACGGTGCCGGTGACCCGGCCGTTACCGTTGATCGCGCCGATCGCCGGCGCCGTGGTCATCGCCTGGATGTCATCCCAGGCAGTGACTGCCTCGTTCAACGGCGTGAACACGAACACCACCCCGGCCGCGCCGTGCCTGGCGGCGGCTTCCAGCTTGGCCTGCTCGGTGCCAAAGTAGCCGGCGGCATCACCGTCCAGCGCCGCCGGTGTGCCTGCGAGCATCACCACGACCTTGCCGCGGACGTCCACATCCGTGTAGTCGCTGTAGCCCAGCGCCGGCGCGTCCACGCCGTAGGCCACGAACACCATGGCGGCGCGCAGCCGCGACTGCTCCAGCAACAGGTCGGGCCTGCGGAAGAAATCAGCAGGAAAGTCGAGCTCGATGCGTCGCCCCCGCTGTATCACGGCTGCCGTGTCGCTGCCCTCGACGCGCGAAGCGGAGCGCAGCGGCACCGGCTGGAACCAACCATCGCCAGGTGCGGCGGGCGACACGCCCAGGTTGCGGAACTGTTCAGCAACGTACCGGGCGGCCAGGTCATAGCCCGCCGTCCCCGGCTGCCGCCCACCCAGGCGATCGTCCGCCAGGAATTCCACCTGCGCCTGGATCGCATCCGCCGTGACGGCGGTGGTGCACAGGCCGCAAAGTAGCGCCAGGAGCCCGGCCAGGGCCGGGCGCGCCGGGGCAATCAGTCGTCGACCTCGAAGGGATCGAGCTTCTTCGGCGCCAGCTTCTTCTGCAGGCGCACGTATTTCGGCAGGCCCTGCTTATCGTACGGCGGGTAGTCCTCGCCACGAATCAACGGCTCCAGGTACTTGCGCGCCGACGGCGTAATGCCGAAGCCGTCTTTGGTGATGTACCGCGCCGGCATCTTCTTCTCGCGATTGGCGACCCTTGAGAGCGGCGCCTCGCCCACCTTCCAGCGATAAGGCTTGTCGGAGGTGCGCTCGATGGTGGGCATCACGCCGGACTTGCCGGCGATGGCGAAATCCACCGCCGCCTTGCCCATGGCATACGCCTGGTCGACATCGGTCTTCGAAGCCACGTGGCGCGCGGAGCGCTGCAGGTAGTCGGACACGGCCCAGTGGTATTTGTAGCCGAGCTTCTCTTTCACCAGTGAGGCGATGACCGGCGCCACGCCGCCCAGCTGCGCGTGGCCAAAGGCATCGCGCACGCCGGAGTCGGACAGGAACTTGCCCTTCCTGTCGCGCACGCCCTCGGACACGACGATCGAGCAGTAGCCGTACTTTTCCACCGATTCCTTCACGCGCTTCAAAAACGCGCGCTGCTCGAACGGCCGCTCGGGGAACAGGATGATGTGCGGCGGGTCGCCGTCCTCGCGCTGCGCCAGGCCGCCGGCCGCGGCGATCCAGCCCGCGTGGCGCCCCATCACTTCCAGGATGAACACCTTGGTGGAGCTCGATGCCATCGATTCGACATCCAGGCTGGCCTCCATGATCGACACGGCCACGTACTTGGCCACGGAGCCGAAGCCCGGGCAGTTGTCGGTGATCGGCAGGTCGTTGTCGATGGTCTTGGGCACGCCGATGCACTGCACGGGGTAGCCCAGCTTCGAGCCGATCTGCGAGACCTTGTAGGCGGTGTCGGACGAATCACCGCCACCGTTGTAAAGGAAATAGCCGATGTCGTGCGCCTTGAACACCTCGATCAGGCGCTCGTACTCGGCACGGTTGTCCTCGATGCCCTTGAGCTTGAAACGGCAGGAACCAAACGCGCCACCCGGCGTGTGCCGCAGCGCGGCGATATCGCCCTTGCGCTCCTTCGAGGTGTCGATCAGGTTCTCGCGCAGCACGCCGATGATGCCGTTCTCGCCGGCATACACCTTGCCGACCTGGTCACGGTTGACGCGCGCGGTTTCGATCACCCCGCAGGCGGTCGCATTGATCACCGGCGTGACGCCGCCGGACTGGGCGTAGAGCAGGTTCTTCTTCGCCATGGTTCCCCCGAATCGGTCGGTAAGTGTGGGTCCGGCCTATTCTAGTGGAGGCGGCGCCGGCGTGCCTCAGGCTTCCGGCGACCAGCCATCCTGGTACTCGCGGCTCCATGCGGCCATGGCCTGCTCATCGCCGAGAATGCGGCCCGTCGTGGTATCGATTTCCAGCGTGCGCCCCACATCCTGCGCGATGTTTCCCAGGTGGCACATCAGCGTGCTGACCGCACCCTCGTCAATCGGTGAGTGCAGTACGCCGTTGCCGCGGATGACATCGAAATAGTTGCGGAAGTGGAAATCGACCAGCGGCCCCTCGCCGACGACATCGGTGGTGGCGGACGTCGCGCCTTCGTCGACCCGCTCGACTTCATTGCCGGCCAGGTCATAGCGGATGTAGCCGTTGCGGTCGATCAGCATGGAGCCCTCGGTGCCATGAATTGTGGCGCCGCGCCCCCGGCCGAAGAATTTCAGGTCGTTGCAGCTGCGGCCTTCCCAGGTGATGGAGCAGTCGCCGGCATAGTCATAGCTGGCCACCTGCGTATCGTAGAACTCCCAGTCGTCCTGGAAATGGAAACGCCCACCCGAAGAGGTCACCCGGTCGGGCAGCCCAACCCCCAGCGCCCAGCGGCAGATATCCAGCTCGTGTAACGCGTTGTTATTGATCTCGCCGGTGCCCCAGTGCCGGAACCAGTGCCAGTTGTAGTGAACGTAGTTGTCCCGGTAGGACCGCCGCGGCGCCGGGCCCTGCCACAGGTCCCAGTCCAGCCAGTCCGGCACCGGCACCGCCTGGCCGGTGCCGATCGAGCCACGCTTGTTCGAGTACCAGGCCTTGCCCATGTACGGCCGGCCGATGGCGCCATTATGAATGGCGCCGATGGCCGCGATGGTTGTGGGCGCCGAGCGTTGCTGGTTGCCCATCTGCACCACCCGGCCGGTGCGCTGCTGGGCCTCGACCAGCAACTCGCACTCCCGGGCGTTGTAGCTGCAGGGCTTTTCGACATAGACATGCTTGCCCGCCTGCATGGCCATGATCGCGAACGGTGCGTGGGTATGGTCCGGTGTGGCGATCACCACCGCATCGATATCGGGGTTCCCGGCCATGCGGCGGAAATCGGCGTCCGCCGCCGGCGCCTGGCCGGTCGCGGCCAGGATCGAAGCACCCGCCGTGTCCAGGACACGGCTATCGACATCGCAGATGGCGGGGATGCCCACGCCCGAACCACCCACGGACAGGGTCGATTTCACCAGCGCCTCGCCACGACTGCGCAAGCCCACGAAGCCCAGGTTGATGCGCTCGTTCGCGCCCAGGATCCGCGCGTAACTCGCCGCGCTGGTCAAGGAGGCCGCCAGCCCCACGGAGGCGGTTGAAGTCAGAAAATTTCGCCGGGTCGGTGCCATCGGCCTGGTCTCCTGGTGTCTTGTGCGTTAACTCAGAGCTCGCGAAGCTTGATGCTGCGGTAGCTGACCGTATCACCGTGATCCTGTAGCAGGATCCGGCCGGCCGGCCACTGGCAAAAGCCAGGCCAGATTTTGTACTTGCTGTAGGCCACCAGTGCGCGGAACACCTGGCTGTTGCGATCGAACTCCACCACCCGCTCGTTGTTCAGCCAGTGTTCGACGCGGCCATCACGGGACACGATGCGGCCGTGGTTCCACCGTCCCACGCCCTTGAACTGCTTGGCCCGGCCCTCGGTCTGCAGGTTTTCCGCGGCCACCAGGTCGTACAGCGAGCCCAGGGTCCGGTTGCCATTCACGCCAGCCTTCGCGTCCGGGTGACGCTGGTCGTCCAGCACCTGGAATTCGCAGCCAATGGCCGAGCCCTCGCCCTGGTTCAGCGCCGGGTCGACGAAGTACTTCACTCCACTGTTGGCGCCCTCGGTGATGCGAAACTCGAAGGCCAGTTCGAAATCGCTAAAGGCCCGCGTGGTAACAATGTCGCCGGGGCCGGTCGCCTCGCCGCCGTTGGTGGCCTCGATGGTCAGCACGCCGTCGCTCATGGTCCAGCCGGACTCGGGAAAGTGGTCGAGCTTCGCGCCCTGCCAGCCTTCACTGGTCTCTCCATCCCAGAGCAGCTGCCAGCCTTCCCCGGTCTCACGCTCCGTTAACCGGTTCACCAGGTAGCTGGCCTGGGCCACGCCCGGGTCCGGTTGCCGGGCATGTGCCGCGACGTCCTCGGTGAGGATGCGCAGCTTGCGCCAGCGAACCGTGGCGCCGGTCAGTTCATCACCACGGATGGAATGCACCTGCAGGGCGACAAAGCCCGCAGCCTGGCCGTCATCGACCAGGTCAACGGCCTGGACGTCATTCACCCAGACCCGGATCGAATCGCCAATCGCCTCGACACGAAACCGGTTCCACCCGCCCACTGTGAACGCAGTTCGCGCGGGCTCGTTCAGCGACAGCGGATAGAGCCACCCGCGCAGGCGCTCCTCGTAGATGCCGCCGGAAAACCCCCGCGGGCTCGGGTCGATCTCCACCTGGTAGCCCTGCACGAAGCCGTCGTCGCCCAGCGCGCTGCGAACCTGCACGCCGGAATTCAACGCGGAGTCCACGCGGGCCTCGTATTCCAGGATGAAATCACCGTAGCCATACTCGCTGGCCAGGAAACTGTTGGGTGAATCGGCCACCGCGTGACCGACGATGGCCTCGCCGTCCGCCTCGAACAGCGCGGAACCGGTCACCTGCGTCCAGCCGGACAGGTCCTTGCCGTTGTACAGGGACTGCCATTTTGCAGTGGCTTCGGCCAGGGCGCTGTTCGCCGTGGTCGAGAACAGGGCAAGCAATAACACGCTGCGGACCAGGCGAAGAGCCCGTCCATTCCGGTGAGTTGAGCGGTTCATCCGGCGGCTTCTCCTTGTTGTTGTCTCCCCTAGGGTAGCGCAGCGCAGGCCGCATTTACATTGACTGCGAGGCACCGAGCGGGTAGCTTTACGCGTTTGGCACCAGCCCTGCTCCAAACGACGGGAACCGTCTCATGCGAATCGTGTTACTGGGTGCGCCCGGGTCCGGAAAAGGCACCCAGGCGGCGCTCCTGAAAGACCATTTTGAAATCCCCCACATTTCCACCGGTGACCTGCTCCGCCAGGCCGTCGCCAACCAGACCCCGTTGGGCCAGCAGGCGAAAGCCATCATGGACCGCGGTGAACTGGTGCCGGACGATGTGATGCTGAACCTGATCGAGGAGCGCCTGGCCGAGGCCGACGTGGCGCCGGGCTTTATCCTCGATGGCTACCCGCGCAACCTGGCCCAGGCCGAGGCGCTGGAGGCCCTGCTGGGCAAGCTCGACCAGCCGATCGAAGAGGCAGTGATGATCGAGGTCAGCGAAGACCGCGTCGTCGAGCGCATCGCCAAGCGCGCCACCGAAGAAGGCCGCAGCGACGACACCGAGGAAGTCGTCCGCAACCGCATGCGCGTTTACGATGAGCAGACCGCGCCGGTCGCCGGCTTCTACGAGGAGCGCAGCCTGCTCACCCGTGTCTTGGGCGAAGGCAGCATCGAGGAAGTCCTCGAACGCATCAAGTCCGCCCTGTCGATGGACGGCGCGGCCTGACGGCCGCGTTGCCGACGAGGGCACGCCTGGCCCCGTGGATAACCCGCTCAAGACCCTGTGGGCCCTGCTCAGGCTGAAGGCCGGCCCGCAGGACCTGCCCTCGTCGTGGGCACTGACCCTGATCGTGATGATGGCCTCGTTCGGGGCCTCGGTCCTGACCGCACAGCACCTGGGCAATGAGACCGCCGCCGGCCGCAGCCTGCTGGCGATTGGCATCCAGGCCATCGCCGTGCTGGCGATACTGCGCTACCGCCGTCGTCCCGAGCGTGCCGCGCAGACCCTGCTGGCGCTGGCCGCCGTCGGCATTGCCATGGGCCTGCTGTTGTTCGTCCTGCTGGTACAGGCCGACAGCAACGTCAACCAGCCGCTGCTGTTCTTCGTCTGGTTCTTTATTTTCTGCTGGGGCCTGGCCGTCGATGCCAACATCTACCGGCACGCGCTGGACACCTCGCTGTCCATCGGCGTGCTGATTACCGTGTTGCTGATGGCCATGACCTACGTGATCCTGCATTTCGCTTACACCACATGAAACATATCCACATTCTTGGCATCTGCGGCACCTTCATGGGTGGCGTCGCCCTGCTGGCGCGGCGCGCCGGTTTCCGTGTCACCGGCACCGACCAGAACACCTACCCGCCCATGAGCACGCTGCTGGAAAAAGAAGGCATCGAGCTCACCGAGGGCTACGAAAATGCGCCGCTGGACCCCGCCCCGGACCTGGTCGTCATCGGCAATGCCCTGACCCGTGGCAACCCGGCCGTCGAGAAGGTCCTTAACGAGGGCATGAACTACGTCTCCGGACCGCGCTGGCTGGGTGAAAACTACCTGCGCGGCAAGACCGTACTGGCCGTGGCCGGCACCCACGGCAAGACCACCACGTCCAGCATGCTGGCCTGGATTCTTGAAGACGCCGGCCTGGCGCCGGGCTTCCTGATCGGTGGCGTGCCGCGCAATTTCGGCCTGTCGGCACGCGATGGCGAGCAATTCTTCGTGGTCGAGGCCGACGAGTACGACACCGCGTTTTTCGACAAGCGCGCCAAGTTCGTCCACTACCGCCCGCGCGTGGCGATCCTGAACAACCTGGAATACGACCACGCCGACATTTACCCCAACCTGGACGCCATCAAGACCCAGTTCCACCACCTGGTGCGCACCATTCCCGGCGAGGGCACGCTGGTGGTCAACGGCGAAAGCTCCGAGCTGGAATCGGTGCTGAAAATGGGCTGCTGGAGCCAGCGCCAGTCATTCTCCACCGGCGACGGCACGGACTGGCAGGTCGAGCGGCTGAACCCCGGCGGCACCCGCCTGGCCTTCCATCGCAACGGCGAGTTGCAGGGCGAGGTGGAGTGGGACAACTGCGGCGAACACAACGCCATGAATGCCTGCGCCGCGGTCGCGGCCGCGGTGTCTGTCGGCGTGGCGCCGGCCACCGCCATCGGCGCGCTGGCGCGCTACCAGGGTGTCAAGCGCCGGCTGGAACCCATCGGCGAGGCCGACGGCATCCACGTCTACGATGACTTTGCCCACCACCCCACGGCCATCCGCATGACCCTGGAAGGCCTGCGCCGCCGCGTCGGCAATGACCGCATCCTGGTCGCGCTGGAACCGCGCAGCAACACGATGCGCGCCGGCGTACACGCCGACCTGCTTGGCCCATCACTGATTGCCGCCGACCGCGTCTGGCTGCTGACTCCGGGCGACATCGACTGGGACCCGCAGGTGGCCCTGAAGCCGCTCGACGGCCGCGGTCGCGTCGTCACCCGTACCGACGACATGCTCTCGCAGATGCTGGAGTTCGTGAAACCCGGCGACCACGTCGTGTTCATGAGCAACGGCGGCTTCGAGGCTGCGCCGCGCCGATTCGCGCGCGACATCGGCGCGATCGACTAGAAACCCGGGCAGCTCGTCCCCTGCAGCGTTGAGATTCGCGTGTACTGGTGGCTGCCGCTGCCATATCCAGGCACGCTGGAATCGTAGCTGAACGACAGGTTATTGCAGTCGCTCCAGCTCAGCGTAAACGTGCCCCAGACGGGCAGCTCGATCTCGCCGGCATCGAAGCCGCGGCCCCAGCGCGTGGACGTCCCCGGGTAAACCACGTCCATCGTGACCGAGCGGCCGTTGGGCGCCCCGGTACCGGTGACCCAAAACTGGTCGCCCTCGGTATCGAAGGTGAAGAAAATGGCCGTCACCATACCGTTGTCCAGCCACTCGACGATCACGCCCTCGCCGTTTCTCTCGGGCGCGAAGTACGACCCGGACAGCCCCGCATCGGCCGATGGCGTGAAATCACACCCAACGACGCGCGATAGCCGTTGCGCCCTGCTAAGCACGCCTTCGTACCCAAGTTCTGGCGCCCCGGTGTAGGCCACGCTGCCGCCTTCACCCGTAACCCCGCAGTCAGGAAAGACCATGGACATGGAACCGGCCGGCGTTCGTTCGATCTCCGCGGCATCAAATTAGGCGCCAAACGACGTCCCGGTGGGCCGCTGGAGTTCGTCAATGACAATCGAGTTGCCACGGATCTCGCCGGCACCAACAAACCAGGAAGGCCCGGAGCCATCCGGCCGGTAGCTGAACGTGTATACCACCGCCAGTTCGTCATTGAGGATCTCGACGTAATTGCCTTCGCCATTGCGGGCCGAGTTATAGAAAGCGCCGCTGTGGCCGGCCGAAACCATGCCCGTACCGGCCATCTCCACCGCGCCACGGTCGCACACGAATTCGCCATCACCATCGGCATCCTGCGGACGGCCCAGGCCGGTCATGTCGACATAACCGCAAGGCAGGGAGGCGAGCTCGCTGCCATCAACCACCACGACTTCAGAAGCCCCGGACTCAATTGCCGGACTGCTCGGACCAGGAACAGGCAGTCCGTCCTGCCCAATGACCAGGCCTGGATCCGTGTTGACCTGGTCCGTGGGATCATCCAGGCCACACCCGTCCACCGTGGCAATGTTGTAGCCGAGCGAAACGAACTCACCAATGCCAAAATCGTTGCACAGCGCCTTGGTCACCGGCGCACCTCTGCCTTGCGCGCCCTGGCTGGAACTGGGTTGCGGAGGCTCGAGGTCGAAAATGTTGCCCAGGACATGAACGATGTCGGTCGAATCGAATGCCTCGCCGGTGCCGAAGAACGTGTTGCCCTTTGCCTCAATCTCGCCGAGCGGGTTTTCCACGGTGACATTGTTGCAGCTCGCCTCGAAAATCGAATTTTGAAGTTGAAGAACCGTGAACCCGTTCCCGATACCCCCGGACGCCACGTTGATATCGCAACCGAACACGCCGGCACGGTTGTTTTCAAACCGGGAGCTGACAACTTGCCCCTGGGAATTGCCTTCGAGAGAAATTGAACCGCCCACCTGGTTCGCATGGTTATCGACAAAACGAACGCCAACGGTCCTAACCAACGTCTGCCCGGTGGCTCGCAGCGCACCGCCGTTTCCGGAAGAATCATTGCCCGCCAGCGTTGCCGAGACCAAGAACAAGGCACCTGAACCACTGACCAAAATGGCCCCACCTCCTTCTGTGCCAGCCGAAAAATCGACGATGTTGATATCAAAAATGTGCACCGAGGACGGCGTGTTTCCGGCCATTCCCTCAAAGTGAATCGCCCTGAATTCCGGGGCGCCTGCAGCCCGCCTGAAGGTCATCCGGCCCGCTTCACCCGGCACATCGGAGACGACCACTATATCGATAGGCGACGTAATGACGGGAAGGGCCGAGCCCGTTGACTGGTACGGCATGTCAAACACGAATTCCGTGTTGCCATCGGCATCAGGTACCAGGGAAATGGTGGTTTCTTCGCCGTTGGCATTGGCCGTGTTAATCGCGTCAATCAGCCCCTGGTTGTCTCCGGCTTCGACCGTGATGGTGGCCGCCGACACGATGACCGGCGCAAAGACCCCGGCTACGAACAAAAAGCTGACAATGACCGTGCGCGCAAAATTCATGGTCTCCCCCCTGGTAACGCGACATGACTTCAGTCCAGCTTAGTACAAAAAGACGGTTGCTTCTGTCGCGGCGGTTTGAACCGGGCGATCAGGGCGCAGGGCGGAGCAGGAAGAAGTAGGGCAACGCCTGTTGAAACTGCCAGGCTGGACCGAGAAGCTCTTCCAGGTCACTGACATCCGCCTGCGCTGGTTCTGCCGCGTTCCAGTAGCTGAACAGCCAGACGCGCTTGACCAGCCTTTCACGGTGAAACTGGCCTAACCACACCGTGTCACCCCCGGGAACCAGTCGGGTACCCGAGTCCCAGAGCCTTAATACCATCTGCTCGTCGGCACTCCCGGGCAGGCGCAGCACCAGCGTCTCCCGGTGGCCCAGGTAGTTTTTGCCAGTGAGCGGCAGGGTCGCCTCGTCGGCGTTCGGGTTCAGGGCGCGCAGGAACCAGCGCCAGTCGTCGGCCTCGGCCGGTGCCCAGCCTTCCGCTTCCAGCGCCTCGCGCAGGGTTTCAATGTCACCGACCATCTGGAAGTTAAAACGGCGCGAGGCGACCGAGCGCGAGTACGTGCGACGCTGCGGCAGTTCGGCCCAGGCGCCGTCCCACCACTCGCTTTCGGCCAGCGTGGCCTCCGGCAGCGGCACGCGGACGGCCTCCAGGTCCCGGTCCAGGTGCACATCGGCCTGCCAGGCGATGGTCATGACCAGGGTGCCGAAGAAGATGGCGCAGGCCACGCCACCGGCGAAATGCCGCTTGGCGCGGGCGCGGTAGGCCATGCCGACAATCGCCGTCCAGGCCAGCCCCAGGATCACGCCGGCCAGCGCGCCGCTGAACCAGTCCAGGCCCAGGTAGATGCGCGCGAACAGCAGCAGCGTGACCAGCAGCGTGGCCGCCAGGTAGGGCCAGCGGCGGTGTTTGCGGCGTAGCTCCTTGGCCACCATCACGGAGAAAAAGCCCAGCAGCACGGTCACCAGGGTCAGGTGCGCGCTGGGCACATAGACGTGCTCGCTTCCGGCCGCCTGCAGCGCGGGCGTGGCCCGCAGCGACATGGCCATCAGCGCCTGCAACACCATGGCCCCAGCCATCGCCACCAGCCAGTGGATGGCGGCATCCAGCCGCTCCGCACCCAGCAGCCACAGCAGCGTGGCCACCAGCGTGGGCAGCAGCACCCACCAGCGCGACAACTGGCTGACCACCACCATGAACGGGTCGGTGATGTCATTGCGCAGCGTCTGCGCCCAGTTCATGACCGCCAGGTCACGCACGCCGGGCTCGGGCCCGAACGGCGCCAGGAACATCAGCAGCACGAAACCCCAAAGGGCGACCACCAGCAGCAGGCCGAGCATGCTGACCGACAGCACCTCCGGCTGCGACGGGTCGAGAATGGGGCCGGCCAGGCGGCCAAGCACCGGGTGGCGCCGCGACCAGCGAATGGCGCGCCGCAGCCAGCGCGCCGAGTACACGGCGGAGATCTCGTACAGCATGCGCACCGCCCACAGCGCCAGCCAGACCACGCCGACGGCGAGCGCCAGCACCAGCGCCAGGCGCCCCGCGTAATCCGAGGCCACTTCCAGCGACGCGCCAAACAGCATGCCCGGCACCAGGTAGGCCGGCGTCCACAGGATGCAGGCCGGCACGCTCACCCAGGCGAACTGCGACAGCGGCATGCCCAGCATGCCCGCCGTGGCCGGCACCACCGGCCGCAACGGGCCGATAAACCGGCCAATGATCACGCTCTTGGCACCATGCCGGGCGAAGAATTCGTCGCCGCGCAGCAACATGCCGGGGTAGCGGCTGAACGGCCACAGCGTGCGCAGGCGCTGCTGGTAACGATGGCCAACCCAGTAGCTGACCAGGTCACCGGCCACCGCGCCCAGCGACCCACCCACCCAGATGGGCAGCATGCCGGTCATGCCCAGGCCGATCATCGCGCCGATGGCGAACAGGATGAAGATGCCCGGCAGCAAAAAGCCGATGATGACCAGCGACTCCAGGAACGCCAGCACGAACACCGCGAAACCGGCCCAGCCGGGGTTCGCGGCAATCCAGTCCAGCAGTGGCTGTATCCAGCCTGATTCCAAGGCATGCTCCGGTGTGTATCGGGCGGGCGGTCAGCGCCGCGCGCCGGGTCGGTTATGATACGTCAGCACCCGCGCGATGGCCCGCGCGTCGCCAGCCTGGAGACCCATCGACATGAGCAACCTGGATAACAAGACGCTGTTCATCACCGGCGGCTCGCGCGGCATCGGCCGAGCAATCGCGCTGCGGGCCGCAGCCGACGGCGCCAACGTCGTCATCGCCGCCAAGACCGATACTCCGCACCCGAAACTGCCCGGCACCATCCACACGGTAGCCGAAGAAATCGCGGCGGCCGGTGGCCGGGCGCTGGCCATCAAGCTGGACGTCCGCGACGATCACGCCATCGACGACGCCATGGCGCAGGCCGCCGGTCACTTCGGCGGCATCGATATCCTGGTCAACAACGCCAGCGCGATTACGCTGCGCAACACGGCCGACCTGCCCATGCGCCGCTTCGACCTGATGTTCGACGTCAACGTCCGCGGCACCTATTCCTGTTCACGCGCCGCGCTGCCGTACCTGTCGCAGGGCAGCAACCCCCACATCCTGACGCTGTCGCCGCCGCTGAACCTGGGGGCGCACTGGTTTAAGAATCACACCGCCTACACCATGTCGAAGTACGGCATGAGCATGTGCGTACTGGGCATGGCCGAAGAGTTCCGCAAACGCGGCATCGCGGTCAACGCACTGTGGCCACGCACGGTGATCGCCACGGCCGCCATCAACATGCTCGACGGCATGGTCAAACCGGAAAACTGCCGCACCGAGGCCATCATGGCCGACGCGGCGCACGCCATCCTGGTGCAGGACGCCAGCCAGTGCACCGGCAACTTCTTTATCGACGAAACCGTCCTGTCGAAGGCCGGCGTGCGCGACTTTGACCAGTACGCCGTCAAGCCCGGCACACCGCTGATGAAGGACCTGTTCCTGGACTGAAACGTGGTGGCCAGCAACGGGGCGATCTGGCATCCATGCCGGACAGGTGCTACTTTATAGTCACCTCCTCAACACGCGGCAGGGTCATGGCCTCAACAACCACCATTAAGCTGGCGCCCGAACTGAAGGCCAGGGTTATCGAACTGGCCGGGCGCACCGGGCGTTCCACCCACGGCTTTATTATCGAAGCAGTTGAACGCCTGACGGCGCACGAGGAGAAAATGCGTGACTTCGTCGAAGAGGCGCTGGCCGCTGACGCTGACATCGAACGCACCGGCGAGGTCTATCGCGCCGATGACGTGCACGCCTGGCTTGACCAACTGGCCGCCGGAGAGCATGCCAAGCCGCCCAGGGCATGGCGCAAGTAGTCTATTCCGCCAGGGCCATTGCCCACCTGCAACGTAGCATCAGTTTCCTGGCAGATGACAACCCCGGCGCCGCCACCAGGGCCGCAGCGGCCATTCGCTCAGCCGTCGACCTGCTCGGCGCCCATCCCCTGATCGGTCACGAGCGCGAGCACGGGCTTCGGGAACTGGTCATCTCTTACGGGCAGAGTGGGTATATCGCGCTGTACCGGTTCCGGCCCCACGCCGAAGAAGTCCGAGTGCTGGCGATTCGCCACCAGCACGAACTCGACTACCCGTTCTGATCGTCAGAAGGTCTTCAGCACATCCGCCGCAGCGGCCACCGTTTCGCGGATATCGTCTTCGGTATGCGCGCTGGACACGAAGCCAGCCTCGAAGGCCGATGGCGCCAGGTAGACGCCGGCGTCGAGCAGGCCGTGGAACAGGGTCTTGAAGCGTTCGGTGTCGCAGGCCATCACTTCGTCGAAACAGGTCACCTCGGTGGCCTCGGTGAAGAACAGGCCGAACATGCCGCCCACCTGGCTGAAGGCCATGGGCACGCCGGCGGCCTGGGCCGCGTCGCGCAGGCCGTCGACCAGCATCGTGGTCTTGGCTTCCAGGTCTTCGTAGAAACCCGGGCGTGAGATCAGGTCCAGGTTGGCCAGGCCTGCGGCCATGGCCACCGGGTTGCCGGACAGCGTGCCGGCCTGGTAGACCGGGCCCGTGGGGGCGACCTGTTCCATGTACTCGCGCTTGCCGCCGAAGGCGCCCACCGGCATGCCGCCGCCGATGACCTTGCCGAAAGTGGACAGGTCCGGCACCACGTCGTACAGCGACTGCGCGCCGCCCAGCGCCACGCGGAAGCCGGTCATGACCTCGTCGAAAATCAGCAGGGTGCCGTGCTCGTCGCACAGGCGCCGCAGGGCCTGCAGGTAGCCCTCCGCTGGCGGGATGCAGTTCATGTTGCCCGCAACCGGCTCGACGATGATCGCCGCCACTTCGCCGACGTTGGCTTCCAGGCACTGGCGAACGGCCTCGGCATCGTTGAAGGGCAGGGTCAGCGTCAGGTCTGCCAGCACCGCCGGCACGCCGGGCGAGGTGGGCACGCCCAGGGTCAGGGCGCCGCTGCCGGCCTTCACCAGGAACGAGTCGGCATGGCCGTGATAGCAGCCCTCGAACTTGATGATGCGGTCGCGGCCGGTGGCGGCGCGCGCCAGGCGCACGGCGCTCATCGTCGCCTCGGTGCCGGAATTGACCATGCGGACCATGTCCATGGCCGGAACCAGTTCGCACAGCTTTTCGGCCATGGTCACCTCGCCCGGTGCGGGTGCGCCGAAGCTCAGGCCGCGCTCGGCCGCCTGTTTCACCGCCGCCAGGATATCGGGGTGCGCGTGGCCGGCGATCATCGGCCCCCAGGAGCCGACATAGTCGATGTAGCCGCGGCCACTGACATCGTAGATGCGCGAGCCCTCGGCACGCTCGATGAACAGCGGCTCACCGCCGACACCGTTAAAGGCCCGTACCGGGGAGTTCACCCCGCCGGGAATGTGCACGCGAGCGCGCGCCAGCAATTCTGAGTTGGTCGTCATGGGCGCCATTTTCCGGCCTGCCGCGGCCGGTCGCAACCGCCATTGGGTTTCGCGCCCGGGCATGGCACACTACGCCCCTTTTTCGGGACGGCGAAACCATGGCGGACGACGACTACAAGGTCTGGATGTGCATCATCTGCGGCTGGATTTACGATGAGCAGAAAGGCGCACCCGAAGAGGGCCTGGCGCCGGGCACCCGCTGGGAAGACGTGCCCGAGTTCTGGCTCTGCCCCGACTGCGGCGCCGGCAAGGAAGACTTCGAGATGGTGGAGATCTGAGCGCCTAGGTCCCCGCGCGCAGGATTTCCGACTCCACCGCGCCATCCCGGCGCAACACCAGTCCACGGCAGGCCGGCCCGGCCGGGTCCAACGTGAACTTTTCCCTACCCGGCAGGCTGTTGGCCGCCGTTGAGGGCCCCGAAAGCGCACGCACCTGGCCCACCCGCGCCTCGAAGGCCTGGTGCACGTGGCCCCAGCACACCACCCGGCAGCAGGACCCGTCCAGCACGCGCCACAGGTTTTCCGGCGCCTGCAACGGGTAGCGGTCGATCCACGGGCTGCCCACGTCCAGCGGCTGGTGATGCAAGGCCACCAGCGCGTGGCCGGTCCACTCATCCAGTGCCCCCGCCAGCGTCTGCAGGTCATCGTCGCCCAGGTGTCCGTCGATCTTGCCCGGGCGGGCGCTGTTCAACAGCACCAGCCGCCAGTCACCCCGGTCATGCACCAGCGGCGATGCCGTCGCCGACAGCGGGAACTGCGCGGCGATGACGGCGTCGAGGTCATGGTTGCCTGGCGTGGCCAGCACCGGTACGCCCAGCCCCACCAGCCGTTCGGCCACCCAGGCACAGGCTTCGGCACTGCCGTCCTCGGCCACGTCACCGGTCAGCAGCACCAGGTCGGGGGCCCAGTCATGGGCCGCGGGCAGCAGGCGCTCGAACTCAAGCCGCGCGTCCAGGCCACGGTAGTCCGTGCCGGCGCGGGCCGAGACATGGCAATCGGTGACCTGCAGCACGCGCAGGGTGGAGGCGTCGGTCATGTTGTTTAAACCCCGGAAACAAAAAAGCGGGCATCAAGCCCGCTTTTTCGGTGATGTCGCGGGCCGTTCAGGCTTCGACAACCGTCGCGTCAGGCGCGTTGGTGGCGACCGACTTCATGCCGTTGGAGCAACCGCTGGCCGACTTGTACATCTGGCTGCGGCCGATTTCCTGGCCATTGGCGGCCTTGAGCACGAAGTACGTGCGGCCATCTTTGGCGGTGCGGCACTCGAAGCGGTTCGGGTCCTGCGAGTTCTTGCGCACGGACTCGATGCCGTTGGCGCAGGACTTGCGGGTCTTGTACCGCTCACTCTGAAGAATGGTCTGGCCGTTGGTCGCTTTCAGGACGAAAAACTCCTGGCCATCTTTACTCTTGGAACACACGAATTTACCAGCCAATGTCAGGTTCCTCCTCTTGCTGACGTTTACCCCCCCGAAGAAAAACGGCCGCGCCGAACCTCGTTCGGGAATTCGTGAATCGAGTCTACATGATAGCCGCGGGCCGTGCAGTTAAAGGCCCGTAAAATCAGGGCGATTGCGGGTCGAAATGCAGCACCAGCACATCGCCGGGCTTTGCGCCCAGCGCGCGGGCCTTGCCTGCGTTCAGTTCCAGCACGTACTGCGCGGGGCCGGTGCTGGGGTAGCCCGGGCAGTCCTGTACCACGCAGGGGCGGGCGTTTTCCGCCACGCTGACCAGCGCCAGCTCGGCATCAAAGTAGAAAATGTCCAGCGGAATGCGGGTGTTGCGCATCCAGAAACTGCGGGGCGCCTCGCCCGGGAATATGAACAGCATGCCGTGGTTGTCGGCCATCTCATCGCGGAACATCAGCCCGCGCATCTGCGATTCGCGATCCAGCGCCAGTTCGACTTCGAAGCGCTCGCCGTTCAGCTCGACGGTGTGGACCGGCTGGGACGCACAAGCCGCCAGGGTCCAGGCGGCCAGTACAACGATCAGGAGGGATTGCCATGGTCGGTATGCCATGGCGCGATCATATCAGGGGAGGGCGGGCTCAGGGGAGGGCAGCCACCTGCACTTCGGGGGCCGGCACGTCCAGCGCCACCATGGTGTCGGTGAACAGCTCCGGCTTCAGGTTCCCCATGACGTTCACCACCACGGCCTCAACGCCGTCCGAGCTGATCACGGTCAGGCCGTCGATGCGCGATTCCGAGCCCTTGACCATCATCCAGGTGCGCTCGCCATCCTCGGCCACCACGGCCACCGGTTCCCAGCCGTCGTCGACCAGCTTCTCGCTCATCCGCGCCATGCGGCCGTTGACGCGGTCCAGGTCGCCGTCGATCTCGTAAATCCGCACCCGCACGCCGTCCAGGCTACGCATCATGGCCTGGGTCTCCGGCTCGTCGTCCATGAACCCGGCCGCAAAATGCAGCAGGCCGGGGCCGATGGACAGGGACATCACGCGATCGGTGTCGGCAATGCCCAGCGAGTCGAGGTTGGCGTAGCCATCGTTACTGCGCGGCGCGGTGATGCCGCAGGCGCTCAGTACCACGGCCAGGGCGATGGCGGCGACGCCGTGGAAAACCAGTTTGCGATCAGGCATGTCCGCGCTCCTCCAGTCAGTCGATTTCGACGTCGAACTTTTCCATGACCTCGCCGATCTTTTCGGGATCGATCTGGCCCAGGATATTGACGAACACGGCTTCCTCGGCGTTGACGGCCATCACCGTCAGGCCCTGCATGCCCTCGCCATCGGCCTTCATGAAGATCTGCACCTGCTCGTCGTCCTCGTTCACCTGCACGATGGGCTCCCAGTTCTGGCCAGCCAGCAGGTTCTTCACCTGCTGCAGCTGGTCCATGGCCGGGGCCAGCTCGCCGCCGGTCTCGAACACGTTCACGCGGATGCCCTTCAGGCCGTTCAGCAGTTCGGTGGCCTCCGGGTCGTCCTTGGTGGCCGCGGTCATGAAGCTGAGCAGCATGCCGCCAATATTGATCATCACCTTGGGTTCGCCATAAAAGCTCTGCAGCTCGCCGAAATCGACATAGCCCGGCAGGTCCTTCAGGGCGTCTTCCTGGGCCGCGGCGGGTGCGCTCAGCACCAGCACCGCCAGGGTCACCAGGGCCTTGCCGGCCCAGCTCTGTTTCATTTTCAGTCCCCACGTTTTCATGCGTCTTGCTCCTTATCCAGGTCGAACGGCGCCGCCACGGCCCGCACGGTTTCTTCAGTCACCGGCCGGCTGAAACCGTCACCGATGGAGTCTTCAATTTCCCGGTTCGCGGCCCGGGTGACCTTCTGCAGGTACCCCATTGCCACGACCAGGTCACGTTCGGCCTGCGCCAGTTCGGCGGCCGATGGTTCTTTCGGGCCCAGCTGCGTGACCACCAGCATCACGGCCAGCGGCACCGCCGCCAGCCCCATGCCCATGGCCCACCGCGGGCCGAAGCTGGCCGGTTTCGCCAGCGCCTTCTGTTCGCGCGGCACCGCCTTCAGCTTGCGCCGCAGCGACCGCGGTGCCGGCTCGTCCGGCAGCGACGCCATCAGCTGGCGCAGCTCGTAGGCCTCGATGATGGCCTTCGCCAGCGCCGGGTCGCGCTCGGCCTCGGCCTTCAGCGCGGCGGCTTCGGCCTCGTCCAGTTCGCCGTCCACCAGCGCGTTGATCTGCAGTTCATATCGGTCCATGTCATTCATGGTCTGACCTCCGCCAGCTGCTCCCGCAGCTGCTTCCTGGCCCGGTGCAGGTAAACCTTCACCTGCGACAGGCTCAATTCCGTGGCCCGTGCCACTTCGTCGTAACTGTGCTGCTGGATATCCCTCAGGATCACCAGCGAGCGATACGGCTCCTTCAGGCCCTCGATGGCCTTCTTCAGCCACCGCCCCAGCTCACCGCGCTCGGCGCCGGCCGCCGGGCCCTGGTGTTCGACGACATGTTCGTCGGCCACCTCGTCCTCCGGCTTGCGCCGGCGCAGCCGGTCCAGGCAGGTGTTGCGCGTGACCTTCATCAGCCAGGGCTTCACCCGTTCCGGGTCGATGGCCTCGCGGTGGTTCCAGAGCTTGATGAAAGCGTCCTGCACCGCGTCCTCGGCCTCGGCCGCGTCCTTGAGCAGGTAGCGCGCCAGTGACCATGCCTGGTCCTGGTGCTCACGCACCCATTTCTGGTACTCCCTGCTCATCCTTACCGCGGCCTTTTATCTCGTGTTTGTCCGGCGTTCATGACTCTATACGCAGCAGCGCGCGTTTGGTTACAGATTTTCTTTCGCGGGCCGCCGAAATTTGTTGCCCCCATTGCCCTTGAAATGAATTGTCCACAGCCCCACGTGATGGTGCAGGTTGCTTACGCGTTGAAAAAGCGCGATGCAACACAGGTTCAGGCGGGCCCGGCGCGACCGGGTTCGCCGAGATTTCATTCAAAAACTTGTTTAGGGAGTTAACCCAGATGAACCTTCGTCCTTTACACGATCGCGTGATCGTCAAGCGCATGGAAGAAGAACGTGTCTCCGCCGGGGGCATCGTGATTCCCGACTCAGCCACCGAGAAGCCGGTCCGCGGCGAAGTGCTGGCCGTCGGCAACGGCAAGATCCTGGAGAGCGGCGAGAAGCGCCCGCTGGACATCCAGGCCGGCGACAAGGTGCTGTTCGGCAAATACGCCGGCACCGAGGTCAAGGTCGATGGCGAGGAACTGCTCGTCATGCGCGAAGAAGACGTCATGGCCGTGATCGAATCCTGATCACGACCCGTCAAACGAACATAGAACTTTCGAGGATTATGCAATGAGTGCAAAAGACGTACGTTTTGGTGAAGACGCGCGCAAGCAGATGCTGAAAGGCGTCAACACGCTTGCCAACGCGGTCAAGGTCACGCTGGGCCCGAAAGGCCGCAACGTGGTTCTGGACAAGAGCTTCGGCGCCCCGACCGTGACCAAGGACGGTGTGTCCGTGGCCAAGGAAATCGAGCTGGAGAACAAGTTCGAGAACATGGGCGCGCAGATGGTCAAGGAAGTCGCTTCCAAGACCTCTGACGTGGCCGGCGACGGCACCACCACCGCCACCGTGCTGGCCCAGTCCATGCTGACCGAAGGCCTGAAGGCCGTGGCCGCCGGCATGAACCCGATGGACCTGAAGCGTGGCCTGGACAAGGCCGTCATCGCCGCCGTGGAAAGCCTGAAGGGCCTGTCCACCCCGTGCACCGACAACAACGCCATCGCCCAGGTGGGCACCATCTCCGCCAACTCCGACACCGAAATCGGCAACATCATCGCCGAGGCCATGGAGAAAGTGGGCAAGGAAGGCGTCATCACCGTTGAAGACGGCTCCGGCCTGGAGAACGAGCTGGACGTCGTGGAAGGCATGCAGTTCGACCGCGGCTACCTGTCCCCGTACTTCATCAACAACCAGGACACCATGAGCGCCGAGCTGGATGACCCGTACATCCTGCTGCACGACAAGAAAATCAGCAACGTCCGTGACCTGCTGCCGACCCTGGAAGCGGTCGCCAAGTCCGGCAAGCCGCTGCTGATCATCGCCGAAGACATCGAAGGCGAAGCGCTGGCCACCCTGGTGGTGAACACCATCCGTGGCATCGTCAAGGTCGCGGCCGTCAAGGCCCCGGGCTTCGGCGACCGTCGTAAGGCCATGCTGGAAGACATCGCCATCCTGACCGGCGGCACCGTGATTTCCGAGGAAGTCGGCCTGTCACTGGAGAAGGCTTCCCTGAACGAGCTGGGTTCTGCCAAGAAGATCCAGATCACCAAGGAAAACACCACCATCATCGACGGCGCCGGTTCACACGAAGCCATCGAAGGTCGTGTCGGCCAGATCCGCGCGCAGATCGAAGAGTCTTCTTCGGACTACGACCGCGAGAAGCTGCAGGAACGCGTGGCCAAGCTGGCCGGCGGTGTGGCAGTGATCAAGGTTGGCGCCGCCACCGAGGTCGAAATGAAAGAGAAGAAGGCCCGCGTTGAAGACGCGCTGCACGCAACCCGTGCCGCCGTCGAAGAAGGCGTGGTCCCGGGCGGTGGTGTCGCGCTGATCCGCGCGCTGGCCGCACTCGAAGGCCTGAAGGGCGACAACGACGACCAGAACGTCGGCATCTCCATCGCGCGTCGCGCCATGGAAGAGCCGCTGCGCCAGATCGTCCGCAACGCCGGTGAAGAAGGCTCCGTGATCCTGAACAAGGTTCGCGAAGGCGACAGCAACTTCGGCTACAACGCCGGCACCGGCGAGTACACCGACATGATCGAAGCCGGCATCCTGGATCCGACCAAGGTGACCCGTTCTGCCCTGCAGCACGCGGCTTCCATCGCCGGCCTGATGATCACCACCGAAGCCATGATCGCGGAACTTCCGAAGGAAGACGCGCCGATGGGCGGTGGCGACATGGGCGGCATGGGCGGTATGGGTGGCATGGGCGGCATGATGTAAGCCAGCCCCTGGCAACCCCGGGGTCAGAGTCGCGACTCTGACCCCAGCGTTCCCAACGTTCAAAAAAAACCCCGCCCTCAAGGCGGGGTTTTTTTATGGCCAAGCTCCGCCCCATCCGGGGCCCGGNGGCGACATGGGCGGCATGGGCGGTTTGGGTGGCATGGGCGGCATGATGTAAGCCAGCCCCTGGCAACCCCGGGGTCAGAGTCGCGACTCTGACCCCAGCGTTCCCAACGTTCAAAAAAAACCCCGCCCTCAAGGCGGGGTTTTTTTATGGCCAAGCTCCGCCCCATCCGGGGCCCGGCAAACCGACCCCAATCCCGGTTCGCCGACCGGCGACGATGACGCCGCCGCCGAACTGCTGGCCGAACCGTCATCTTTCGAGCCGATGAACTTCAACACCCTGCTGTCGCCCGGTTACGGCGGGCGGTTCTACGACATGTGCGACCAGGGCATTATCGTGCTCCAGGTGATGCCGGCCAGGAACCAGCCTTCGCCGACGGCCCCGGGACCGCAGTCCGGCACGGATTTCCCGCGCGACGCCCCAGGCCATCAGCCCAAGCATCGCGGTCGTCACCAGCACGAAGTAGATGACGATCAGGGTCCGTGCCGGCACACCGGGCACCATGAATGGCAGGAACAGGGCGCTGACGCCAAAGCCGTAGGCCGCGTGTGACCACCAGGACCCGGAGGCATGTTTTCGGCATGGTTCGCGCCGCGTGGTGGTGTCGATGTTGGATTTCTGGTCTTCCATTGGGTTTCTCCTTGGCCCGCCGGCACCATCCGGGCGCGGCGGGCTTGCTGCAGACAGTCGCCTGTCCGGGTTCGTACCCGGAAAGACGGCTATCCGCCGGGGCAAACGCTCGCCCCGTGTTCATGACTGGGTTGTCTGTATTAAGCGAAGAAGGAGAATCGCGGCGGGGCGCGGATACCCGGTGTGACAGGCGTTCGGTTGGCCGGCGCCACGTCCGGAAAGGCCATGACGAGCACGGAGCGCGCGGAATCCGGCCCCTGCTGGTTAACGGTGTCGACGAGCGGGTCCGGGTCGGACTCCCACTCGGGCAGGTCGCCCCGCAACGGGCTGGCCCAGTTCGACTCAACCACGTGGGTGACGCCTGGCGCGCCTTTGCCAGCCAGCTCACCGGTGGCGTAAGGCTGCCCTGCCGCACCTGCCAGTTGCCCCACCCAGACGAGCGCGGCCAGCAGCAACGTGATGGCTGACCAACGCAGGTTGGAATGGGATGGGCTCATGGCACGACGTCCGTTAGGGCCGGGATGGCGGCTATGCAAATGTTGGAGCCGGACGCGGGCTAATTCAAGTCCGGCTGGCCTGTCACCCGGCCTGGATGGCCGTGATCGCCACGGTGTTGATGATGTCCTTGACCGTGGCGCCGCGTGACAGGTCATTCACGGGCCTGTTCAGGCCTTGCAGCACCGGCCCCACGGCCACGGCCCGGGCCGAGCGCTGCACGGCCTTGTAGGTGTTGTTGCCGGTGTTCAGGTCGGGGAAGATCAGCACCGTGGCCCGCCCGGCCACGGGCGAATCCGGCGCCTTCGAGCGGGCCACGTCCGGGTCGACGGCGGCGTCGTATTGCATCGGGCCGTCCACCACAAGTTCGGGGGCGCGTTCGCGCACCAGCCGCGTGGCCTCGCGCACCTTTTCGACGTCCTCGCCGCGACCGGACGTGCCGGTGGAGTACGAGAGCATGGCAATGCGCGGTTCGATGTTGAACTGGCTGGCGGTGGCCGCCGATGAGATCGCGATATCGGCCAGCTGGCTGGCGTCCGGGTCCGGGTTAATGGCGCAGTCGCCGTAGACCAGCACGCGGTCGGCCAGGCACATCAGGAATACCGACGACACCAGCGACACCCCCGGCGCGGTGCGAACCAGCTGCAACGCCGGCGTGATCGTGTGCGCGGTGGTGTGCGCGGCACCGGACACCATGCCGTCGGCCAGGCCTTCCAGGATCATCATGGTGCCGAAACAGCTGACGTCCTGGACGGCGTCCCAGGCGGCTTCCGGCGTGACACCCTTGTGGGCGCGCAGCGCCTGGTAGCGTTTTGCGAAGCGCTCGACCATCGCGGGATCGCCGGGCGAAACCACCCGCGCGGCGCTGATATCAACGCCCAGCTCACCCGCCTGGGAGCGGATGGCCGGCTCGTCACCCAGCAGGGTCAGGCGCACCACGCCGCGGGTCAGCAGCGTCGAGGCCGCACGCAGGATGCGGTCGTCATCGCCCTCGGGCAGCACGATGTGCCGGTCCAGCGCCCGCGCGCGCTCGAGCAGGTCGTATTCGAACATCAGCGGCGTCACCACGTCGGTGCGCGCCAGGTCCAGCAACGATTTCAGCGCCGCCGCGTCGACATGGGCGTCGAACAGTGCCACGGCGGTATCCACCTTGAGCTGGTTGTCGCGGGTAAGGCGGCCGCGCGTGGCCGAACAGCGCGACACGGTCTCGATGGTGCCATGCGGTGACAGGATGACTGGCAACGTCGCGCCCATGCCTTCGGCCAGCCGCAGCACGGCCGGGTCCGGCGCCAAGCCGCCGGTCAGGATAATGCCCGCGAGCGATGGGAAACCCTCCGACACATGCGCCGACACCAGCGCCAGCAGCACATCCGCACGGTCACCCGGCGTGATCACGACCGTACCTTCAGCTATTCGATCAAGCAGGTTGGGGATGGTCATGGCGCCGACGGTCAGCCCGCGGGTCTCACGGGCCAGCAGGGCCTGGTCGCCAGACAGCAACTCGCCGTCCACGGCCTGTGCCAGCTGGCGCAGTTCGGGCGCCGAGAGCAGCGGCTCTTCGGGCAGGATGCCGACGCAGTTCTGTCCGGCCAGCGCCGTGGCCACGGCGGCCTCCTGGCCGGGTGTGCAGCGGTTGACGAACACGGCCGCCGGGCGCGCATGCAACTGGCGCAACTCGTGGCTGGTCTGCTGCACCACCCGGGCGATCTCTTCGGCACTGCGGCCGTGGCCATGCACCACCAGGGCCACCGGCGAGCCCAGGTTGGCGGCGATACGGCCGTTGATCTCGAACTCGACCGCACCGGACACGTCGGTATAGTCCGTACCCACCACCAACACCGCGTCACAGCGCTCGGCGACGGCGTGGTAGCGGCTGACGATGGTCGCCAGCGCCGCTTCCGGGTCGTCGTGAACGTCCTGGTAGGTGACGCCGATGCAGTCCTCGTACGCCAGGTCGGTGCCGTCCTGGTCCAGCAGCAGGCTCAACACGTAGTCCGAGCCATCCTCGGCCCGGGCCACCGGCCGGTAAATGCCAACCCGGCCGACGGTGCGGCCCAGCAGGACAGTCAGGCCCAGCGCCACCGTGGACTTGCCGCTGGCGCCTTCCGGCGAGGTGATATACAGGCTGCGTGTCATGCGCTCATGGTGTCACAAACGACCCGGTGTCCTCCACGAAAGTCAGCGTCTGGCGGGCGATCTCGAACTCTTCACGCGTGGGAATCACGTAGACAACGATCTTTGAGCCGCTGGCATGGATGGCAAAACCGTTGTCTTGCGGCGCCGCGTTGCGCTTGGGGTCGACATGAATGCCCAGGGCGCAGAGCTCGGCGCAGATGCCGGCACGGATTTCCGGGTTGTTCTCGCCGATGCCCGCGGTAAACACCAGTGCGTCCACGCGGCCCAGCGCGGCGGCGTAGGCGCCGACCTGCTTGGCCGCCTGGTAACAGAACTTGCGCACGGCCAGTTCCGCGGCCTCGTCTCCACTGGCGCTGCGGCGCAGCACTTCGCGCATGTCGCCGGCGCCGCACAGGCCCTTCAGGCCGCTTTCGCGGTTGAGCAACGCCGACAGGTCGTCGGCCGAGTAGCCCGCGCTCGTGGCGAGGTGCAACAGCACACCCGGGTCGATGTCGCCGGGGCGCGTGCCCATGACCAGGCCGGCCAGGGGTGTCATGCCCATCGACGTGTCGATGCTGCGGCCGCCACGCACTGCACAGGCGCTGGCGCCGTTGCCCAGGTGCAGGCTCACCAGGTTCACCTGGTCCACCGGGCAGCCCAGCCGCCGGGCCGTCTCGCCGGTCACGTACTGGTGCGAGGTGCCGTGAAAGCCGTACCGGCGCACACCATGCTCGCGGTAGACCGCTTCGGGCACCGCGTAACGGTAGGCATGGGCCGGCATGGTGGCGTGGAATGCCGTGTCGAAAACGGCGACGTGCGGGATACCCGGAAAGGCGTGGCGCGCGACTTCGATGCCGTCGGCATTGGCCGGGTTGTGCAGCGGCGCCAGTGACGCCAGGTCACGAATCGTCTGCAGGGCATCGTCGTTGACGCGGGTGGGCGCGGTGAACGCCTCGCCGCCGTGCACCACCCGGTGGCCCACGGCGACCAGGTCGTTGCCATCGATGCCCGCCTTGCCAAGCTCATCGACGATCAGCGCCAGCGCCTGGCGGTGGTTGCCGGCCTCGCCACCGGGCTCGCCGATGCGCTCGACCTGGCCACGCGCACGCTCGGACAGGTCACCGGCGTCAAACACCACGTACTTGATCGACGAGCTGCCGGCGTTGAGCACCAGCACGTGGTGCGCCGGGGTCGATGCGGCCATCTGTTTTCCCACTGGATCAACAACGGCCTTCACTCTAGCATCAATCGTTTACACGCTTGATGACGGTTCGGGGTCTAAAACCATGGCCGCAATGACCGTATCGAACTGCGGCCGTGCGGCGCGAGTGACCTGGCATCGCCCCCTGTCCCGGTCAGTCAGCCAGGCATTCCCCGGGCACCAGCTTCTGCACTTCAACCTCAAATGCATCGAACGACGTGAGTTCCGGTTTTGGTGACACCGTGGCCATCGCCGTGTTGCAGTCCGAGTAGTCGAGCGTGATCGACCCCCAGGGAATACGCACGACATCGCCCGGATCGAAGTCCGGCCCGAAATCGGCACCCTCCGTGATGACCAGGTCATCGAAGGCAATGCGGTCACCTTCACGGATACCCGTGCCGATCAGCCAGGCTTGCCGGCCGTCGAGGTAGGTGTACCACGTGATGACCTCGATGCCGGTTTCGCCCAGCACGGTCACCTGGAACCCTTCGCCGTCGCGGGCCGCGTTGTAGTAGGTGCCTGACAGCAGGGGACGCAGGTCGTCATCGGCCGGCGGGTCATCCGGCGGGCCGACGTCCGGCCCATTGCCGATGGGGCCGCTGGTAGTGACGGGCCCAATTCGCACCAGGCCGTTGAAGGACTCCTCGAAGGCCACGCTCATGGCGACGACCGTCACTGTGGTGAAATCAAACGGCGCGGTGGGGTTTGAGAAGTTGAAAAACTGCTCGATGGGCAGCGAGTAGACACCCGGCCCCGGATTCTCCAGGAACGCCACGGCGCCGTTGGTTTCCTCGCCGGAAATCACGTCACTGAGAGATACCGAGCCATTGATCAGGATCACGGCGACGATGGCGCCCGCCGCCGCTTCCAGGATTTCAAACTCCACGGCGCCGGCTTCCGTGAAGTCGAACGAGTCGCCTTCCTCATCTCCAGGCCAGCCGACGGTGCAGCCACCGCCGAAGCTTGTGGCTGTCAGGTCACACTCGAAGACGCCCCCGACGATCGATGTTGTGGCCCGGTCGCTTGCGGGCGCCTCTTCATCGACCACCGGCACCAGCACACGAAAGCCGCCCAGCACCCCGGCGGCAAACATGGTGGCCTCTTCTTCGGTCGGCTCTTCGCCGGGACCAACGGTAATCGGGCCCATGGGCACGGTGAAGTCGTCCACGGTATCGGCCAGCGCGGGTAATGTGGCGGCCACAAGGAACACGGCCAGGGCATAGCGTATCAGTGTCATGGTGCACCTCCGGCGATATACGGGAACTGAACATCTGCGGACATCGCGTCAATGGTTCGGAAACTGGACCGTGTGTTGCGGTCGATGTCGTCCGGGTCTTCGTAGACGCTGCGGATCTCGTAGCGCTCAAGGATCATGACGTGGTTCCTGTTTCGTTACCGTTCAGTTCCTGTGGGATCTAACGGAAAAAGAAATGTAACTCCGCCAAAACCGGTTCAGGTGTCCAGTTTCTTCAGTGTGGCCTTGAAACGCAGGTCGACGGGCAGGCTGTCATTCATGTTTTCCTCCCCGTCGATGGTTTCATGGCGATTGATCTCACCGCTGGCCGTGCCGCTGACAAGCACGTCATCACCATTCTCCTCAAACGTGTCGAACACAACGGTCACCGCGCCATCAAAGAACCGCCCTCCGGAGCACCCGGTCAACAAACCGGCCAGAATCAGTAAAAGTAGTCGAAAAGGGCGCTGCAACATGGACTCGTCTCCCGTGCGGGACGCCGGCCGGTAGGGCCGGACATTTCCGGTTCACATGGGATAACGACAAATCCAGGATAGATTCGCCGGAGACGGGATCTACGTCGCCCCGGCGTTTCGCCAGCTGTCGATCAGCCGCAGTACGTCGTCGCGCTGGCTGAGCGCCAGCAGGACAAGCAGGTCGCCCGGGCGGGCATCGTCCAGCACGGCGCGTACCGATGACACCGGGTCGGCGAAAATGTCGATCGCGGCGGGCGCCAGGCCCGCGGCCACCGCGAACCCGCGGATCAGCGCCGGTATGGCCCCCGGCGCGCGACCACGCTCGTAGCCGGGCAGGTCGCAGGTGACCAGGCGGTCGGGGTGCATCTCCAGCGCGGCGTTCACCATGTCACGGATATCCCGGTCCGCGCGATCGCCGGCCTGTGACATCAGCAACACCCGCCGTTGCGCCTGCATCGCCGCCACCATCCGCGCCAGGGCGCGCATGCCGTGCTCGTTGTGGGCGAAGTCGACCAGGATGCGCACGCCGCGCGCTTCGAAGCAGTTGCTGCGTCCGGGGTTGTCCTGCGCGTCACCGCGAAAGGCCGCCAGGCCGGTGCGAATCGCGTCATCATCCACGCCCAGCGCCTGGCAGAGCAGCATCGCGCCCAGCGCATTCTGTATGTTGTGACGTGCCGCACCGCCCAGGGTCGCGGGGATCTCATCCGCAGCGATGATGCGGCGTTTAGCCTCGCCTTCCGCCAGCACCAGCCAGCCGTCTTCCAGCACGGCAGCGCGTCCACCCGCTTCACGGTGCGCACGCAGCAGCGGATGGCCGGGGTCGAGGGAGAACCATGCCAGCGGCTGGTCCAGCCCGGCGGCGAAACCGACGCAACCGGCATCGTCGGCATTGAGGATCAGCGGCGCAGCACCGTGCAGGGCGCGGCGGACGATGAACTTGGCCTCGACCAGTTCAGGGACGGTGTTGATGCCGTAGTCGCCAAGGTGATCCGCGGCCACGTTGGTAACCAGCGCCGCGGAAGCCCGGTCGACGCCCAGTCCGCGGCGCAACAGGCCGCCGCGCGCGGTTTCCAGGACCGCGACCTCGGTGTCCGCATGCCGCAGCAAGGTGCGTGCGCCACCGGTACCGGAGTAATCGCCGCGGTCGAGAATCGTCTGGCCAACACGAATCCAGTCGGTGGAGGTCAGGCCGGCGCGCAGGCCGGCCGCGGCGAGAATGGCGGCGGACATGCGCACGGTGGTGGATTTGCCGTTGGTGCCGGTGACCAGCGCGACCGGGATGGCGCCGGCCCGGTTCCAGTCGACGTGTTCGGGGCTGGGCAGCTGGTCCGGCGGCCAGGTCTTTGCGCCGGCGCCGTGCCCCACCGAAACCGCGTCGTCGTCCCACAGGAAGGGCACACCATGCCGGGCGGCCGTCGCCTGCAACGCCAGCAGCGCCGGGTTGGCCTCCTCGGCGAACAGCCCGGCCAGCCGTGCGGCCTCGGCGGAAAAATCCGCCGCCCCCTTGCCGCCAAGCGTAGCCCGCGCGGCGCCGAAGGCCACCTCGTTGAGTTCGCACATGCTGTACAGCGCGTCGATGGGTGCGCTCACCAGCAGGCTGGCGCCGCCGTCGAAGGTCCGGTGAGTGAGTTGTTCATCGCCACGGCCCGTGGCTTTGAGCAGCCTGGTCACGGCGTCTTGCCAGGCCGCGATGAAGGCCGATGGATCGCCGCCGCAGGCCATGTCGATGATGGCGGCGGGCCGATCCCAGAACAGGTTGGCGCCGGTCAGGCGCCGGCTGTCGGTCAGTTCCGGCAACGCGGGCTCAGTCACCATCCTCGGTGTCCTGGCGGGCGATTCTCACACCGCGCTCGTCGCGAATCAGTTCCTCGCCATGTTCCAGGCGGAACGCACCCGGGTCCTCCTCGATATAACTCTGCCCCTGGCGCGCATCGTCATCCGATCCCTTGCCGCTGTCGAAATTGATCACCTGCTTCCAGGTGTGGGTGATGTTGTCACCGAAGATCACCAGCAGGTCACCCTCGCGGGCCAGCTCCAGCGCCGCGGCAACGGCGGCGGGTTCATCGGGGATGACCTCCACGGCCCCGGCATCCACGCCGCGCTCCAGCAGCCGGGCGCGCATCATCTGCGGCACCTCGTCCTCGCCGCGGCCACGACGGTTGTCGTCGGCCTTGCAGATGAAATGATCAAAGTGGTCGGCCACCTCGTCGGCGATGGCCAGGACATCCTCGTCGCGGCGGTCGCCGGGTGCGCTGATCACCACGATACGCTGGCCGGCCACTTCCAGGCGGTCGACCAGTTGGCAGACGGCACGCATCGCGGCCGGATTATGGCCATAGTCGAGGATCACCTTGAACGGGTGTTCGTCGTACACGTTCATGCGCCCCGGCGCCTGGAAGAACGTGGTGTTGAACGTCCGCAGGCCGTGGCGGATGTCCTCCAGCGACTTGCCCAGGCCATGCGCCAGCGCGGCAGCGAACATGGCGTTCTGCACGTTGTGCGTGGCCTTGCCTTCCAGGGTGGCGGGGATCAGGTAGGTCCACAGCAACCGGAAATGCGCCCCGTTGTCGTACAGCGTGATCATGTCGCCGTTGATGCCCTGCTCCAGCACCACCGCGCGACCGCCCGAGCGCACGTGCTCGCGCACCAGCGCGTGCGCCGGGTTCATCGTGACGTAGCACAGGTGTTCGGCCTCGCAGTAATCGGCCATGTGCAGGCACAGATCGTCATCAGCGTTCAGCACCGCGGTGTCTTGCGCCACTTCCACCACCACGCGCTTGATCTCGGCCAGCTGCTCCAGGGTATCGATACCCTTCAGCCCCAGGTGGTCCGAAGACACGTTGAGGCAGGCGGCGACCGTGCTGTGCCGATAGCCCATGCCGGCGCGCAGCAGGCCGCCGCGCGCGGTTTCCATCACCGCGATATCCACGCCCGGGTCACGCAGGACGATCTGCGCCGACTGCGGGCCGGTCATGTCGCCCTTCACCGACAGGCGGCCGTCGATATACACGCCATCGGTCGAGGTCATGCCCACCACGTGCCCGGCCGACTTGAGAATATGCGCCAGCATGCGCGACGTCGTGGTCTTGCCGTTGGTGCCGGTTATGCCCGCGATTGGTATACGATGCGGGGTGTCCGACGGGAACAGCATGTCGATGACCTTGCCCGCGACATCGCGCGGCTCGCCTTCCGACGGGGCGACATGCATGCGGAAACCGGGCGCGGCATTGACCTCGACGATGGCACCACCGATCGATTTCCAGCTGCGCGAAATGTCCTGCGTCAGGAAGTCCACGCCGCCAACATCCAGCCCCACCGCCCGAACGGCGCGTTCGGCCATTTCCCGGTTGTCCGGGTGCACCACGTCGGTCATGTCGATGGCGGTGCCGCCGGTGGACAGGTTGGCAGTGGAGCGCAGGTAGAATATCTCGCCCTGCGGCAACACGGTTTCGGCGTCGTAACCGGCCTTGGCCAGCAGGCGTTCGGCCTGGTGGTCGAGCTCCAGGCGGGTCAGCACCTTCTCATGGCCGATGCCGCGCCTGGGGTCCAGGTTGACCTCGTCGACCAGCTGGCTGATGGTCTGCCGGCCGTCGCCGACCACGTGGCCGGGCACCCGCTTGGCCACGGCCACGAGTTCGCCGTTGACCACCAGCATGCGATGGTCGAAACCTTCGATGAAGGACTCCACCAGCACGCTGCGCCCGCGCGCGGACTCCAGCGCCTTTTCGTAGGCGACGCGCACCTGGTCGTCATCCACCAGGTTGATGGACACACCGCGGCCGTGATTGGCGTCGAGCGGTTTGACCACCACCGGAAAACCGATTCGGTTCGCCGCGGCCAGCGCCCGCCGCTCGCGGGTCACCACGATCTGCCGCGGCACCGGCAGGCCCAGGTCCCGGAGCAGCGTATGGGTTTCTTCCTTGTCGCAGGAAATCTCAACCGCGATATGCGGCGTCTTCGACGTAATGGTGGCCTGGATGCGCTGCTGGTACTTGCCGTGGCCGAACTGCACCAGCGAGTACTCGTTGAGCCGCAGCCAGGGAATATCGCGCTCCTCGGCGGCACGCACCAGCGAAGCGGTGCTTGGGCCGAGCTCCTTCCGCTGCGCAAAGCGGATGAAGTCGTCACGCTCTTCGTCGAAGTCGAAATCGCCGTCAACATAATCGGACAGCGCCTCCCGCAGGTCGGCCGGCAGCAGGCTGAGCAGCAACTGGCGCGCGATCCGCGCCGCCTCCAGGCCCACGTCACGCTGGTGGTACTCGAAGACCATGTTGTACTGGCCGCTGTCCACGTCGCCGATGCTGCGGGTGCGCCCGAAGGACACATCCGAGCCGGCCATGTTCTGCAACTCGATGGTGGCGTGTTCCCAGGTATGGGCCATCCAGGTGCCGTCGTCCTCGCGCAGCCGGCGCAGGAAACCTCCGGGCTCGCCATAGGAGCAGCCGTGGCCGGCCAGCCCGGGCAATGCGTCGACCAGGGCGTCGATAAACGCCGGGCCCAGCTTCGCCGATGGCCACTGTTCCAGCACGCCGATGTCGACCTGGTGACGGATCACCGGGAAGTGCGCGTACTGGTTGGGGCCCACGTAAACGTTGGTGGCGAGGATTTTCATGCGCGGGCCATTGTTGCCAGGGGGGCTGAAATGTTACCCGTGTTACCAGGGACGTGAAAGGGAGGCTGACCCGTCACCCGTCACCCGTCACCCGTCACCCGTCACCCGTCACCAAAGCTTCCCGCTTCTCCAGGTCATAGCGCGCGCCTTCCGCCAGCACGTGCAGCCGCAGGTCGGTCAGGGTCACTGCCTGGGCCTTGCGCACCCGGCTCATGGACGAATGCCGCAATCCGGAAGGGTCGATCACCGTGACCGTGCCGCGCCCCACCACTTCAAACACGCCATCGGCATTGATGAACGCGGCGGTGTTCTCGTCGATGCCCAGGCCACAGATGAAGGGGTTGAACGACAGCGCCGACAACAGCCGGCCCATGCGACCACGCTGGCTGAAATGCTGGTCGACGATGGCGCGGTTGGTCAGGCCCAGGCCGGGCGCGAGCTCGACGCCGGATTCGCGCGGAGAAGGCCCGCTTCGACCGCCGGCGATCATGTGCTCGGACATGATGGCCGCACCCGCGGAGGTGCCGGCGACCGGCACGCCCTCGGCATGACGCCGGCGAATGGCGCGCGCCACCGGCGTGCCGCCCAGGATGGTGGACAGGCGAAGCTGGTTACCGCCGGTCATGAAAATGCCGGTGGCCACATCCAGCTTGGCCACGATCTGTTCTTCGAAACACTGCTCGCGCGTCTCGACCGGCATGCACAGGGCCCGGGCATCCATTTCCTCGAACAATTCAACGTAGGCCGGGCCGGTCTCGTCCAGCTGCGATGCGGTGGGGATGACCAGGATCTTTGCCGCCTCGCCGCCACACAGCGCCACGAAGCGTTTGAGTATGACGCTGTCCTTGCGTTTACCCTCGGCGCCGCCGATGGGGATCAGCCAGCCGCGCTGGCCGGATTCTTGGGGTACTGACGGCATAAGCGGTCTATCCTTCGAAAGTTCCAGTCACAAGGGCGCGGCCATCGCGCACCATCCAGCGCCCGCGCGCCATTACGTGGCAGGGGCGATGCCGGGTATCCAGCACCACCAGGTCCGCATCCATGCCCGCGGCGATGCGACCCTTGCGCGGCAGGCGCAGCAGCTCGGCGACATTGCGGGTCAGGCAGGGCAGCACCGCGGCCAGTTCGTGACCGCGACCCAGCAGCTCTGCCAGGGTGTCGGTGAGCCCGGCCGAAGTGGCGAAATCCATGCGCAGCATGCTGCCCTGGTTGTCGAACACCGGCAGGCAGCCGCCACCATCGGAGCTGACCGTCAGGCGCCCGGCCGGTGCGCCGCTTTCATGGAAGCGTTCCCAGGCATCCGCTCCCGACCAGGCGTCCTCGTCCGGGCCCACCGGGAACGCGGTGACATCCACCGTGCTGCCGCCGGGCGCCAGCTCACAGGCCTCTTCGAACAGCGCCTTGCGCCGGTTGACGTGGGTCGGGTGAAACATCCGTGGCGGCAGCTCGGTTTCGGCCAGCAGGCGACGCACCGGCTCCAGGCCACGCGGCCCGTCGCCCAGGTGCAGGTGCATGACCCCGGCCTTGCGGCTGAGCAGGCCCGCCACGTGGACTTCGGACGCCAGCCTCGCCAGTTCGTCGTGCGTTGGCTGGCTGGAGCGATGGTCTGAGATGGCGATTTCACCGAGGCCGATGACCGGCCCCAGGCTGACGATGTCGCGGCGCACACTGCCCGTCAGCGTGGTCGCCGGCAGGTGATAGCCGCCGGTCCAGCACCAGGCCGACAGGCCCTCTTCGCGCAGCGCGCGTGTACGCGCCAGCAGGCTGGCGGTTGAACGGGTTTCATCGTCAGTGCCCAGCAGGCCGACCACGCTGGTGACGCCGTGCGCCGTGTAAGCACTGAGCGGTACCGGCATGGCCTGGGTGGAAAACCCGTCCTCGCCGCCACCGCCGGTGACATGCACATGGGCGTCGACCAGGCCGGGCACCAGCGGCGCGCCCTGCAGGTCGAGCCGCTCGGCCAGCAGCCGGGCGTCGACGTCAATCCGCTCGCGGTCCACGTGAAGCACGCGCCCAGCCCCGACCAGCAGGTGGCAGATGCCACGCGCTTCGGGCGCATACAGGTCGGCGTTCTCGATCAGGCTGAGCATTGGGGGGTATCGCAGCGGGCTGGTAAGCAAGGCGCAGATTTTAAGGCATATGACCGGCCAATTGTGAGACCGGCATCACGCGCCCCGGCGTCAATCGATGACGAGGCGGTAAGCCGCCACGGTGTTCTCCCAGAAGCCGGGGAAAAAGGCGATGCGGTTGACGGGGTCATAGCCCATGTCGGCGGCCACGATCGTGCCGGACTCGTCGTCCAGCAGGGTGACCTCGCCGTCCCGGGTCACGTGGAAGACCGGACCCTTCCAGCACGACACCAGCCACGAATCGGCGTCGATGCGTTCCACGCCGTCCACGCGGCCTTCAATGCCGCTGGCCAGCGTCGTGTACGCACCATCGTCACCAACCAGGTGCAGGCCGCCGTCGGCCACGAAGAACAGTTCGCCATCGCTGTAAAGCACGCCGTTCAGGGCCGTCAGGCCGTCGACGAGGGTGGTGAACTCGCCATCGGCCAGTTCGTGTACCAGGCCTTTCTTCGAATCGGTGACGTACAGCACACCGTCCTCGCCCAGGCTGATGTCATTGATATTGCCGGCGTCCGGCACCGGCAGCCGGTCGATGATGGCGCCTTTTTCGATGTCGATGGTCACCACGGCGTCGTTATCGGTAACGTACAGGCGGTCACCGGCCAGGGCCATGCCCTTGGGCCCGTTCAGGCCGTCGACCCAGTCCACTTCGATGATGTTGCCGTCCAGGTCCAGGCGGCCGATTGAACCCACACCGTCGTTCTCCCAGGGCTGGGTGCCATCGATATTGGACACGTAGAGCACTTTGCGAGCCGCGTCGTAAAGCACCGACTCCGGCACTTTCAGCGTGGCCTCGGTCTGCCAGAGCTTCTCCAGGCGGGGCTCGGCAGCGGCCAGCGGCGTTGCTAGCACGGTGGCGGCCAGGACGATAAAACGCCATTCAGACATGGTTACGTTTCTCTTGGTAGTTGGAGTTGAGCGAACAACATTCTCAGGCCGCGACTTCGATCTCCACGGCGGAGGTTGTCGGCACGGGTACAGGATCGCCATCCTCCCGCATCAACGCGATATGGTCTGGAATTGCGCTTGAGAGGAGTAGCAACACTTCTTCCCGCGTAGCGCCTGCGGCGACAACGACGGGTAAATCAGGAACATAGCCACTGAATCCGGCACCTGACTTTTCAATGATCACCGTATATTTCATATCACAAGTCTAGCGCAGACCCGCCTGCTTAAGGATATGCAGGTAAGTCCCGACGCTCAATTCCGCGCTTGGCTTGCCCGCCACGGTGACCTTGCCATTTTTTACAGGATGTTTGAACTGCCGATGACTGCCTGTCGTTTTTACGTGAATCCATCCATCATGTTGAAGCATCTTCAGAACCACTCGCACTTTCATTCTGAAAATGGTGCGGCCAAAAGTTGTTGTCAAACTATCGCAATAGTTCTCCTGTACATGTAGGAAATGCGAGGCAGAAGCCGGGTTCGCCGTATTTCATTGAATTGGAACTGCCGCTTAAGTTGGATTAGATTAGATGGCGAAGGCGGTGAATCAAGGGCGATTCGCCAGGTCACTAAAACCCGGAGGCCCGCGCACCCATGAGTGAGCAACCCACAGCGCCACCCGAAATACCCACAAAGCGCAGCGAGCGCCGCGTCTTCCTGTTCATCACCGTCTTCCTGTTCCCGGTGCTGTCGGTGATGATCGTCGGCGGCTACGGGTTCATCATCTGGATGCTGCAGCTGATCTTTGGCCCGCCTGGGTCACACGGCTGATCCATGTCCGAATCCAGCGCGATTTCCGAACGCCCCGGGGCTTACCACGTGGCGTCCTTCGTGCTGCATGCCCACCCGGAAAGACTGCCTGACCTTCGCGAGGCGATGGCCGCCTGGCCGGACGTCGAAGAGCACGCCGCCCAGGGCGGCAAGGTGGTCCTGACCATCGAGGGCGCCGACACCCGCGACATCGCCGACCGGGCCCGCGACCTGTCGGAGCTGGACGGCGTACTTCAACTTTCACCCGTTTACCACGAACTCGATTCCGGAGAGACCCAGCCATGGACCTGAAACGCAGGGACTTCATGAAAGCCAGCGCCGTCGCCGCCGCAGCGGGCGTTGCCGGCATCACGGTACCCGCCAGCGCCAGCAACCTGCTGACCGACGCCACCAAGACCCGCCTGAATTGGGACAAGGCCCCGTGCCGGTTCTGCGGTACCGGCTGTTCGGTGAACGTCGCCACGCTGGACGGCAAGGTGGTCGCCACCCACGGTGATATCAACTCGCCGGTGAACAAGGGCATCAACTGTGTGAAGGGCTACTTCCTGTCGAAGATCATGTATGGCCGCGACCGGCTGAAGACACCGCTGCTGCGCATGCGCAACGGCCAGTACGACAAGAACGGTGAGTTTGAACCGGTCAGCTGGGACCAGGCCTTCGACATCATGGCCGAGAAGTACAAGGCCGCACTGAAGAACAAGGGCCCGACCAGCGTCGGCATGTTCGGCTCCGGCCAGTGGACCGTCATGGAGGGCTATGCGGCGGTCAAGCTGATGAAGGCGGGTTTCCGTTCCAACAATATCGACCCGAACGCCCGGCATTGCATGGCTTCGGCCGTGGTCGGCTTCATGCGCACCTTCGGCATCGACGAGCCCATGGGCTGCTACGACGACATCGAGGCCACCGACGCTTTCGTGCTGTGGGGCTCCAACATGGCCGAGATGCACCCGATCCTGTGGACCCGGGTCACCGACCGCCGACTGTCGGCGCCGCACGTGGAGGTGGCCGTGCTGTCGACCTTCCAGCACCGCTGCTTCGACCTGGCCGACAACGGCATGGTGTTCACGCCGCAGACCGATCTCGCCATCCTGAACTTCATCGCCAACTACATCATCCAGACCGGCCGCGTGAACCGCGATTTCGTCAATTCGCATACGAACTTCCGCCGCGGCGCCACCGACATCGGCTACGGCCTGCGCGACGAAAACCCGCTGCAACAGGCGGCCGCGAACCCCAACAGCGGCGACTCGGAACCGATGAGTTTCGAGGAGTTCGCGGCATTTGTCGCCGATTACGACGCAGAAAGCGTCTCGAAGCTGAGCGGCGTGCCGGTCAAGCAACTGCAGCGCCTGGCCGAACTCTACGCCGACCCGGACCGCAAGGTGGTGTCGTTCTGGACCATGGGTTTCAACCAGCACACACGCGGCGTGTGGTGCAACAACCTGGTCTACAACATCCACCTGCTCACCGGGAAAATCTCCACGCCCGGCAACAGCCCGTTCAGCCTGACCGGCCAGCCCTCGGCCTGCGGCACCGCGCGCGAGGTCGGTACCTTCGCGCACCGGCTGCCCGCCGACATGGTGGTGACCAACCCCGAGCACCGCGCCATGGCCGAGAAAATCTGGCGACTGCCGGAAGGCACCATCCCGGACAAGCCCGGTTTCCATGCCGTTGAGCAGAACCGCCGGCTGAAGGACGGCGACCTGAACGTCTACTGGGTACAGTGCAACAACAACATGCAGGCCGCGGCGAACATGAACGAGGAGGGCTGGCCCGGCTACCGCAACCCGGACAACTTCATCATCGTCTCGGACGTGTACCCCACGGCCACCTGCGGCGCCGCCGACCTGATCCTGCCGGCCGCCATGTGGGTCGAGAAAGAGGGCGCCTACGGCAACGCCGAACGCCGCACCCAGTCGTGGTACCAGATGGTCGAGGCGCCCGGCGAAGCACGCTCCGACCTGTGGCAGCTGATGGAGTTCTCGAAGCGGATCACCACCGACGAGGCCTGGCCCGCCGAACTGCTGGACCAGTCGCCGGAGCACCGCGGCAAGACGCTGTACGAGGTGCTGTTTGCCAACGGCCACACCAATCGCTTCGGCCTGGAAGAGGTGCCCGAAGGCAAGCTGAATGACGAATCACGCCACTTTGGCCATTACGTGCAGAAAGGCCTGTTCGAGGAATACGCCGAGTTCGGCCGCGACCACGGCCATGACCTGGCCCCGTACGAGACCTACCACCAGACCCGCGGCCTGCGCTGGCCGGTGGTCGATGGCAAGGAAACCCTGTGGCGCTACCGCGAAGGCTCGGACCCGTACGTCTCCGAAGGCAGCGGTTTCGAGTTCTACGGCAAGCCCGACGGCAAGGCCATCATCTTCGCGCTGCCGTACGAGCCGCCGGCCGAGTCACCGGACGAGGAATACGACCTGTGGCTGAGCACCGGCCGGGTGCTGGAACACTGGCATTCCGGGTCGATGACCCAGCGCGTGCCGGAGCTGCACAAAAGCATGCCCAACGCGGTGCTCTACATTCACCCGGACGATGCCCAGGACCGCGGGCTGCGCCGCGGCGACGCGGTGAAAGTGATTTCCCGGCGCGGTGAAACCATCACGCGCGTGGAAACCCGCGGCCGCAACAAGCCACCGAAAGGCCTGGTGTTCATGCCCTGGTTCGATGCCTCGCGACTGATCAACAAGGTCACGCTGGATGCCACCGACCCGCTATCGAAACAGACGGACTTCAAGAAGTGCGCGGTCCGGCTGGTGAAGGCCTGAGGAGTCGACCATGAAGAAACTGATCATCGTCCTGCTGCCACTGGCGCTGGCCCTGGCCACCGCCGCGCTGGCGAAGGAAATTGTTACGCTACGCGGCGGCACGCCCATCGACGCCGAGTCCGAGCCCGCGCCGATGCCCCGAGTGGACAACTCTGACATCAAGCGCAAGCGCAACTACCCGATGCAGCCACCGGTCATTCCACACGACACGCGCGGCTACGAGATCAACCTGCAGGTGAACAAGTGCCTGGCCTGCCATGCCCGCCATCGCACCGAGGACAGCCAGGCGCCGATGATCAGCGTCACGCACTACATGGACCGCGACGGCAACTTCCTGGCGGAAGTCTCACCGCGACGCTATTTCTGCAACCAGTGCCACGTCAACCAGGCCCAGGTGAACCTGCCGGTGGAAAACGACTTCCACGACATGGACGCACTACTGGGCGACACGGACGGCCAGGAACGCTGAGCGATGTTCACCTATTTCAAAAAAGTATGGCGCTCGATGCGGCGCCCCAGCGTCCACTACAGCATCGGCTTCCTGACCATGGGCGGGTTTATCGCCGGCGTGATGTTCTGGGGCGGCTTCAACACTGCACTGGAGCTGACCAATACCGAGGAGTTCTGCATCAGCTGTCACGAAATGGAAGACAACGTCTACCAGGAGCTGCGCACCACCATCCATTTCTCCAACCGCTCCGGCGTGCGCGCCACCTGCCCGGACTGCCATGTGCCGCATGAATGGACCGACAAGATCGCCCGCAAGATGCAGGCCTCGAAAGAGGTCTGGGGCAAGATTTTCGGCACCATCAACACCCGCGAGAAATTCCTCGAGCACCGGCTGGCGCTGGCGCAGAACGAATGGGCCCGCCTGAAGGCCAACGACTCGCTGGAATGCCGCAACTGCCACGGCTTCGACTTCATGGATTTCACGCTGCAAAGCCCGCGCGCATCAAACATGCACTCCACGTCGCTGGCTAGCGGCGAAAAGACCTGCATCGACTGTCACAAGGGCATCGCCCACCAGTTGCCGGACATGGAGGGCATTGAAGGGTTCTGACCACCAGGCCGGCTTCGTTGACACGGGTAACTATTTCCGGCGGCGTCTATAGTAAGGGGGGGGGAGAATGAAGCTGGCAACAACAAGAGGAGCCCTTTCAATGTTCACCAGACAACTCGCACCGACCCTGGCCTTCGTTGCCGCGGCAATAGCCAGCACTACGCTGTATGCCGGCGAACCGACCACCCACATGTCACCGGACAACCCGGACCTGGAATGGATTGCCTGCCCCGAGTTTTTCCATGCCGACTGCGGCATCGCCATCCTCCGGATCAACGAAGACGGCAGCAACGCCGACGTGTTCTTCCGCTACCCGGCCGGCGAATCCTTCGTTGAGCACTGGCACACCTCGGCCGAGCGGATCGCCGTGCTCCGCGGCACGCTGGAGGTCACCTACGAAGGCCAGCCAACGGCCACGGTGGCCACCGGTGAGTACGCCTACGGCCCCGCCGGGCGCAAGCACTCGGGCGCCTGCGTGGGCGACGAGGACTGTGTCCTTTTCATCGCCTTCGAGCAGGCACCGGACACGCATCCGGTGGACTCGCGCTGAACCATTCCATCGCGATGGATGGCGCGCGCACCCAGTTTGCGCCAGAATGGGGGCAATAACAGGGAGATACGCGCCATGGGCGAGGACGCGTCGGGGTTCAGGGTATTCCTTGAGAACCTCAAACGCCGCAAGGTGATCCGTGTGGCCATTGGCTACGCGGTGGCTGCTTTCGTGTTGATGCAGATTGCCGACGCGACTTTCGAGCCGCTCAACCTGCCCGACTGGTCGGCCACGCTGGTGTTGTGGCTGCTGGTTCTGGGCTTTCCGGTGGCGATCTTCATGTCGTGGATGCTCGAGGTGACCCCCGAGGGCATCAAGCGCACCGACGCCGATACGCCGCAGGGCGGCGCGCTGAAACGCGAATCCGCCGAACCGGCTGCCGCTGCCGGGACGCGCGCCACACGCGCGGCGCCAGAACCCGCGCCACGGCCGGCACCCGGCCCACCGCCCGCCGCCGTGGCCCCGCCCGACGACGGCCGCCGCTCCATTGCCGTGCTGCCGTTTGTGAACATGAGCAACGACAAGGAGAACGAGTATTTCTCCGACGGCATCTCCGAGGAAATCCTCAACCTGCTGGTCAAGCTGCCGCGCCTGCGCGTGGCCTCGCGCACCAGTTCCTTCGCCTTCAAGGGCAAGGAAGCCAGCATCCCGGAAGTCGCCGGCAAGCTGGGCGTGGAGACGGTGCTGGAGGGCAGCATCCGCCGCGCCGGCGACCGCGTGCGGATCACCGCGCAGCTGATCGAAGCCTCCACCGACTCGCATTTATGGTCTGACACCTACGACCGCGAGCTGAAGGACGTCTTCGCCATCCAGGACGACATCGCCCAGAGCATCACCGACGCGCTGGAGATGACGCTGACCCCCAAGGAACGGCGATCGATCCAGAACGTGGCCACCGCCGACGCCGGTGCCTACGACTACTACCTGCGCGGCCGCAGCTACATGTACACGATGACGAAGCACGACTACGAGCACGCCATCAACATGTTCAAAAAGGCCATCGTCCACGATGACAAGTACGCGCTGGCCTTCGCCGGCATTGCCGACGCGTACTCGTACATGTTCCGCTACACCGACGCACAGAAAGAAAATGCCCGAAGTGCCCTGGAGTATTCGGAAAAAGCGGTGGACATGGACCCGGATTCGGCCGAAGCGCGCGCCAGCCGTGGCCTGGCGATGTTCATCAACGAGCGCTACGAGGAAGCCGAAGAGCAGTTCAAGCGCGCCGCGGAGATGAACCCCAACCTGTACGAGGCCTGGTACTACGCCGGCCTGGCGTACTCGTCACAGGGCAAGTTCACCGAGGCCATCGAGATGTACAAGAAGGCCAACCAGGTGAACCCGCTCGACTACCAATCGGCCATGTTCCTGGGCCAGGCCTACGCCTCGCTGGGCCAGAAGCACGAGGAAATGAAGGCGCGCGTGGCCTCCATCGAGCTGATCGAACGACATATCGAGATGAACCCGCACGACACGCGGGCGCTGTGCATCGGCGCCAACCAGCTCAGCAACGTTGGCGAACTGGAACGCGGCGAGCGCATGGTGGAAGAAGCGCTGATCCGCGGCAAGGACGAACCCCTGGTGCTGTACAACACCGCCTGTTTCTACGCCATCAAGGGCGACGAGGAACGCGCACTGGAACTGCTGGAAGACGCGGTCAAAAAGGGCTGGGGCGACCGGGCCTGGCTGGAAACCGACAGCGACCTGGACGCCGTTCGTGAAGACCCGCGCTTCCAGGCGTTGCTGGACAGCATCGACTGACAGCGCCGTTGCGCTTCAGGCGGGGAATCGCCTGGAGCGCGCCACCAGGAAGGCGCGTGCGCGCACCCAGTCGCGCTTGATGGACCGCCCGGAACGCTGGTGCAGGGCACCGATCTCGTCGTGGGTCAGCCCGCCAAAGAACTTCAGTTCGACCAGCTCACGCAGGCGTGAATCCAGTTGATCCAGGTCGCTTAGCGCCTCGTCGATTTCCAGCAGCTCCTGGGCCCTGTCGGGGGCCGCGGCCAGCGAGGTCACCAGCGTGAGCTGGCGGACATCGCCGCCGCGTTTTTCCGCCAGCGCCCGGCGCGCGGCGTCGGCGACAATAAACCGCATTGCCCGCGCGCAGGTGGCGAAAAAATGCTGGCGGTCCGTGGCATCGAACGCGCTGCTGCCATCGAGCTTCAGGAACAGTTCGTTGACGACCGCGGTGGGCTGCAGTGTACCGTCGGGGCGGACCCCGGGGCGGGCCATCGCCATGCGGTGCAGCAGTGGGTAGATCGCCTCGTAGAGATGGTCGATGGACACATCGTCACCTGACCGCGCCGCGACCAGCCACAGGGTGATGGGGGCCGTCTCGCCCGGGGCGATGTCTGCCGCTTCGTCCGTCATACCTTGCTCGCCACGTGGGCCCTGGCACCTTTTGCTGTCGGATGACGAGTTCATCTTACAATGACACGGTTGGAGGTGCGCATTGAACCCGGAAGAGTCGCAGCGCTGGACCAGGGCACAGGCCCTGCTTGACGAGATCCTGGCCAACCCGGGACAGGAAACGCTTGCCCTCGCAGATTCACGGGCCCGCGACGCCGGTTGCGCAACGGAGCTGAAGGCCCTGCTGGCGGCACTGGACGCCGACAGCGCACTGGACCACCCACTGGCCCAGGCCGTGCGCGAGTTTTCCGGCGAGGCCAATGGCCGTGGTGCCCTCACCGGCAGGGTCATCGACCGCTGGGTGCTGGGTGACGAGATCGGCCGCGGCGGCATGTCGGTGGTCTATCACGCCCACCGAGATGGCGATGGTTTCGGGCAGGACGCCGCCATGAAGATCCTGTCGATGACCTTTGCCGGGCGCGCCATGCTCGACAGTTTCCTGCGCGAGCGCAGGATTCTCTCGGGGCTACACCACCCCGGCATTGCCCGGCTTATCGACGGCGGCGTCACCAATGACGGCGCGCCATGGCTGGTCATGGAGTATGTCGACGGGGTCCGCATCGACCAGTGGTGCCGGGACAACCATGCGAACACCCGCTCCGTGGTCCAGTTGGTCGAACAGCTGGCGCGGGCCGTGGCCTACGCGCAAAGGCACCTGGTCATCCATCGCGATATCAACAGCGCCAATGTGCTGGTAAACGAACGCAACCGCCCGGTACTGATCGACTTCGGTATCGCCGGGCTGATGGGCCGTGAAGACACCCGCACCATGCACGCCTTTACCCCGCAGTTCGCGGCCCCGGAGCAGGTCGCCGGCGAAGACTGCACCACGGCCACCGACGTCTACGCCATCGGCCGCCTGCTCCAGACCCTGCTGGTCGACCACACCGTGGACCGTGACCTTCGGTTGCTCATTGATGTCGCCACCCACCAGGACCCCGACCAGCGCTACGCCAATGCCCGCAACCTGGCCGAAGACCTGCAGGCCTGGCTGGACAACCGCCCGATGCGGGCGCGCGCACCCAGCCTGCGCTACCGTGCCGGCAAGTTCATCGCCCGCAACCGCTGGGGCGTTGCCGCCGCGGCGCTGCTGTTCGTGGCGATACTGGGCGGGCTGGCGACATCGCTCTGGCAGGCACGCATTGCCGCCCATGAACGAGACGTGGCCCGGGCCGAGAGCGCCCGCGCACGCCAGGTGACCCACTTCCTGCAGAACCTGTTCCGCGCGTCCGACCCGGACGAAGCACAGGGCGAAACGGTCACTGCACGCGAATTGCTGGACGTGGGTGGCCACCAGTTGTCCGGCGCCTTCGAAGGGGACCCCGCCCTGCGGGGCCAGATGCTGGTTCTGCTGGGCAACCTCTACCGTGAGCTGGGTGAACTCGACACGGCAGAACCGCTGTTGCGAGAAGGCCTGGCACTGGCGGACACGCACGGCGATGACAACGACCGCGTCGACGCCCTGCGCGCCCTGTCCCGCGCGCAGATGGATGCCGGCAACCACGACGACGCCATCGCCAGCGTGGAACGCGCCATCGGCATCCTCGAGGAACTGGACCAGGTGCCCGGTCCCCGCCATGCGACGTTGATGGAGCCCCTGCTGTTCAGCCTGACCGAACTGGGTCGTTCCGAAGAGGCCGTCACCCGGGGCCAGGCCGCACTGGACCTGGCGCGACAAGTGCCATCCTTGCCCGACCCGTCGCTTTACGAATACCTGTACGCGCTGTCCACGGCCATGGGCGTCCTTGAACTGAACGACCGTGCACTGCCGCTAATGCGCGAAGCCGCCGACCTGGGGGTCGTCGATGAAGACTCACCCAGCAGCCTGATCAGCCTGCTGGGCACGCTGGCTTCCGGACTGGAGCGCCAGGGCAACCTGACCGAAGGGCTCGAACTGCGCCAGCAGGCGCTGGCCACGGCCGAGCGAATCTACCCACGGGACCACCTGATCCGGGCCCGGACGCTGAACAACCTGGGCAACACGTTCAATCGGCTGGGCCGGTATGAAGAGGCCGCTGCCGCGCTGTCCAGGGCCCTGGCCATCTACGAGAAAACCTACGGCGACGAAGCCATTCCACGCGTGGCGGCGGTTCATAACAACCTGGGCAATGCGCTGCGCAGCGCCGGTGATCTGGAAACAGCCGCCACGCATATCGGCCGGGCACAGCAGATGGCCGGTGAAATCTTCGGCCTCGATGACTATCGCTTTACCATCGCGACCTGCAACCTGGGGAATGTCCATCGCCTGCTGGGCCGGTTCGAATCGGCCGGCTCATTGTTCCGGCAGTGCCTTGAAACACGGCTTGAAGTCATGGGTGCGGATCATCCCAGCGTGGGCAATGCCCAGGTGCTGATGGCTGACCTGCGGCTGGACGAGGGGAAATACGCCGAGGCGCTGGCCCTGTGCAACGCCGCGATGGCGCTGTACGACACTATTGGCTACGACCGCCCGCGTGAACGGCTGGCCACGCTCACCCGGCACGCCCGCGCCCTGGATGGGCTGCAACGCCATGCCGAGGCCAGGACAGCCTTCAACGATGCCGCCGCCCTGGCAGAAGCCGCCGGCGAAGACGCCGGCTCCAGCCGCGAAGAATTCGAGGCGGCCTACGCCGCGTTCCAGTCCCGCACAACGCCGTAGCGCCGGCGAACGTTGGGGTCAGGGTAGAGGGTCAGAGTAAATTTACTCTGACCCTTTACCCTGACCCCCTCACTCCCTCACTCCAGCGGCGGCGGGAACCAGTCGCCGGCGAGCACGTTGTCCTTCGGCACGTACATCCGCAACGTCAGGTTGAATCGCCCCTTCGACGGTGACGGCAGCCAGTTCGACTGCGGCCATGCCGGGTCCAGCGATGGCGCCACGTACAGCGTCAGCGAGCCGTCATCACCATAGGTCAACGACGAGTAGTTGTTGAAGTTGTAGCGATCGAGCGCATTACCCACCACCCGGTAACCGGGAAAGTCCACCAGGATCACCGACCAGAAGCCGTTGACGTTCTGCGCCGGCAGTTCATCGGCGGTGAAGTGCAGCCGGTAAGCCTTGCCGTCGCCCAGCGTTTCGCCGGCACCGTCGGTTGAGGCGATGAAGTAGATCACCTCCTCGGATGTATTGGCCCAGATGCCGACGAAATTGGCCGCGGCGCGGGTCCAGTAATCACCGTCGTAATTGCCCGCGGTCAGCGTCGCCAGCCAGCCGTTTTCAAACTTGCCGGCCTTCTGCGTAGCGAACTGGATAAAGCGAGGCATGGCCTGCTCGTTGATCACCTGGTCGGCATGGGCCGCCGCCGGCCCACCGTTGGCCACGTAGGCGGCGACGCGACGCGCCGTGGCGCGGATCGTCGAGGCGTCCATTTTAGTGTCGGGCGTTTCCAGGAAATGATCCACCAGGCGGAACAGTTCCACCCCGGGTGGGTCCTGGTTCGAGAACTTCGGTAGCGGCAGCGGCATCTGCGTACTGGGCAGCCCGATCACGCTCATGCGAAAGCCCTTCTGCAAGGCGATCGCGCCATCCAGGTCATCCTGCAACTCTACACGCGCCAGCATTTTCAGCTTGCGGTCGGGCACCTCGACCGCCAGCACGTCATCCGGCAGCTCGACATCGCACGGCGCCATGCACAGCGCGAAACGGCCATTCGGGTGGTCCGGAAAGTTGCGCTCATTGATGTTGACGACCACCTCGCCCCAGCCATCCAGGAACTGCGCGGTGTAGTACCGGCCCTCGATCTCCGGGATCTCCAGCACCACGGCCGAATCATCGTCGATGGCCACCCAGGCTTCCATGTAGGCCACGTCAAGGTTCGGGTTGACGAAGTCGGCCTTGCCGGCCTCGTTGTACCTGATGTCGTTGTAGGACAGCCCGGTGCCCTGGAAATCCATCTGCTCCTGGCGCACCACCAGGGCGCGGCTGAGCAGGTAGACCCAGGCCTCGACGATTTCGTCGTCGGAAACGGCCGGCTCGGTGTGCTGGATGTCGCTGGTGGCGGCGTCCGTGGCCAGCGTGGCCGATTCCGGCGCTTCTGAAGCAAGCGGGTCACAGCCGGCCAGCGCCAGGCACATCAGCACGGCCAACAGGCCGTCGAAACAAAACCGGTTCATGCTGCAACACCCCCTGAAGCGTGAACACGAAAGGTAACATGCCCGCGGGCCGGCACGCGTAACGGCCAGGCAAGAAAAAGCCCGGCACGCGGCCGGGCTCTGTTGCCGGGTAGGCCGCCCATCCAGGGCGTGTGAATGGCCGGCCGTCCGACCGAAACACGCATCAGGCGGCTTCTCTCCGCCCCTCGTGGCGACCTTCGCGGGTCTCTTCGATAACCTTGTCGCAGAAGGCGTCCAGGTCCGCAGGGCTGCGGCTGGTGACCAGGCCCTTGTCGACCACGACCTCTTCGTCGGCCCACAGCGCGCCGGCGTTGGTCAGGTCGGTGCGGATGGACGGGTAGCTGGTGACCTTGCGGTTGCGCAGCACGTTGGCCTGCGCCAGCATCCACGGGCCGTGGCAGATGGCCGCGACCGGCTTCTTGGCGTCGAACATCTCGCGGACCAGTTGCACGGCCGGCTCGCTCTGCCTGAGCGTGTCCGGGTTCAGCAGGCCGCCGGGGATGACCAGGCTGTCGAAGTCTTCGGCGCTGATGTCGTCAACCACGGCGTCAACGTCGACCTCCTCGGCCCACTCGCGGCCGCGCATGCCGCGGATCTTGCCGCGCTGTAGCGACACCACTTTCACATCGGCGTCGGTGGCGCGCAGGCGGTCGAGCGGTTCGGTGAGTTCCGACTGTTCAAAGCCGTCGGTGGCGAGAATGGCGATGCGTTTGCCTTGTAGCATGAAACCTCCATGGATTGTTGATGAGTGGCCCGGTACGACGACCGGGCGCGTTGCGCTATGCACCCTCTATCGATGCAAGAACAATGCCGACCGTTGCGCAATTCTCGCGCGACACGCGCAAACGGCTTAACCATGGGCCCGGGGGGCCATGAATGGCCGAAAAGCACGCGCCCCAGGCACGTTGAAAACGTGACCGCCCATTGAATTTTTTGCAGGCGTTTGAAAATTCGAAAGCGGCTATAGCCAGCTTGGCAGTGTGTCTATAGCCAGCTTGGCAAAGTGGCTATAGACACTTTGGCAAATCGTCTATAGCCAATTTGGTGATCTGGCTTTAGCCAAAATTGCGTGTTTATAGACAAGGGGGGCGTTTACGCGCCAACTTTTCGGGCGGTAGCGAGTAATTCAACATGAAACAAACGTCGCCACCCGCTCGCACAGAGCGCGTACTGAAAAGCCCGGCCGCCGCCGGGCTTTTCTTTTCAGGGCGTCCGCCCAGCCCGGTTCAGTTTCGGACACACATGACTGCGTAAGCCCCCAGTTCAAGCTCGATGTGGTCCTCCCCGACACCGTTAATCACCACCGGCCGGGGTTCACTGCCCAGGTTGGCCAGCCAGTACTCCGGGCCATCCGCCGCTTCGATCACCAGGCCAGTGACGCCTGGTGTGGCGGGGCCGTCCAGGACACGCGCCGCGACACCGCCGTGCCGCGCGATCCCCGACAGCACACGGAACACGGGGAAAGGTCGGTCCGGCGCTCCGCCGATACCGAACGGCCCGGCGACGGCGGACAGGCACAGTCCATCGACACCGGCGGCCAGCGCCCGGGCGATGTAGCCCAGGGTCCATGCGGCGTTGAACTGCCCCTTTTGCCGGGGATCAATCCGGGCCGAGGCGCGGCGGATATTGTCGGGGTTGGGCATGGTCGAATCCGCGTACGGATTGAAGCGCATGCCCAGCGCCGTGGGGCCTATCCAGTAGGGTATGTCGCCGGCCAGCGCGCGCACGGAGTCGAACACCCAGGGCAGCGATTCCAGCGTTTCCATCACCGAGCGGTCGTCGGCGGCATGCACGATGGGGCAGGTCGAGTGGGTCACCCAGTCGGCCTGGTCCATGGGCAGCGGCCGGCGGTTGAACTCGGTGAAATAGCTGTGCATGCCCACGGCCACCGCGGCACCCGGGAACGCGGCCCGGGTCCGTTCGTAGACGACCTCCAGGGCCGGCGCCTTCGGCCACGGCCCTTCGACCTGGTAGCCGCGGTGATAGCAGGCTGGCGAGGCCGATACCGCGGCGAAGGTGACTCCGGCTGATTCCGCGGCCTGCCTGGCCAGGCGCATATCGGCGTCGAGGGCATCGATGCTGTCGGTGTAACGCCCAGCCTTATCTTTTAGCGGCAGCACGGCCTCCAGCACCAGCGCCGCGCCGCTGTGTTCGTGCAGCTGTTTGAAGCGCGTCATCGTCCCGGCGTCGTGGCCGGCCGCCGGGTTGAACATGCAGAACAGGTGACCGACGCCGCTCTGCCGGGCCCATTCGGCCGCGATGTCCCAGTCATCGATATCGTCGGGATTCACGGCCAGCGCCAGCGCCGGAACGTGCTGGCCGTCAGACGCAGGCACGGACAACCGGGCCGGGCCAGGGCTGGACGTCACGGACGGCACAGGAATCTCACCGTCGACCGCCAAGCCCACGCGCTGCACATACCCGGTGTCGGGTTCCAGCGTGTAGGGGTGCGGGTCGGCCAGCGGGCGGATGTAGGTCTTGAACGAGCCGTCGGTCCAGTTGCGCTGGTCCTCCATCTCGAAGGCATCCCCCTCCATCGTGCAGGTCACGGCCACGCCCGGCATCACCTGGTGGCGAAGGGCGCGGATGTCCGTGAACGGCTGCGAGGGCGCGATCAGCGCGGGGAACCGTGATTCTTCGGTCGAGCCGTCCGTGTGCGTGATGGTCACCGGCTCACCGGCCACGCCGTCGATGGGGTGCAGCACCACGAAACCGGCCCGGCTGGTCAGGAACGGCGCGTCGACGCGGGCGCGGACCACGAACTCCAGCGAGCCGTCAGCGTGGCCCTCGATCATGGCGCGGTAACGGATCGCCTGTTCATCGTCCGTGCAGATCGCGTCATAGCCGATGCGGAAGCCGCCATCAAAGGACTCGACCTCCAGGTCGGAGATCCGCGGCACGTAGGTGCCCCAGTGACGGTCGCGGACGATGAAAGCGATGGCGCGGATGGCCTCGCGGCCGGCGATCGAGATACCCCGCAGGCTGCCGTTCTGCAGCACCACGGACAGCACGCCGGCGGTGATTGTCCGGCTCGGTTCCTGCAGTTCCCCGGTGCCGAACAGGCGGACATTCAGCGAGTCGGCCGGCGTCATTCCGTGATCACCATCCCGCTCACTCAGGTGATCCGCCGGATACTCGCGGCCAGTGCGTCCGGCTCAAAGACCTTCTTCCAGTCGGGTTGGACCAGGTCCGGCTTACCGTACTTGATGGCCTGGTAGCAGGCATCGGAGAAGCGCCCCTCGATCTCGTCGAAGATCACCGCGGAAAGGATGTTCATATGACCCAGCAGGAAGGCTCTCGCGGCGTCTTTCGGCACGCCGCGGGCCACCACTTCGTCCAGCGCCTCGCGCAGCGTGACCAGCAGCGTGGCGCACACGGTCTCCGAAAGCCCCGGTTCCAGCAGCGCCATCTGCTCCACGGTCAGCCGATAGGTGTCGGTCACCGGCGCGTAGATCAGCCGGGCGATGGCTTCGCCGGTGTCCCAGGCCTCTTCCGGGCCCTGCATCAGTGAACTGACCACGGCCTGCCGGGCCTTGTCGCCGCCGAAAAAGTCGCGGCGGGCGTCCGGGTCGGACTCGTCGTTGAAGATCGACGGGTGACAGGGGTGGGTAACAAAGTAGGCCAGGTCGTCGCGGTCCGGCAGGTGGCCGGCGAACGGCGCGGCCGCGTCCAGCACCACCACCATCGTGCCCGGTTTCAGCGCCGGGGCCAGCTGGTGTGAGACCTGGCGGATCAGCGTATCGGGCACGGCCAGGATGACCACGTCGGCGCCCTCAACGGCGGTGTCGGCGTCAATGCACTCCACGCCCAGTTCGTCAAACAATCGCTGGCGCCCGTTCGGGTTACGCTCCACGTGGCGAATGTCCAAACCGGATTCGGACAGGTTCGACGATATCCTGAAGCCCATCTTTCCACCGGCGCCGATCACGGCCACGGTTTTCAGTTGATTCGTGCTCATCTGTGTTAAACACCCCATTCGTGCATGCGGTACGGAGTAGTGGCATACTTAGTATACCAGTTAGAACAACGATCGCTCACGCAGGCAGACCATAACGATGACATCTGAATTCAGGCGCGGCTGGCAGGCCGTCTTCTCCGGCGCGGTGGGCATGGGCACCGGCCTTGGGCTGTACTCCATGCTCAACAGCGTTTTCATTATCCCGCTTTCGGAAGAATTCGGCTGGGAACGCTCCGAACTCGCCTTCAGCAACGTCATCGGCCTGGGCGCGCTGGTGTTCCTGCCCTTCCTGGGCGCGCTGGTCGACCGTTTCGAATCACGCCGCGTGGGCCTGATCGGCCTGTTCATGCTGGGCCTGAGCTACGTCGCACTGGCACTACAGCCGGGCCAGCTGTGGGTCTACTACCTGACGCTGTTGCTGATGACCTTCTTCGGCATGGCCACCGGGCCGATGATCTGGACCAAGGTGGTCAACACCTGGTTCCACCGCTCACGCGGATTGGCGCTGGGCATCACCATGTCGGGCATCACCGCCACCAGCATGGTGCTGCTGCCGCTGTTCGCCTTCATCATCGAGCAATGGGGCTGGCGCGTGGCCTTCCTCTGCTTCGCCATGGTACCGCTGCTGATCGGCATACCGGTGGTGGCCTGGGGCCTGCGTTCGGCGCCACCGGGCTACCTCTCGGACATCAGCGACGAAGGCGGAGACGTCGACCTGCAGAACAGCGCCCTGCCCATGAAAGACACGCTCACCAGCGCCAAGTTCTGGCTGTTGGGCCTGGCGCTGCTGACGGCCAACATCGGCGTGGGTGGCATGCTGCACCAGATGCAGCCGGTGCTGGTCGCGCAGGGCTTCGGTACCGCCCAGGCGGCCACGCTGGGTTCGGTGTTCTTCGCCGCGGTCGCCATCGGCCGGCTCAGCTCCGGCTGGATGCTCGACCGCTTTTGGCCGGCCGGCGTCGCCGCGCTGTACCTGCTGCTCCCCATCATCGGCATCATCATCTTCCTGGCCGACGTGCCGGCGGTGTTCTGGGTGGGCATCCCCGCGGTGTTGTTCCTGGGCCTGGCCCAGGGTGCCGAGGTGGACTTCCTGGCCTTCCTGGTGCCGCGGTACTTCGGCCTGGGTAACTACGGTAAATTGTTCGGTATCCTGTTGGTCATGCTGGCATCGGCGATGGCGACCGGCGGCTACATCTTCGGCGCGCTGTTCGACCATTTCGGCGACTACCGCATGGCGCTGATGCTGGGGCTGGTCGCCTACGCCTGCAGCGCCGGCCTGATCCTGCTCAGCGGCATCGTCGGCAAGGACTTCGACCCGTCCAGCGCGGTTGCGCGGGGCTGAAGTTCGGAAATATCATCGAATCAACAACGTTCCGAGGGGATCGAGTGAAAGCCACACAGAAAATCAGCAAGCGCAAACTGTCCGACGATGTCCTGGAGCGGTTGATGGAACTGATCCAGTCCGGGCAATACGAGGCGGGTGACCTGTTCCCGTCCGAACGCGAGCTGATGGAGCGCTTTGGCGTGGGCCGCCCCGCCGTGCGCGAGGCCATGCAGTCACTGCAGAACGCCGGGCTGATCACGGTGCAGCAGGGCCACCGGCCCAAGGTCACCGCGCCCACGGCCAACGGCATCATTTCGCAGATTGATATCGCCGCCCAGCACCTGCTGCGCACTTCGCCCAGCTCGCTGGAGCACCTGAAAGACGCCCGCCTGCTGTTCGAAAAGGGCGTGGTGCGGCGCGCCGCCGAGCAGGTCACCGACGAGCACGCGGCCCGTATGCGCGCGGCCCTGGACGCGCAGGAAAAGTACTACCTGACCGAGCCGGACAAGTTCGTCGAGGCCGACATCGCCTTCCACATCGCCATCGCCGAGACCACCGGCAACCCCATCCTGGTGGCCACCGAGAAGGCCATGCTGGGCTGGCTGAAGCAGTACAACTCCAAGATCGTCCGCCTGGACGGCAAGGAACACATCACCCTGGACGAGCATCGCAAGATCTACGAGTACATCGTGGCCCACGATGCCGAGGGTGCGGCCTATGCCATGGCCGACCACCTGAACCGCTCCCGCGTTATCTTCCAGAACACCGACGACAGCGCGTAGGCTTAACCGCCGCGGCCAGTCAGCCGTGGCTGGCGGTGATACCGGTATCATCACCGGTAACACAATGGTTTGCTTGTCATATATACTTAGTATATAAGTTGATATTCCCCCGCCACGGCAAGGCTCGGCCTGGCGACAAGGCAACCAGGTAAAACACAGATGAATACATTAAAAAACACGGCCAAGGTCCGCTCGGCGTGGACCGGCGGTTTCTGGAAAAACCGCTGGGACGCCTGCCGCGACCACATGATCCCGCACATGTGGGAGATCCTGGATGACAAGGAACTCAGCCACTGCTGGGAAAACTTCCTTATCGCCGACGGCCAGGCCGAGGGTGAGCATGTCGACCCACCGTTCTGGGACGGCGACCTGTTCAAGTGGCTGCAGGCGGCCATCCGGGTCTACGGCGACTCCGACCAGCAGGAATGGCTGGATCGCATTGACGCCATTATCGACACCATTACCCGCATTCAGCGCGATGACGGTTACCTGTTCACCTACAGCGCCATCCAGCACCGCAACAACGCCGATTATGAAGACCTGCAGGAAGCCAACAATTTCGAGATGTACAACCTGGGCCACCTGATCAGCGCGGCCGTCGTGCATCACCAGGTCACCGGCAAGACGAATTTTCTTGACGTGGGCATCAAGGCGGCGGCTTTCCTGGCCAGCCTGTTCGACGAGACCCGCGGCGCCGTGCCACGCACGGCCGTGTGCCCGTCGCACTACATGGGCCTGGCCGAGTTGTACCAGGTGACCGGCGATGAGCAGTACATCGAGCTGCTGGAAAAGCTGATCGCGCTGCGCGACCGCGTGGAAGACGGCACCGACGACAACCAGGACCGCATTCCGCTGGGCGAGCACCGCGAGATCCTGGGCCACGGCGTGCGCGCCACCTACCTGTATGCCGGCGTGACCGACCTGTACCGCGCCACCGGCGATTCGAAGTACGCCGAGGTCGTCCAGGCCGTCTGGAACGACCTGGTCTCGAAGAAGATCTACATCACCGGCGGCTGCGCGCCGCTGTACGACGGCGTGTCGCCTTACGGCAGCTGGGAGCACGACAAGATCCAGCGCACCCACCAGTCGTTCGGCCGCGCCTACGAGCTGCCCAACACCGCCGGCTACAACGAGACCTGCGCGTCCATCGGCAACTACCTGTGGAACTACCGCATGGCCAGCGCGTTCGGTGACGGCGTGTATGGCGACTACATGGAACGCGCCATCTACAACAGCATCCTGTCGGGCATCGACCTGGCCGGTGAGAAATATTTCTACACCAACGCCCTGCGCTGCGTACACGACCTGCCCTACGACCTGAAATGGGGCCGCCACCGCGAGGCCTACCTGACCTGCTTCTGCTGCCCGCCCAACGTGGTGCGGACCCTGGCCGAAACGCAGGATCGCCTGGCCATCACCCATGGCGACGGCATCGCTTACCTGATGTACGGCGACGCCCGCACCACGTTTGAGCGCGAAGACGGCACGGGCGCGACCCTGCGCATGCGTTCCGACTACCCCTGGGATGGCGAGATCAGCATCGTGGTCGAGGAGCGCGCCGGCACCGCGGCCTTCCCGGTCACCCTGCGCATTCCGGCATGGGCCGATGGCTGGTGTCTGTCGGTCAACGGCCAGGCCGTCGACGCGACCGCGGACAACGGCTTTGTCGAGCTGCAGCGCGACTGGCAGGCCGGCGACCGCATCGAGCTGTCGCTGCCCATGGCCGTCACGCTGAACGAAAGCCACCCCATGGTCGAAGAGACCCGCAACCACGTGGCGGTCACCCGCGGGCCCATCGTCTACTGCCTGGAGACCGCGGACCTGCCGGCGGGCACGGCCATCAGCGATGCCTATATCGACCCGGACACGCCATTCACGTTCGCGAAAACCGACATCGGCGGCACCGGGCTGGGCGTGCTGCGGGGACAGCTGCACGTCTCTCGCGCACCCGCCTGGACGGCCGACACGCTGTATCGCAGCCGCGCGCTGCCCGAGTTCGAAAGCATCCCGGCCACGCTGGTGCCGTACTTTGCCTGGGACAACCGTGACCAGGGCGAGATGACGGTCTGGCTGCCTTTACAACCCACAGATTCACAAGGAGCATCCTGATGTACACCCTGCTCAATCGCGCCGGCTTCCTCCGGGCCACCGCGGCGATCACGCTGCTGGCGGCCAGCGCCGTCGCCATGGCCGAAGATGTCGGCCTTTACCGCGTCTTCGAGACCGCGGTGGTCAACGACGGCGACTACGACAACCGGTTCACCGATGTCGAACTGCTGGTCGACTACACCGCGCCGTCCGGCAAGACCTGGTCGTTCTGGGGCTTCTACGACGGCAACGGCCAGGGCGGCGGCGACATGACCAGCGGCGACACCTGGAAAATGCGCTTCATGCCCGACGAGCCCGGCACCTGGGAATACACCTGGCGCTGGAGCGATGGCACACAAGGCGGCAGCGGCCAGTTCACCGCCACCGAGGCCAACGCCGGCCCGGGCATCATCCAGGCCTACGCCGACAACCCGTACTGGTTCGCCTACAACGGCACCGAGCCGGTCTACCTGAAGTCCTACTACGAAACCGGCCACGGCAGCATCGCCCAGGATTTCGACTGGGTCTCCGAGAACGTCTTCCAGCCACTGGTCGACGCCGGCTATAACCACCTGCAGGTGAACTGGCTGATGTCGCTGTGCTGCTTCACGCAGTACTACGACGACGGCCCGGAGCCCAGCACGCTGGACCTGGCGCTGTACGAAAACGGCGAGGTCACCACGACGATGAACCTGGGCGTGTGGCGACTGATGGAGCAGCGCATGGCCTGGCTCAACGACCGCGACGTGGGCGTGCACATGTTCCTGGGCTTCGACGGCAGCCGCAACGACGGCCCGCGCTGGGAAGACCTGGACGAGGACGAAAAGGTCTTCTACGTGAAGTACGCCGTGGCCCGCCTGGCACCGTACGCCAACCTGGCCGGCTGGAACTTCGTCTGGGAAGTGGAAGGCGACCGCGAGACCCACGAACTGGGCCTGGCGAAGCTGCTGGCCGAGTACGACATCTTCAACCACCTGCGCACCTATGAAGACGAGATGCCGCGCGAGAACCACTGGGACCAGGACGCCTACACGTTTGCGGCCACCGAGAACCACGAGATCGTCTCAACCGACAGGATCGTGGAGCGCTACAACTACTGGCGCACGCCGTGGACGCACTACATGTCCAGCCTGCTCAGCTACGTCGGCAAGCCGGTGTATATGTCCGAGGGCAACGCGCTGTGGCGCCGCTACTGGCACCAACGCACCGGCGCCACCCAGGACGACCTGCGCGGCGCGGCCTGGGCCACCACCATGGCCGGCGCCTCGTTCAACTGGAACGGCCATTCCCCGGGCGGCCGGCTGGCGGCCCATGGCCCCGATGGCCTGCCGTTCGACCCGGAGCATGCGTTCTACCCGTCGGCCCGCGCCATCGACATCCTGGTTGACGTGATGACCGACGAGGTCGAGTGGTACCGGCTGACACCACAAAGCGGCCAGCTCACCCACCACGACCCGTTCCGCGTCTTCGCGCTGGTCGAGGAGGGCCGCCAGACGGTGGTGTTCTCCATGAAGGGCGAGCCGTTCTCGCTGTTCCTGGCCGAGGTCGAGTACAGCGACAACGCCTGGATCAACACGAAAACCGGCGAGCGGCAGGCCGTGCCGGCGGTGACCGGCCATGGCGCGCTGGAGATCACGCCCAATGGCAATGGCGAACGCGAAACCTGGCCGCAGTCGATCCGGTTCGAACCGCCCAGCACCGATACCGATTGGGTGCTGGTGCTGCGCAAGGACGGCGTCAGGCCGTAAGCAGATTCGCTGGTTGAGGGTACGCCCCGGAGAGCCCGGGGCGGAAATCCGCTTGGGCTAGCCCCGCCCGGCCAGTACGTCGGCGGCCCGCCGCATGCCCAGTTCCGGGCTGGAATACGCGGGCACCTGCAGGGCCCCTTCCGGCAGCGTGTCGAGCACGCGCGCCATCGAGGCCTGGGCCAGCACGATGGCGTCCACGCCCGCCAGCCCTTCCGTCAGGCCCTGGCCGACAATGCGGTCATGGGTGGCGCCGTCTCCGGCCATCACCGCCTCGAAGGCGCCTTCACACAACTGCTCGACCACCTCGATATCACGGCCCGCTTCGGCCGCCACCGTCTTCACCAGGTCGACGGTGGGCTTGAGCGTGGTCGGCAGCGTGGCCGCCACGCCGATGCGCGCACCGGCGGCCACGGCAGCCTCCGCCATCGGCCGGTCCACGCGCAGGACGGGCAGGTCGTAGAGTGCCGCCGCCATGTCCACGGCCGGGCCGATCGACGAGCAGGTCACCAGCGCCACGTCGGCACCGGCATCAAACGTGGAGCCCACCAGGTTGATCACCCGGCGCATCGTGGCCTTTTCCAGTCGGCCACTGGCGATGGTGTTCTTGATCAGGCTCTCGTCCACGAAATGCAGCACCCGCGCGTCCGGCACGAAGCGGGCGGCGAGTTCATTGAACAGCGGGGCCAGCACCGGGGAGGTGTGAACCAGGGCAAGCGTCGACATATACGGAATTCCTTGATTGTTCAGGCGTGGCCGCGCCGGACCACTTCGAAAAAGTCTTCACCGCCCACCTGGCCGCCTTTCAGCACCATCTCCAGGCCGTCAATGGCCGGGTCGTCCGCGTGGGCGCGCACCATCGGCGCGCCGCGTTCCATGGGCGCCGCCCAGGTGAGCGCCTCGGCGCCCAGCTGGCAGACACCATAACTGGAGGTGTCGCCGCCGGCGAACATCACGCGCCGCAGCCCGGTCGCCTGGATCAGGTCATGGGCGACTGAACCCAGCACGCTGCCCAGTTTATCGCCGATGGGCACATGGCCGTTATCCAGCGGCCCCCGGGCGGAACAGATGACGCAGGACTGCCCGGCTTCGAGCGCGGCCTGAGCCGCGGCCCGCAGCCGCGCGGCCTCGGCGCCGGCATCGGCCAGCAGGGCCGGCACGTCCACCTCGTGGACGGCAAAACCCCGCTCGGCGGCTCGGTTGATCTGTTGTGCGGTCACCGGCGAGCAGCTGCCGCTGACCACCAGCAACTGTTCTACCTCGCCCACGTCTGAAGCGCCGGCCACGCCGGCACCCGGCTCGGTATCCGGCCAGGCCAGCACCAGCGCCCGGGTCAGCCCTGAGCTGCCAGCCATGAAATGTACATTGCGCGACAGCAGCACCTGGCCGGCCTGCTCCAGGTCGGACTGGTCGACGCTGTCGAACAGGACGATATCGGCGTCTTCCACGGCCCGGTCAAACACCTCGCCGGCCTGGCCCGCGCGGATGCGGTCCAGCGGCACCAGCGCCACGCGCGCGTCGGTCTGCGCGGCCAGGTGCAGGCGCAGGTCGGCCTCGTCCATCGGGGTGACCGGGTGCCGGCTCATCGTCGGGTGCTGGTCAATGCGATAGACCTGCTCGCCGGCGCGCGCGAACAGGTTGCCGTAGACCACGTAGCGGCCCATGTACGGCGCGCCCACCAGCAGCGCGACCGGCTGGCCGAACTGGCGAATGCCAATCTCGATGGCGCGACCGATGGAGCCGGTATGCGGAGCGCTGTCGAAAGTGGAGCAAATCTTGTAGTGGATGATGTCGGCGGCGGGCAGGGCGCGGAAGGCGTCGGCCAGGTGCTCGTCCATCCATTCCGGGCCGCGGCTGCGGCTGTCGCCGGCAATGCCGACGGCCTGGACATCGGGGAAGCGGTCCAGCAGCGCCGCGTCCGGCGTGCGCAGGAACAGCACCGCGCTCACGCCGCCCTCGGCCAGCTGCTCGAGCACATCGGTCGAACCGGTAAAGTCATCGCCGTAGAAAGCGTAGCGCAGCGTCACTTTTTGAAGGCCCCCAGCGCGGCCGCCAGCTCGGGGTGTTCACGCGCGGCCTCTTCCACGGGCACGCTGTCCACCGCCGCCGCCCAGGCCTGCTGCAGCGCCGTCACACCGGCCGCGGGCCCGCCCGGGTGGGCAACGATGCCGCCGCCGGCCGCGTAGATCAGGTCGGTACTGCCCAGCGCCTGGTAGGTGGCCGCCACCTGCCGGGCCGACTGGCCGGAGGAAAACACCGGCATGATCTCGCAGCCGGGGTGCGGCGGCTCGAACATCGGCGCCAGGCACTCACGCGCGGACGCAACAACGCTGTCATTGTCCTCGCAAAATTTGTTGTCGATGCCGTTCACATGGGTATGGTCGATGCCCGCCAGGCGCCACAGCTTCTGGTAGGCGATAAAGCTCATGCCCAGCGCCGGCGAACGGCCCAGCATGCCCCAGCCGTTGCGGTGGCCGTGGATGGGCAGCTGCGATTCGGCCCGCAGCGCCTTCATCGCCGGCAGTCCCACCGAGTTCATGCTCACCATGATGCAGGTGCCACCCTCGTCCAGCACGTGCTGGTGGCGGGCCAGCATCTCGTCGATGTCGCCGGTGATGTTGGCGGCGTACATGACCTTTTTCCCGGTCTTGTCGGCATGCTCACGAATGACCCGCATAACCGCGGACACGCGCTCATTGAACGGGCAGTGCGGCCCATCGGCCTGCAGCTCATCGTCCTTGATAAAGTCGACACCGGAAGACAGCAGGCGCTCGACCAGCTCGGCCGTCACTGCCGGCGACATGCCGACGCTGGGCTTGATGATGGTACCGATCATCGGCCGGTCATAGACACCGGCCAGACGACGCGTGCCATCAACGCCGAACTGCGGGCCCTGGTAGCGCTCCAGGAACACCGGCGGCAGTTGCAGGTCGACCAGCTTCAGGCCGGAAAAGGCCTTCAGCTCGGACAGGTTGCCGGCCACGGTGGCCAGCAGGTTGGGCAACGATGGCCCGAAATTGGATACCGGCCACGACAACGTGACCTGGGCCGCGCGGCGCTCGCCGCCGCCGGCCGGCAGGCCGGAGCCGGGCAGGGAAGGCCGTTCCACCGGCCCCAGGTCGGTCAGCGATTCGACCCGCGCGGCGTGCGCCTCGCGCATCTCGTCGGTCTCGCCGGGTACGCGGACGAAAGTCCCGGTCGACTGCTCCCCCGCCATCGACGCCGCGGCGTCGGCCAGCGCAAAGGCCGTCTCGATCCGGTACGTCGCCCGGACGCGTTGATCAGTCATGCAACATCCTTATTCCAGAAACAAAACAGGAGCGGCCACAAACGCGACCGCTCCCAGACGCCGTTGGCTCTAACGGCATCACCCGACTTAGAACCTTGCGGTCACGCCCGCGTAGAAGCGCTGCCCGATGGCGTCGTAGACACCCGGGTTGGTGCCGTAGTCCGCGCTGCCGCCGGCCACACCGCCGTACAGCGGCGCCGGATCTTCATCAAACAGGTTGTTGGCGCCCACGTAAACTTCGTAGTGCTCGCCAAACAGGTACTTCAGCTGCATATCGATGTACAGCACCGAGTCGACCTTGAAGTTCTCCTTGCCGGCATCGGCGCCGAATCGGCCCATCCAGTACTCGTCATCCAGGTAGGACTCGCCGATAAACTCGCCCATCAGGCTGGCGCTGAAGTTGTCCAGCTCCCAACCAATGCTGGCGAACCAGCGGTTTTCCGGATCGCCGATCTCGCCCACGGACTCGTTCTCCGCATCGCCGGTGAGCGGGATGATGCCCTTCTCCAGCAGGTGGGTGTAGCTCAGGCTGTAGTTGGCGAAGCCGCCGAACAGGTCATGCGCGTAGCTGGCGGTCAGGTCGATACCCTCGGCCCAGCTGCCACCGCTGTTGACCAGGCCGCGAACCACCTGCTCGACGGAGCCGGCGCTGTACGGCGTGGCCTCGACGGTACGGCGGGTGACGAAGTCACAGAACTCTGACAGGCTTTCTTCGTAGCACTTGTTCAACACCGTCGCCGTGGACACACGCGAAATGGCGTCCTCGATCTCGATATCCCAGTAGTCGACGGTCAGCGCCAGGCCGTTCAGGAAGCCCGGCGTCCACACCGCCCCGAATGTCATCGTCTCGCCGGTTTCCTCGGCGATATTCGGGTTATTGGCCGACAGCGTGCCCACGCCCTGGATGTCTGACTGATTCAGCGTGAACACGCCGCCGTTGGCGTTCATGTTGGCCAGCACACCCGGGTCGTTCTTACAGTTGGTCGCCAGCTCGCCGGTGTCCGCAATGTTCACACCCTCACAGGGGTCATTGATAGACGAGATCCCCGCGTTAGGTGCGGCGAACAGCTCACCGATGTTTGGCGCACGCACCGCCTGCGCGTAAGCCGCGCGGAAGCGCAGGTCGTCCGTCGGTGACCACTCGATGCCGGCGTCGAATGCCGTCACACCGCCGACCGTCGAGTAATCGGAGTAACGACCGGCCGCGCGCATGGTCAGGCTGTCCAGGATCGGCACGTTTACTTCCAGGAACACCTCCGAAACGTCCAGCTCACCCTCGGTGTTGGTCTGCTGCGTGTAGCCGTTCTGCGCGGAGTTCGACAGCGGGTCGAACACGTGAGAACTGGATTCCTCGCGGTACTCCACACCGGTGGCGATCAGCACCGGGCCCGCCGGCAGGTCGAACACGGAGCCGGCCAGGTTGCCTGCGATCACTTTCATTTCCTGCTCGGAGTTCTGGATCAGCGAGCCGTTGACGTATGCGAGCATGGCTTCGGTCATGTTGTTATCGCCAAACATGTTGGCCGGCACACAACCGTTGGACCGGGCAGCAGCATCGACACACACCGCGTCGGTGGTATCGCCATCGCCATCCAGGTCAAACACGTCCTGGCCCACCGTCAGCGCGTTGCGCAGGTTGGGACCGTGGAACAGGCCGTCCATGCGGCCATTCAGCGTGCTGCGACCATAGGAGACAAAGGTCTCGTAGGCCCAGTCGCTGTCCCCGACCAGGCCTTCCACGCCCATGACGGTACGGAAGGTGTCGCGATCCACCGGCGCCAGGCGGGTGCCGGGGCCGAACTGCGTCAAGCGCGAGTTGAAGCCGGCGTCACGCAGGCCATCACCGTTGGAATCAACGCCGCTGTTGTAGACCACGTCAGGCATGAACGGGTTACGCACCAGCTGGACTTCACCCGTAGCCGGGTTCAGCAGCCAGTTCTCAAGGTTCAGCGGTACGCCGATACCCAGCACCGAGTCGGTGCCCACGAACGGCGACGGCTCGAAGTAGGTCCGCGACTCGACCTTGCCGTAGGTGCCATCCAGAAAGATGTTGGCGTTGTCGCCCAGGTCGTAGATCGCGCGAATGGCAAAGGTCAGCCGATCAACCGGCGAGGCGATAGCGCGGTACTCGTTACGGTTGAAGCGCTCGTCCTGCGAGCCACCCCAGACCACCGCGTTACTGGCGTCGTCAAAGGTGTAATTGATACCACCGGCCTGGACAATACCGGCCGGAATCACGCCGGAGCGGCTGATGGTCTGCTCGAACACGGTGCTCGGGTCACGGGTGTTGTGGCCCAGGCTGGCGTAATCATCGTCAGTACGGGTGCGGTCCTGCGAACTGACCAGACCCTGGTCCGACCAGCCGATATTGAACATGAAGTTGCCGCGGTTTTCGGCAAAATTCACGCCGCCGGTGACGCTGGCCTTGTACTGCTCGTCATCGCCCTCGGCGGAGATGCCCGCCTGGCCGTTGAACACCAGGCCTTCGAAGTCGCGCTTGTAGATCATGTTGACCACACCCACCACGGCGTCGGAGCCGTAAATGGCCGAGGCGCCACCGGTAAGGGTGTCGACGCGCTCAATAAAGTCCGGCGGAATCATCGCCAGGTCGACCTGGGTGGAGCCGGGCGTTCCGGCCACCACGCGCTTGCCGTCCACCAGCACCAGCGTGCGGTCGGCACCCAGGTTACGCAGGTTGACGGTGGATGAACCCACCTCGGTAATGTCGGTATTCGAGGTCGTGCGGCTGGAACCCGCAATGCCGTAGACCGGCAGGCGCTCCAGCGTGTCCTGGAGGTTGACCGTGCCCAGGTCCTCGATCATGTCCGCGCCCACCACCTGCACCGGTGATGCCGCGGTGACCGCAGCGTTCTTGATCATGGTACCGGTGACGACGACCTCCTCCAAAAGGCCTTCGACATCATCGGCGTCTTCCTCGTCCTGCGCCAGGGCGCCGGTGGAAACACACAGCATGATCGCTGTCGCCAGGCGACCGAGCGCTGACAATTTAAGTCCTGAAGTACTTGGTTTCATCGTTATGCCTCTACTGGTGAATGTCGTCCACTTTGCCCATGGGGAGTAACGGACTGTTTTGAGCCTCACTGGTATACTATGTTACTAGGTATATCTGTTTGTCAACGGATTATTGACTTTTTATGACATCTTTTGATTGCTTATGACGCTTAGGGATGCGTTTTGACGACAACCAGGCACAAAAAAGCCCGGCTCGAAGGCCGGGCTTTCCCGTCTATAGCCAGTCTGGCAATTCGTCTATAGCCAATCTGGCAGTTTGGCTAAAGCCATTTGGGCAAAGTGGCTATAGCCGACCAGGCTCATGTCGTGCTGATCGCACCCACCAGCAAGATCGCCAGCAGAAACTGGATCAACGCAATGGCCACCGCGGCAATAAACGCGCCGCCAAATCCATTCACGGTCAGCCCCTTCAACATCGAGCCCGCCAGGTAGATCACCGCGGCCGCGATGACCAGGTTAATGATCGCGCCCACAATCCCGGTCAGCCCAGGCACAAACATGCCCACCAGCCAGGAAAGAATGCCGATCACCAGGCCGGCAATGATCGCCGCCCCAAAGCCATCGACCTTCAGCCCCAGGTTCAGCTTGCTGACCACCCAGATCACCACGCCAGACACCACCGCGGCAATCGCGATGGCGATAATCGCACCGATTAATGCACCCATGTTCCGATCCTCCAACCAGACGTTATGGAGAATTGACGGTACACCGGGGGGTGAGGTGGGTAAAGCGCAGGTGGCTGCTATAGCGAACCTGGCAAAGTGGCTATAGACAATTTGGCAGACAGGATAAAGCCATTAAGGTGCGCTGGCTTCAGTCAAGCTTTCATGCTCATCACTGTCCAGCCTTGCTTTGATGGCCGGCATCATCTGGATCGCCTGGTAGGCTTCCTGACCGACGTTCGTCCTGGCCTGGTCGATCTCGTAGTTTGCCTGCAGGTTCAGCCAAAACTCCGCCGTCATATTGAAATACCGAGACAGACGTATTGCTGTATCCGCAGTAATCGCACGTTTTCCCCGAATGATCTCCATGATCCTTGTCTGAGGAACGTCGATGTCTTTGGCCAGGCGATATTGGGTCAGGCTCCATTCATCCATGAGCCGCTTCAGGTGCTTTCCCGGATGTGAATGTGGAATTCGGAATCTGGTCATCTGATCACACTGGTTTCAATGGTAGTCGACAATTTCTACATCAAATGCATCGCCGTTCCGCCATTCAAAGCAGACACGATACTGACGATTGATGAGAATGCTGTACTGCCCGGCACGGTTGCCTTTCAACTTCTCCAGGCGGAAGGAACGAAATGCCCGAAGATCATTCAGGTGACGGGCCGCGTTAAGCTCATCCAGTACTTCCCGTGCCTTGTCTCGCAAAGTTGCAGGAAGCTTCCGGGTCGCGAGGCCTTCAGCCACGTACCTTGATGACCTATTACGGAAACTTCGAATCATCAAGAAACGCTAACGCAAAGCGATACTACCGCGATACAGCAGTATTCTCAAATCTCCGTAGGGAATCGCCTCAAACCCCCGTCGGCATTCTCCCCTTTTGAGAACCCCCACCCCCAGAATCACCCCCAACCCGGCAACTAATTCACCACCACCCCTTGCAATTACAGTTTTCTACACTATATTACAGTTTCTCGCAGTTAACGCCGACAAGGCCCGAAACGATGCCGAAACTCTACGACCTGCAGGAAATCGCCAAGGTGACCGGCCTGCCCGAGCGCACCGTGCGCTACTACCTGGCCAAGGTGGTGAACGCGCCCAGCGGCACGCCGGGGCGCAAGTCGTACTACGACCAGCAGACCGTGGACCGGCTGAAGCTGGCCAAACAGGTACTGGCCAGGGACTACGACCCCAAGCGCGGCGAGGTCAAACCGTCGCTGGAGCAGTTCAGCGACTGGCTCGACAACCTGGATGAAGAGGAGATCCACCGCCTGGCCGAGATGCCCTACCGCATCAAGCCCAAGGCCATCACCCAGCCCGGCAGCGCGCCGCGCCGGATCGCAATGAACGTGGCCCAGAAAGCCCACACTGAACCGAACCTGTTACAGGTCGACGAATCCGCGTCGAACTACCTGGACCGGATCATGGGCCCCGACCCGCACCGCAAACCAGAACCACCCACCGCGGACCACTGGAACGAGTTCCAGTTCGGCCATGACCTGGTCATCCGCGTGCGCAACCCCCTCACCCGCGACCAACGCCGACAGGTGGAACTGGCCGGGGCACTCCTGAAATCCGTCGTCGGAGGAAAATGACCATGACCGATATCCAAATCAAAGCCCGCTGGGACCACGCCCAGGCCCCCACCGGCAAAGACGCCACCCGCGGCCTGCTGATCGACATCATCGCCCCGGAACTGCCCGCCGATGAAGGCAACACCGAACGCCCACCCGTCAACCTGGCCCTGGTCATCGACCGCAGCGGCTCGATGAGCGGCGGCCCGCTGGAGGCGGCGAAAGAAGCGGCGATTGGCCTGGCCAACCGCCTGCGCGACAGTGACCGCCTGTCCGTGGTCGTCTACGGCTCCGATGTCACCGTCGTCGTTGATTGCGCGCGCATGGACACCACCGGCAGGAAGTCCGCCGTATCTGCGATTCAATGCATCGAGACAAGCGGAATGACCAACCTTTCCGGTGGTTGGCTCCGTGGCGCCCGCTGCGCAGCAAACGCCATGGATGAACACGGCTTTAAGTCAGGCCACGTTATCCTGCTCTCCGACGGCTGCGCCAACGAAGGCGAGTGCAACCCCGAACGCCTGGCCGAACTCGCCGGCGACCTGGCCGACCGCAACGTGACCACGACCTGCGTCGGCATCGGCGCCCACTACTCCCCCCTGCAACTGACCGCGATTGCAGAAGCCGGCCAGGGCGAACTGCACCAGTCCAGCGAGCCCAACGAAATCGTCGAAGTCCTCTCCGGCGAAATCGGCGAACAGACCCAGGTGGTCGCCCGCAAATTCATGCTGCACCTGCAAGGCCCCCACGCCGAAAACGCCCGCCAGCTGACCCACTACCGCCAACCCGGCAACGGCAACGGCGCTCGTGCCGGCGCCGGCTTCGGCCCTATCCACATCGGCACCCTGATCGCCGGCCAGACCCGCCACGTGGCGCTGCTGCTGGAGTTCGAAGCGGACCATCTGCCGGAGCCGATGACGCTGGACTACACGATCTCAAGCAACTGGCAGCACCCGGATACCGACACCGCCCATACCGCAACCGCCCGGACACAACTGGCCATCGTCCCGCCCAACACGTTCAGCGAAGACACCCGCGACAAAGCCGTCGCCGAAACCATCGCCGAACTCTGGCTCGCCCGCCAGGGCTACGAGGCCATGCTCCACAACGAGCGCGGTGACTTCCGCCAGGCCGGCGCCTCCTTCAGCGTCAACGAAGTAGCCTTCGACGCCCTGGTCCAGGACCTCGACAGCTCCGTCTCCATGCTCAGCCGCCGCGACCGCATGGCCAGCCGCGTCCAACGCAACTGGGACGGCATGTCCAAACGCGAAGCCATGGCGCTGGCCCGCAAGTCGATGCGTTCGAAGCCGGATTTCCGTAGAGCCAGGAAAGACGCCGACTGGGCGGACTCACAAGACAGCTAATCGCGGGCAGATCCGCCTGGCCGCGTCACCCTGCGCGGTCAGGCGGGATCAATCGTACCGTTGCGCGGGCCAGCGTCATCTGTACACGCGTTGTACGTGTAGGTGCCACGGTCGACACGGCGGCCCACCCGACCAACCCAGGCCTTGCCGGCGGGAATGGTGATCTGGTTGTGCTGAACCGGCGTGAGCAGGGCATTGCTGATGTTTGTCAGCGACTGCTCGTGGCCGGACAGGTTAACGATGACCACCTCGGTCTGCTGCGGCGGCCGCCAGGGGTCCTCGCTCGGAACACAACCTTCGCCCCCATCCGCGCAAGGACCCAGCACCAGTACATCATGGATATTGTTCGGCATCTTCTTCTTCCTCCCTTGTGTCACAAACGCACCGCGGCTCGCCCGCGATGCCCATACTTCAATCGGCGGCGGCCAGGCGCGGGTCACTCATCAGCGGCTTCAGCACCCGGTTAACGGTCAGCTGGCGGCTATCCGCACCCGCCGCTATGGCCTGGTTGATGTAGTCGATAGCGGTTTCGCGGTCGCCCAGCAGTTCGTGGACCTCGCCGGCGGCCATCAGCACCTCGGATGAGTCCGGGGAAAGCGCCAGCGCGGTATCGAGCCGCCGTAGCGCCAGCTCGCCGTCGCCCTGCCGTGCGTAGTAGAGCGCCAGGTCGCTGTGGACCCAGGGATCGCGTGGGTTCTGTTCACGCCCGGCCTCGGCCAGGCGAATGGCGTGAGTAAATGTCTCGTCGGCCTGGATCTCGCGCCCACCCATGTCGGTGTAGACGAAGGCCAGGTTGCCCCAGGCCAGCCAGTCATCGGCATCGATGGCCAGCGCTTCCTCGAACGCCGCCACCGCGTCCTCAAACCGTTCCTCGCGCCAATAGGCCGTACCCAGGTTGCTGTAACCCATGTAGGAAGGCCGGATGGCGATGGCCTGTTCGTACTGCTCAATGGCCTGGGCATTGCGCCCCAGCCCACTGAAGGCCGCCCCCAGGTTCACCCGCGCGCCAAAATGGTCCGGCGCCGCGTCAATCACCATGCCCCACTGGTCGGCAGCGTCCTGGTAGCGGTCCTGTCGATAGAGAAAGTTGGCCAGCGAATCGCGCAGCACAAGATTGTCCGGCGCCAGCGCCACGGCCCGCTGAAACGCCGCCTCGGCCTCATCAAGCTTGCCCTGGCGCTCCAGCAACTTGGCCATCGCCTGGTTGGCATCAGCATCGTTCGGGTCAGCGGCCAGCGCCCGCTCCACCGCCACCGTCGCCAGGTCCAGGTTGCCCTCCACCAGGTGCAACCGCCCCTGGGCAACCTGTACCGCCGCCAGGCCATCATCCAGCGCCAGCGCACGCGCCACGCTGTCAGCCGCGCTGTCCAGGTACGACCGGTCACCCGTGAGCACATAGCGCATCCGCAACGCCTCGGACAGCCGCGCATGCGCCAACGCAAAATCCGGATCAACCGCAATCGCCTGCCGATAGAGGCTCACCGCCTGCGCCAGGTTATCGCCCTTGTCCCAGCGCATCAGCAACGCCTGCGCCTGCAAATACGTCGCCTGCGCATCACCCACACCCGGCCGCGCCGCCTCACCACCAGGCGCCGACACGCCGGTCCGCGCCCCCATCAACGGCCCCCAAAGCGCAAACAGCACGGCGACCAGCGCAACCGCGCCACCCACCCAGACCGGCCACCCCAACCCCCGCCGCCGAGCCGGCGGCCGATGCCCACCCACCCGCCGAGCCACACCCGGCGCCGCCAGGCAAGCCTCGACCAGGCGATCGGCATAGCGTTCATCGTCGTAACGAAACAGCGCCTGCACGCTCCCCAGCGACAGCGCCAACTCAGAAGGCAACTCACAGGGCTCCAGGTAGACAGGCAGAATGTCCAACCCCCGATCCAGCGCAAAATCCACCTCGCGCTGACAATGCGGCGAAGCCAGCGACGCCGGCGACACATAAAACACAACCCGCGCAGACCGCTCCAACGCCCCGGCAATCTCCGCCCGCCAACGCGCCCCCGCCGAAATCCCCTCGTCATACCAGGCCCGCACCCCACGCCCACCCAGCATCAACAGGTCGTCATAAACCACCCCGGAATCGGCATGCGAATAGCAGACGAACACATAAGGCTCGTCACCCCTATACGCCTCCACCTTGCCCATACGCACCCGATCCCCACACCCCGCCGCCCAGGCAACGAGACACGCTAAACGTTTAATCCCAGTTTAGCTTGTTTGCGCAGAGCGGGTGGCCTGCAGCCCCCACCCGGCATGCTAGTCTTACCCGCAACAACTAAACGCCAGGCCAGAAGCCATCAAGCAGCGAATGCAAGCGACAAAGACACTCCTCTTTTACGCCGCAGTCATCACCACACTGGCCACGCTGGGCTACGCATTCTGGCTGGACACCCGGCCACAAGCCCCCGAACCCGAACCGAACCATTCCAAAGCCACCACCGCCCCACCAACGCCATCCCACCAGCCGCCGCCGATCGCCGCACCTTCGCCATCACCCGCCCGGAAGACACTCCGCAAATGCACCGGCGACCACGGCGAACCCGTTTTCACTGTCACCGACGACCCCAACTGCAAGCCCTACACCAGCGGAAACACCCTCTCGGTGATCGAACAGATGCCCCGCAATAGCTGGCTGGAGCAAAAGCGCAGGGCCGAGCAGGCCCAGGCTGAAAACCGCCGCACCAACACACCGCGCAAGTACAACCCCGACATCCGCCTGACCGGCAAGAGCCCGCCACGCGGCACCACGAGGGAGTGCAAATTCCCGATTGGAAGGGCTCTGGAAGTCGAACGCATGCTCAGTGCGGCTGACGATGCCAGTGAAAGCGCCTGGCTCGACGAGTACTGCGAGTGGGTTAGTGAGGCCAGTGGGCTGCAGTGCCCGGACCTGGCGAGCACGCTCTATTACGAAAAGCTTTGTTACTTCAAATAGGTCCAGCTACCCGGCTCAGTGAGCTTCGTCATGGGTGAAATAGTCGTACAACGAATCTTCAACCGGGTCTGACAGGCGGAACTGAACCTTAACGACTGGTAGCAGTTTGCCTTTATCGTTGCTAATTGTGGCTTGCTCAAAGCTATCGTCTAAAGCTTCGAGGTCGCCCACGAAATAGAAATCAGCGCCTTCATCGTCGGACTTTTTGATAAACAGCGGCATTCGCATACCAGTGTCACGGGCATTGCGAATAGCAAGTACGTCGTTGCTGTCTAAACGTCGGTTCGACTTCGACATCCAGGCGAAGGTCAAATTGTTGATGAAGTAATCTTCATAGTTTGTGGACTCCGATATGCCCTCACTCTTGTGATACGTCACGAAAATGGGACAGTTCGTTCCGTCCTCGCTGACAATGTAGCCGCCAACGTTCTGGGCGACGGGATTGGTTTCCCAATTGAGGATACGAAAGACATCTTTGCGGCTGTACTTCTTATAGAGCTGAAAACCATCACGCATTTTGGAAGCAGCGAACGCCGCATCGAAAATCGCCATCGAGTACTCAATGTTGTCGATAAGATATTTTTTAAATACTGGTTGTGCCAGACACGCCAACAGATCAGGATGAGGGCGAACGGACGAACCCCATCGTTCTACCGCCTGAAATCCCAAGATCTCGCCCACGGGCAACATTTTCCCGTCTTTTTTTGCCCTTACGAACCTCAAGTTCAGGCCGTTGATTGCAGCGTCAATGGCCGCATCCGTCAGGTCGCCATACTTTCTCGTGAATGTGCGCTTGAACTCAGTTAGATCGACAACACCATTATTAATTACGGCCAACAACAACATCGACTCTTCCGCTCGAACGCCGTTGTTGATCTCTTTCGAGAACTTCTCCTGGACTAGCTTTTGCTTCGGCGTCAAAGCGCCCTTCAGTGTGTCTTCTTGAGTTTCAGCGAAATGAAAAAACGACTTTTTAGCATCGACATAGAGATATGGGTCTCGCGATCCGTGCTCGATAAAGTCCATCATCATTGGCGCTCGGCCTAGTTGGAACTTCAACAACTCATAGTCTTTTCGCAAGTCCTTGAGCCGCTGCATGTTCGCTGTATCAATCGCGCTGTAGATTCTCTTTTTCGAGATCAGGTCGAAATTGATCGTAGATGTGCCCGGGAGCGTTCTACTGCCATCATTTAGCAACTTGCGAAGGCGGTCCTTGTTGTATGAGTGATCGCCGTAGAGCGCGATCGGTACCAGAAAGTTATTCGTGTAGTTCCCGATAAAATCGATGATCGTTAAGTACTCTTTACCACCGGTCTTTCGAAGGCCACGCCCCATTTGCTGCACAAACACAATCGCTGACTGGGTTGGCCGCAGCATAACGACCTGGTTCACCCGCGGAATGTCGACACCCTCGTTGAAAATGTCGACTGTGAAAATGTAGTCCAGTTTGTCGGCTGGGTCCTCAGACTCAAGGCGGTGGATCGCCTCAACCCGCGCCGACTCAGAATCTTCGCCGGTGAGCGCAATGGCTCGAACGCCTCGCGCCCGGAACTGCGCGGCGAGCGCCTTGCACTCATCGGTACGCGAGCAGAACACTAAACCTCGTACCTCGCCTGAGTCAGTGCCGTAAAAAGCGGTTTTCTCCAAAATCCGCGAAACGCGCTCTTCCGAGGTCAATAAGTTGAAGTCCGTGCTCTCATCAACCAGTTGGTCGTTGATGGCCAGATCCGTAACCCCGTAGTAGTGGAAAGGGCAGAGCATTTCCTCTTCGAGCGCCTGGTGAAGCCGAATCTCATAAGCAATGGTGTGGTCAAACAGGCTGAAGACATCGTAACCATCTGTGCGCTCTGGGGTTGCCGTCATTCCTAGCAAAAACCGCGGCCGAAAATAGTCAATGACCGCCTGATAGCTTGTGGCGCCAGCACGGTGAGTCTCATCGATCACGATGTAGTCAAAATGAGTCGGAAAAAACTTTCTTAGGTTTTCCGGCTTCGACAACGTCTGAACGGTGCAAAAAACAAAGTCACGATCAAAATCCCTGACCTCGCCCGAATACAAACCCATGGTGCGCGACTGTCCATGGACTTCTTGGTACGACGCCATGGCCGCCTCGGCGATATTACGGCGGTGGACCACAAACAAGAGCTTTTTGGCGCCAAACGCCTCGGCATCAAATGCCGACAAGAACGTCTTACCGGTTCCTGTCGCAGAAACGAGCAGGGCCCTTGTCAGGTCCTGCTGGCGAATCTCGTCCAAGTTGGCCAAGGCGGCTTTCTGCATCTGGTTCGGCTGAATAACCCGACGCAGTTCTTTTGCTTCGCCGTCCTGGATATCCCCAGGGTAGGACGACAACACCGGATCAAACGGTTGGACAAGAGCTCGCTTCGCTTGCGCCTTGAAGTAAACCGACTCGTACCCTTCGATAAATGCGTGATCGACGGGGATGCCGCGTTGGAACTCGTAGTCGAATTCCCGCCGCGTCTGTTCCAGTAACGCACTGTCTTCAAGCGCCGATACATGCAGATTCCATTCCGCATTTTTCGAAAGCGCATTGGCTGTTAGATTGCTACTGCCAACGATGAGCGACCAACACTGGTTCGCACGTTCAAAAAGATAGCCCTTCGCGTGAAAGTTATGCTCTACCGAGATACGAAGGTCAATGTTGGGCAGATGGAGTAGCCGGCGAAGTGCCTCCGGCTGCGTAAAGTTCTGATACTGCGAGGCAAGAATTTTGCCCCGAACGCCAAGCACCCTAAGCGTGTCGAGCGCATTAATTAGCGAAGCAACACCACTCGTCGTAATAAACGCCACCGAAAACTGGAAGCTCTTACACCGAACCAGCTGGCGCTCCAAACTGGTGAGCACTTTGCGCGATTCTTCACGATTGTTCGTCAGCAGCCGCGGTAAGAACTCCCGGCTAGAGTCGCGCCGGCGATCAACAAAACCGTTCGCGAGATTCTGAAGAAAATCGTTTTCAGAAAAACTCATTCGGCTCGTTCTGCAGCTTCTCAACAATAGGCACGTCCGCCGCGGCCCAATCAAGCACCGAAAGCTCTGCCGGACTCAACCACCGATGATCGACATGCTCCGTCAACGCCATCCCCTCAACACTTTCAGTGGTACAGACATAACTATGCATGACAATGGCAAAATCCGGATAGGCATGCGACACCGTTAGGTAGTGCCCTTCCACCGCCACATTCAATCCCAGTTCCTCTGAGATCTCCCGTACCAAAGCGCCTTCGTTGGTCTCCCCGGACTCCACCTTACCGCCGGGAAACTCGTACTTACCGGAAATGTACTCGAACTTTGCAGGGCCCCGTTGGGTACAGAGAATTTTCTTGTTGTGCGCGATGATTGCGGCGACGACTTCGATTTTTTTTATCATGCGGTAGACGGTAGCAGGTTTCGAATTTCAACGGTGCCAGCCTGCCAGTGAAGGCCCCCGAAACACACCACCCAACTCGGGTTCGCGGTGCCAACGAATATAGTCGACGCTCACTTTGGGTTCACCGGGGATAGGTTGGCGCAGGGGTTTGCCATGAAGATCTCGCAGCCGTGCGACGGCAGTATCAGAGCCTGTGAACTCCCTGGAGACCAAAATTTCGTGGTTGTCTGTCAGTGACCAGGCGCCGGCGTCGAAGAGTTTGTGCAGGGTGGGTTCCAGGCACAAGCCGTTGCTGACCATGTCCGGGCCTTCGTAGGCGTGCCACTGTACATGCGCCGCTTCGCAGCCGAAATATGTTCCGGCAAGGGCGGCCCGGAAGCCAGTTGCGGCGCAGCGATGCTCATAGGCGCGCAGGACGTCCTGTCGGAACCTGGGGTTGCGCGCCTGGCGGCGGGCGGCCATGGGTTCGGTGTCGGCAACGGCATTGAACAACGCTGCTTCGTCGAGACCCACGGCGGCGATGATTTCCTCCCGGGCGGATTCCGGGAAGTATCGATTCAGCACGGTGTCGGCAATTTCTCCGGCCAGGGTGGGGTCGTGTTTTAACAGGCCGAGCACTTCTGGTGTGAAGCCTGCCTGGGTTTCTGCTAATGCTCCCATCTTTGGGAATCCGCCAGCCTGCCTGGGAAGATATTCATCACCTTCAACTTCCCATATGCCATCGCCTCGGAGGTGCCAGTAGGGCAGTTCGGGTTGGTGCCGGGTTGCTACCGGCGGTGCCCAGGCGTTCAACAGTGGGAGAAGCATGCTGCGGGCATCATTGAAGGGCAGGCGGTCGCGCCCTTGTTGCAACTCGGCCAGGGCGCTGAGCACGAGAAGCGGCTTGTGCGGCGCGCGGCGTTCGCCGGAGCGGAAGGTGTTTAGCCCGGCGACGGTTTCCAGGAGTTGTTCGCGATTCATTAAAGAAGACCTTCGATCCAGCAGAGGACTATGGCGTTGTTTTACTTATTAACGAATTTAGTGAGTTTATTCCAAACACATAGTGGTTTCCCCACACCTGACCCTATGGATGAGGCTTGAACCGCTCGAAGATGCAAAGTCGGAACTTGAGCCAGCGATGCGTGTGTTACGACCTGTTTATGACTGGGTCTCGCGGCAGCCTGGCGTTGATTGAGACATAAAGGACTATTAATGGGCGTTTAGGGACTATTAAAAGGACTATTTGTTTTGGCCGGCTGAACTCGCTTGTCTGTTGGCCGGGGGTATCAACTCCCAAATGGTCATGGTTTCTGTTCCAAATTAGAACTGCTTTGGATTTTTTCCGCAAAGAGAGATTTCTAAAAAACCATGTATTACAAAGCGTTGTAAACCCTCATGCTGGCTTTTGTTCTGAATTTTCTAAATATCTTGGTTTTTTAACCAGCCGGAACCAGGTGCTATCAATCATTTCTGTCGCACCAGGCTTCAGGTGTCACCAGCCCTGTATCGCGAACCTGCTCGCTCGCCAATCATTACGAGGTCACCGGCATCAACCAGGTTCTTCAGGCATTTTCTTAGTTGGCTCCGAGGAATCTCCGAACCTATCCTTTCATGGATTTCACCGATACGGGAATCAGGGTATCGACCGACATCTTCCCTTACGAGTGCTGCAAGGCGATGAGGCTCAATGTGCTTGAGCGATGTGGCGCCTGTCATTCCTGAGTCTCGCAACAATTCCGGCGACACAAGGTAGCGTGTCCCCTTGGTCCGTCCCCTGGTTTCCACCAGTTCAAGCTCAAGTAGCCGCCCTAACCAACTTGATAGAGAGCCCTGGTCGGTTTCAAGCCTCTCAACCAGTTCTCCCGCTATCAGGCCATCAGACTGTGCGAGCACTCCTAAGGTAATGCGTTCACGCTGGGTGAGTTGATGGCGGGCATCGGCGTCTTGCATCAAACGCATGACTCCCGGGTTTGGCACCAGCCTGCGTATCGTAACCGAGACCCTGTCCTGTCCAACTTTCAACTCCGGGATAGGCCGCCCGCGCGACAGCAACAGGTCGTATACGAGATCGTAGCCACTGCCCTCGCGCTCCATCAGCTCAAGGTCATGGAACACTCTGGCAAGTTCTTCATTGCGCCGCCTGCTCGCATTCAGAATATTCCTGGTCGTCACACCAAGAGGCAAAGTTCCGGGGTTTACGATCTCCAGGGAACCAGGCCTGAGGTTGATATAGATATCACCTTTCTGGGTATAAGGCCGGTGAACCAATGCGTTGATGAGCAATTCCCGAACAACTTTCTCATCATAGGCCGGAACCGACTTTCGGTAGAGTCCTTCCGATACTTCATAGCTTTCCTTGAAATCCGGAATCGCCCCCCAGATCGCTTCGACGAGCTCGATTGGAGACTGGGTGTGATCATCCCACGCCCACTTATTCACCTTGTTTCCGGCATCGTCAAACTTCAGCGCCTGAACTATAGGAGCCACGCCCAGGCTCCTGCGCGTATTCGTCGAACCAACGAGTAGCGCACCGAGATTGGTCAGGTTTCGCCCAATGACAAGGCTGTAGTGCTCGAGCAACTCAGCGTCTGACTTCTCTTTCACCGAAGGCCTGACCCGTTCAGAATGCCTGAAGCTGGTAACCAACCGTTTCAGCACGAGCGGATCAATGTGTTTTTTACCAAGCTGACTGTCAACGAGCTCCCAAGCCCATCCTGGTCTCTCTTCAGCCAGCCGAAGCACGTTGTCACCAGTAATGGGCATACACTGATCTGAGACCCGGATAAAAAACCGCCCATCAGTTGTAGATGCGACGTTTTGAGAGCGGCTGATGTTCAATCGCACGTACTCCGCACCGTTCTCACAGCAAACCTTTTCAGGGAATGCATTGACGTGGATCGTCAATTCGCCAACGCGTTTACTGATTCTCTCAAGCAAGGCGTCCGATATGCGCTGCCCTTCAGGTGGTGAGGATTCGCCATCTTCGATTCCCAGAAGAATCTGCCCACCTCGGCTGTTTGCAAAGCAAACACATGTACACGCCAGTTCTTTCCAATCGGCACTCTTTCCTGAAACCAGGCGGATGGACTTTATATCGTGAGTTTGACCTTCAACAGAAGCCTTCAAATCCATTGCGTCACCCTCCGTAAATCAACAAGTTGGTGCCGCAACATGCGGAACAGGTCTGATTTGCCCAAAACTCGTGCATATCAGGCATTTTGATGTCAATCAGGTGGTCCTTCAACTTGGTTCAACTACCCCACCACCGGATAACACCCCATCTCCCACTCCACGCCCGGTCGCGCCATCATCAGGTGGATGACCACGGGCACCAATTTGCCGAGGATGTCGGCGCCGGCGGTGACCTGTTTGCGGTTGATTTGGCCGTTCCAGGTGGCGCCGCCGTGGATGAGTTGGTTGCGCAGGGTGTAGAGGCGGTCGAAGAGTTCGCCCAGGACCTGGCCGGTGCGTTGTTGGCCGAGGGCGCGGTAGGCGCGGGTTTTGGAGTGGCTGAAGCTTTGTTTCCAGGCGGCCTCGTCAAGATTGCCTTTTTGGTGTTCCCAGTAGGGCTGGAAGACATATTGGTTGTCCAGGAAGCCGCGGATGGAGTTGGGGAACTGGTCCCAGACCAGGTTGTAGAGCAGGTTCTGGCCGGCACCGGCGCTGTCGGTGGCGAGCAGGCGGCGGATGAATTCGCGGAAGCGGCGGCGTTCGGTCCAGGAGACGCGGCCGGCGACCTGGTCGCGGGCGTAGGCGGCGTTCAGGGCGATCCACGCGAAGATGAACCTGGCGTCCTGGTCTTCGGTTTCCTGCTCGGCGCGTTGCAGCCAGCTCAGGGCGCGGTGGGTGCGCAGGGCCAGGGCGGGGGAGTAGCCGTCGCGCTCGGCGCGGTGGCGGGCTTTGAGGGTTTGGTAGTTGAGGCTATTCATGCCAGAGCCTGTCGATGGGCACTGCGAAGCAGTTGGGTGGCTCGAGCGGGAGGGTGTTTGTACCCGAGTACAGCAGTGCGCCGCCCTGGAAATTTTTGCCGGCCTGGGTGGCCAGCCGGGCCAGGCCTTTGGCGTCGGTCCGCTTGATGCTGGCTGACCGTTTCACCTCTACGCCCCATACGCGGCGTCCCTGTTCGATGACCAGGTCCACCTCCTTCTGGTCCTTGTCGCGGTAGTGGGAAAATTTCAGCTCACTGTCCACCCATCCGGACTGGCAGATCAGTTGCTGGACGACGAAGCTTTCCAGGAGCCCGCCAAATTCGGTGCCGTGTAACGACCAGTCCGAGGGAGTCAGCCGGAGCAGGTTGGCGGCCAGGCCGGAGTCGACCATGTGAACCTTGGGCAGGCTGACCAGGCGCTTCATGCCGTTGCGGTGCCAGGCCGGCAGTTGCCTGACCAGGAACAGTCTTTCGAGTATCGTGATGTACCGGTTGATGGTTGTGCGGTCCAGGCCCAGGTCATTGGAAGCCGCGTTCACGTTAAGCAGGTTGGCTGTCTGGTGGGCCAGGTACTCAACCAGGCGACGCAGGTCATCCTCTTTTCGTACCTGGGCGACTGCACTTACATCTCTCTGGATCACTGCATCCAGGTACTGCCGGTACCACCGGCGCGCGCTCCTGGCGGGTCGCCCCAGGGGTTCCGGGTATCCCCCTGAACAGATTGCCTCGGCCGTTCCGCTGACCACCTGGCCACTCTCACTCACGGCGGCCTCAAGCGCGCCGGAAATCAGTGTCTCCAGGAAACTGGTTTCCGTACCCTGCTTCTCCATTTCAGACAACGGGTGTAGCCGGACCACTTCCATGCGCCCTGCAAGAGATTCGTTCACGCTCGGCAGCAACAGCAGGTTCGCCGAACCTGTCAGGACAAAACGACCCGGCGTTCGGTTCTCATCCACGAGCAACTTGATGGGTGGCAACAGCTCCGGCACGCGCTGGATCTCGTCAAGCGTCACCTGTTCCGGCAGTGCACGCAGGAAGCCCAGCGGGTCGGCCTGCGCCGCGTCGAGCAGCCCCGGGTCATCGAACGTCACATAGTGCCGCTTGGGCAGCAGTCGCCGGACAAGTGTTGATTTGCCGGACTGGCGTGGCCCGAGCAGGCACACGACTGGCGTGTCGCCCAGCGCTTCGCTCATGGCGGTTGCCATCAGCCTGGTATAGATTTTTTCCTCTTCGGCTTCGGCCATTTGTTGACTAATGCCCCGGCTATTTGCGGGCTATATTAGCGTCTATTTGCTGGTTAAGCTAGCGTCTATTTGTTGATTAGTGGGCCGTCTGGTTGCTGATTACCCTGTGTTAAGCAGCTGATATATAGCCTAAATCAGGCCTCCCCCAAAGCCCTTGCCTTGCACTGTTCCAACGCCGCCTGGTACTTAAACCCGCGCGGGTCCAGGCAGGCACAGCGGTCGGTGTCCGGGCTGTAGGCGCAGCGGACGTCCTTGGGCATCCGGTTGCGGATGTCTGTCGGGGCAGGGGCTGGCTCCGGTTCCGGGGTGGTTTCCGCGGTGGTTGGGGGTGTCGTTTCTGGTACCGGGCTCGTCGCGGGCACGGGTGTCGGCGGCGCTGTTTCAGGCGCGGGCTGCGTGGCCGCCGGTTTGCCGGTCAGTTGGCTTTCCGCATAGTCGGTCGTGATGTCACTGATGCGCTGGTAGGCAAACCAGGCCACGGCGATCATCAGTGCGACACCGATGAGTTTGAGTCCGATGTTGATGGCGAGCCCCCTGAAATACAGCTTGCTGGCTGTTGCGACCATACCATTGCCGGCGCCGTGGCGGCGAACGGTGGTTTCGATGTGCTCGCGGTCGGTCTCGGGGCCGGGGGCCAGGCGGGCGGCTTCGATGGCGTTTACCGCCGCTTTGACCTGGGTGTCGGTCAGGCGTTGGCGGGGCATGGCGCGGAGCACCTGCATCAGGTCGCGCAGTGCGAGGACGCCCTTGGGGATGCCGGTTTTGAACGTGGCCTTGCCGGTCATGATCACCAGCGACTCGAAGGCTTCATCACCCAGGCCGGTGGCGGTTTGCAGGGCTTTCACGTGTGCATGGTTCTGGCGCAGCGGATTCTGGAAGGTGTTCCTGGCGTGGCGGCCGAAGGATTGCGTCCACTTGGCGTCGCCAGCCTTACCGAAGACCCACCCGGCCAGGTGTTTCGTTTCCAGCACGAAGATGCCGTAGCGGCTGATGACGACATGATCGATCTGTGTCGTGTGGCCGCCGGTGGTGGGCAGGGTCACGTTGTGCAGTACGCGGTACTCGCCGGGGTCGAGTCTGGCCAGGGTGCGTTCGACCATGGCCTCGCCGCGGCGGCCCTTGGCGCCGGGGGAGTTGAGCCAGGCGGTCAGCACAGCAACGGCGCCGACTACAACGACCAGGACGATGTAAATCATGATTCTAGCCCGTATACCGCTGACGTCATTGACGAGAGAGCCCCAGGTTGCCGAGTGGGTTCATTCCAGATTCTGGAATCCGGAATTGGTGAAAAAGCAAAACACAATCTCCGCACCCGAGCCTCCCTTAGAGCGGGTCGCCAGCACCACTATTATCAATTTTCGGAAAATTGATAATTATTGATAGTGAGTGAATCATCTCATCATCCTTGCATTTCTGGAGTCACGCTCCTTAATTGCAATGATGATCAAGCAATGTCCTACGGGAATTTCAGATTCATGCCATAGGCCGGTGCTGTATGGCGTTCTAAACTCACATCAAATGAACACCTTGCACGCTTGTTCCCATAGCGGGAACACTCTACAATATCTCCGAAACAGGACGTCGTGACCGTTGCGAATCATCAGCCGGAAAACCCTGGTTTCGTTCTGGTCACAACCGCAGCACCAGGATGCGGAGTTGCCTTTGCGGGCCTGGTGGGTGCTCGCCCGCAAGGCGGACTGGGCGTCACCGCATGACATCAAGGGCCAGTTCGCGAGCGCCAGTGTTATCGCCGGCAACCGGATGGTGTTCGACATCGGTGGAAATAAGTACCGGCTGATCGTGAAGTTCAACTACGCGTACCGAACAGGCTATATCCGCTTTGTGGGGACGCATGAAGCATATGACCAGGTTGACGCAGAGACCATTTGATGAATGTTTACCCCATCAAGACCGAGCATGACTACGAGCGCGCGCTGGCACGCGTCGATGCGCTGATGGACGCCCGGCCGGATACGCCGCAAGGTGATGAGCTGGACATCCTGGTGACGCTTATCGAGGCCTGGGAAGAGCGCCAGTACCCCATAGCCAGCCCCGACCCGGTGGCTTTCCTGAAATCCGCGATGGATCTGATGGGCAAGGACCAGGCCGCGTTAGCGACCCTGCTGAAGTCGCGCCCGCGGGCCTCTGAGCTGCTCAACCGCCAGCGCTGCCTGAGCCTGGCGCAGATCCGCGCCATTACCTCGGGCTGGAACCTGCCAGCCGAGCCCCTGATCCAGGCTTACGAGACCGCGACCTGACTCAAGGATCCCACGCCTCGCTCTCCACCAGTTCGCGGATGACGGCCTGGCCCTGGGCGTACTCGCGGTCGAGTTCGGCGATGCGGGCGGTGACGCGGGGGTCGCTGGTGACGGCGGCCAGGAAGGGGTCGCTGTAGGCGTAGGTACGGCGGGGCCATTCGTGGATGGGAGCAGCGAGGTCTTCGAGGGCCTGGTCGGTGGCGCGTTGCAGGTCATTGCGCAGCAGGGCGTCGAACATGCGGATGTAGGGGTCGTCGGCCCATTCCATGCCGAATGCCGAGCGCGTCTGCCGGTACTGTTCCCAGGCGGCCAGCGCTTCTTCCCTGGGGCGGGTGCGGGCCAGCAGCTCTACCCAGGCGTACTGGGCCATCACGCCCTGGGGCGACGGTTGCGGTGTCGACAGGTCATCAAGGCCAGGAAAAGCCTCCTGCAGCAGAGGCAGTGCGCCTTCGCTGCGGCCGCTCATGCTCATGGCCTGCAGCCACTCAAACAGCGCGGTGGGATAGACGCCGTGGCGCATGGTGGCGGGCTGGCGGATCATGCCTTCGGCGATGTTGATGATGGCGTCGGTATCGCCGGCGGCCAGGGCACGATCGATGCGCAGGCGCTGGACGAAATCCGAGTTTGGCGCCAGCGCGCGGACCCGTTCCGCCCACAGGTCGCCTTCTTCCAGCAGGTCCCATTCGTAGAACTGGCGGGCCAGCGTGGCCACCACTTCATGGTCTTCCGGGTCGAGCTGGACGTGCCGCAACCGCCAGGCAAAACCACCGCGCAGGTCGCCCTGCACCATGGCGGAGCGGGCCATGCGGCTGTAGTGGTTGGGGTTGTCCGGCTCCAGTTCCAGCGCGCGCTGGAAGGCGGCATTCGCGTCTTCGTTGCGTTCCATGCCGCGCAGGATATTGCCCTTCTGCGCGTAGAGCTCAGCCGATAGCGGGTCCAGGATCAGGCCGGCCTCGATAATGTCCAGCCCCTGCTGGAAGCGCTGCAGGCCGTAGGCCACGCCCACGGCCAGCTGGCCGCGCAGGAAGGACTGCTGCGGCAGCAGTGCCAGCAGCCCGGCCAGTTCCGCGGCGGCGGCTTCCAACTCATCCGTCTCGGTGTTGTAGCTTCGCTCCTCGGTGAATATCAGCGACAGTTCGACGGCCCGCGCCAGGCGGTTGTCCGGCTCCTGTTCTTTTACCTGGCTGACCAACGAGAACGCGGCCGGCTCAAACTCTTCTCTCGTCACCATGCCGGTGTTGTGCTGCATCAGGTAGGTCACGGCCAGTGCCAGCTTGGCGTCGATAAAACCAGGGTCCATTGAAATGGCCTGCTTGAACAGGCTCTCGGCCTGGCCCAGCGAGGCGAACGAGCTGATGTCGCGCTGCTCCAGGCCCTGCAGGTACAGGTCGTAGGCGTCGACACTCTCGGTTTCCGGGTGGCGCGGCGCCTGGTCACCGCCCAGCAGCGCCACGTCCAGGGCGCTGGCGACATCGGTGGCGATCTCGTCCTGGATGGCGAAGATGCCTTCGAGCGGCCGCGTGTAATTGCCCGACCACAGGTGAATGCCATCGCTGGCGCGGATCAGCTGCGCGGTCACGCGAACCTGGTTGTCGGCGCGCTGGACGCTGCCTTCCAGGATGTTGCCGACGCCCAGCGCGGCGGCGATTTCCTGCACCGGCTTGTTCTGGTTCTTGAAGGCGAATGACGACGTTCGGGCCGCCACGCGCAGCTCGGGCAGCTGCGCCAGCATGTGCAGCAGTGTGTCGGTCAGGCCGTCGGAGAAGTACTCGTTCTCGGCGTTGGCGCTCATGTTGACGAACGGCAGCACGGCCACCGAGACGGCGTTGCCGGCGGGTTCGGACGGGGCCCGGGTGTCGGCGGATTCCGCCATGTTGTCGGCGACCTGTTGCGCCGGCGCGGTGTCGGTCAGGATGAACTTGTCCACCAGCAGGTAGCCCACGGCCAGCACCAGCGTGGCCATGATCACGCGGTTCAGCCGCCTGCCGGTGTTGTGGGTGATGGACTGCTGCCGGTCGACATCGCGCTCGCGCTTGACGCCCTCCGGTGTCAGCTCGAAGGCCCAGGCAAACACCAGCACCAGCGGAAAACCGATGCCCAGGGCGATCAGCAGCGTACTGAACACCCAGTCCGGCGCGTCGAGGTTGTCGATCAGCACGTCGGCAATCTGCATCAACAGCCAGGCCATCACCGCGTAGGCGATGCCCACGCGGATGACATTGCGACGCTTGAGTTCCTCGAAAAGGCCCATTGACGTTGATGATACTCTCTCTCACGCGTCCATGAACCCTGCTGCCATGCGATCCCGAATACTCACCTGCCTGCTTGCCATCACCGCCATCGCCCTCACCGCCTGCGGCCCGGACGACAGCTACGACGGCCAGCCGGTGAACCTGGACTCCTGCCTGGGCGTCGAGCCGGACGCCGCGGCGGGCACAGGTGCACCACGGAACGGCGTCACCAGCTCTGACGTGCTGGAAGGCGATTGGCCGTGGGTGATTGCCGGCGCTTCGAACCCGGCCTACGCGGAAGGCCCGGTGCGGCTGCGAGCCGGCGCCTTCGCGCGGACCACGCCGCCGGAGGCGCGGGTGTCAATCAAGGTGCTGGGCTGCCAGTGGGCGGACCTGGACGGCGACGGCGCGATTGAAGCCGCGGCGCTGGTGTCCGAGAACTTCGGCGGTTCGGGCACATTTATCTCGCTGCAGGTGCTGGACCGCCAGCGCGGCGAGCTGTTCGGGCGGCTACCGGCCGAGCTGGGCGACCGGGTGTTCCCTTACGACTTTGCCATCGAAGACGGGGTCATCCGCGTGGGCCTGCTGGCGCACGCCAAGAATGACCCGTACTGCTGCCCGTCCGTCGAGGAAACCCGCCGCTTTGCCGTCCGCGCCATGCGGGTCGAGCCGTTGCCGGCCGAGCCCTGATCCGGCGTCAGCGGAAGACGTCTTCCAGCACCTCTGCCACCAACTGGGTGCCCGCCTGGATCAGCAGCAGGTCCGTGCCCGCCACCTGCCAGTCATAGCCGTCACGATGGGGCAGCCGGTCGTAATACCCGCCAGGCATGCGGGTCTTGGCGATACCCGGCGGCATGGGTTTGCCCCGGGCCAGGTTCTTGCGAATACCCGGGGGTAGCGGCTTGTAGCCGGTGGCGCCGGTGTCGATAGCCAACTGGCGCGCGTCGGCCACGGAAATCAGGCCGCTGGCCAGGTCGACATCCACGTTCACCTTGACGGACTTGTTGCCCTTGTTGCCCGCATGGGCAGGTGGGTCGGCCATGACGGCCACCGGCATAGCCAGTGCCGCGGCGAGAATCACGGTGCCGAATCGTCGGGTTCTCATCACTTCACTCCTTTTGTGGTGGTGAGGACTTAGGCCGCCAACGGCGTCAAATGTTTCATTAACGCTCTCTAACAACCCCGATCTCCGCCAACGCCGCCAGGTACCCCGCCACCGCTTCCAGCGCCACATCGCCCTTCTGCGCCACCAGCCAGCGGCGGATATCCGTCACCGTGCGCTGGCCGTCGACCAGGTTCAGGGCCTCCCAGGTCATGTCGTAGGGCAGGGCCAGGCCGGCCGCCGTTTCGGCATCCAGCCTGTCGGCCTGGTAGCTATAGCCGAAGCCGTCCATGGGGCCGGTGATGTCCGGGTTGCGGGTGTAGACGGTCAGGTCCACCAGCTCGGCCATGGCCGGGTTGATCTTTGGCGTGGTCATGGTCTCGAGGGCGGCGTACTGGTCCTCGATCTCCGCCGCCAGGGGCTCCGGCAGCGGCGCGAAGGCGTTGATGCTGGCCAACTTGCCACGCTCATGCTGCCAGTGGATGCCCATCACCGGCACGCGGTCCATGGGCGCCAGGCCGGGCAGCGACAGCACCCGATCGCGCGCCCGCGCCAGGGCGTTGGCGGCCAGCAGGCGAGTGAGCGGCTCGACGTCGTCCTCGCCAAATGCCGCCAGGTAGTAGCCCTGCAGCGCGACGATGAAGGCGGCGCGTTTCAGCTTGGTGGGGTCGATGTTGGCGGCGGTATCGAAATTCGTGTGGATGTAGCGGTCCGGCCAGTCGTGCAGGTAGATGCCCGGGATGCGGTAGCTGCCTTCCTGGAACACCTGGTGGTCGCTGCCCATGCTGTAGACCTGCTCCATTACGGCCAGTTGCGGGTTCTTGCTGCCCTCGGCGCTCACCAGCGGGAAGTCCGCGCCCTCGCCGGAGGCATAGGCCAGGGTCTGGTCGTTGACGAAGCGTCCGATCTCGTGGCCGACGTCGCTGATAAAGGTGGGCAGGCTCATCGGCCCGCCGGCAATACGGAACACGCTCTTGGTGACCGGCGCGCCGCCCACCATGTCCAGGTGGATGTTGGCCTTGATGCGGTCGGTGTCGTCGCGGCTGACCAGGTAGATCAGGCTGCCCTCGATCTCGGCGGGCCAGATAAAGCGCAGGGTACGCGCCGGGCGCGGCAGGCGGCCCTGGTCGATCAACACCTTCAGCACGCGCGCGGCTTCGAGCTCGGCCACGCAGCCGGAGGCATTGTCGTTGGCGCTGGGTCGCGGGTGATCCAGGTGGCAGGTGTAGATGATTTCGTCGTCGGACGAGGCGCCCTTGATGGCGGCGTCGACCAGCACGTACTCGCCGGGCTCGCGCGTGGCGCGGACCTCGGCGTCAAGGGTGATGGTCTCGCCGGCGGCCAGGCGCGCCTTCCACTGGTTGGCGGTTCGCAGGTTAACCATGAAGGCGAAGGTGCCGGGCGCCTTGAACGAATCCAGGTGACCCCAGCGCACCAGGCGGTCGTCCTCCTTCCACCAGGCGCTCTTTTGGTTGGGCGCGTAGGAAATGATGCCGGCGGCGCCGTGCTCGGTCACAGCCAGGTCCTGCACCGCGCCGGGCTGGCTCTCGGTCAGCACGAGCTTGCCGGCGATATCCTTGCCCTCGTAGTCGGCCGGGTCGGTGCCGACGCCAATGTCGACCAGGGCCGCCGTGGCCCGGCCGGAGACCGAGTCCTGTGCCACCGACAGCGGCATGGCATCCCAACTGCCGTGTCGCTGCACGCGTTGGCCATCGGCATCCAGCTCCCACAGCTCGGCAAACTCGACATCCCAGGCCGGCCGCGACTTCTGCGTGCCAAACATCGTGTCGCCATCGGCGGGATAGGTGCGCAGCTGCGCGTTGTCGAAGCCGTACGCCTTGAGCTGGTCCAGCACGTGAACGGCGGCCTGCCGGAACTGCGAACTGGCGCGCGTGCGGTGGTACAGCGTCAGGGTGTCCAGGTTGCGCTTGGCCGCCACGCCGCTGACCTCGTCAGCGATGGCTTCGATCACGGGCTTTTCAACCAGGCTTTCCAGGTTTGAGCCGGGCGCTTCGGGTTGCGGTAACGGCTGGGCTGTGGTCGCCGACGCGATGGCCAGGGCGAAAAGCGCGGTGGCAACGCGCACGGAGGGCTTGTTCATGTGGTTGTCGGCCTGCTGAAGGGTTGGGCCCAGTATAGTCACCCGCCGGATGGCAGCCGAGCGCCCCAAACGCCGGCCCGGATTCGTTAGAATGACGCCCCCCGAAACACACCGACGACTCACACCGATATGAGCAACAAGTTCGAGACCACCGGCACGCTTAAGGCCATCATGGACACCCAGCAGATCAGCGACCGCTTCCGCAAACGCGAGTTCGCGCTGGAGATTGCTGACGGTAACTATCCGCAAATGGTGAAATTCCAGCTGGTGCAGGACAAGTGCGAACTGCTCGACACGTTCAAGGTGGGCGACGAACTGAAGGTGCACTTCAACCTGAAGGGCCGCGAGTACACGCGCCGCGACACCGGCGCGACTGACTACTTCACCAACATCGAGGCCTGGCGCCTGGAAGCGGCCGGCAACGGTGCCGCTGCCGGCGACGGCATGAACCAGGACTTCGGCCCCGGCCCGGACGACTACGACCAGCGCGGCCCGGCGGACGACGATCCGCCGTTCTGAGGCCTAGCCAAACACGCTGGCGGCAAAGTAGCCCAGTACAAGAGAGATAACCGCGGCAATAATCACTGAAGCCACCAGTGACTTCAGTGAGATGTGGCCAATGATGATCACCGGGTCGAGCGGCAGCACTTTGCCGATTTCGTCTTCGTGCTCGTAGAAAATCTTGTACTCGTACTCCCCGTTGACGACGTTATCGATGTCGACGGTGTGAGGAGGATGACTATCGGTGGACCGCCATTCCGTTTCGCCCGTAGCGACCGGTGACTTATTAAACTCAACGCGAAAGCCATTGGTGCTGTCTTTCTCGGTTCGCCTGAATTTGATGCTGTCACCCTTCTTTCCTTTGACGCTGAACTTTGTCTTGTACAAGGCGCCAACCCTGACCGTGTTCCCATCTACCGTTGTTTCAAGGACCTCGTGCCTGATATTGACTTGCCCCATGGTGCTCTCCCGGTGACTGGCTCGCTGTAGCCGTGACTAAAACCTAGGTCAAAATTTCCGAAAAATCCATGCGAATCACCGGGTTCAGGCTTCCGGCAGCAACTCACCAAGCCCCGGGGTCGCCTTGAGCACCCGCAGGGGGAAGCCTTTTTCCACCAGTTGGTCCAGGAGTTGGGACGCCGTTTCGAAGTCGCCAGACAACTCGGCCACGAGCGCGCCGTAGTAGATGACGTCGAAGTTTTCGGCATCCAGTTGCATGGCGCGCTGCATGTAGCGCTGACCATCTTCGGGACGACCTGTCTGTATCGCGCACCAGGCCGCGAGCGCGTGCGCCTGGGCGTCGTCCGGGTTGATCTCCAGGCTGTCGATGATTTGCTGGTACGCCAGCGCGTAGCGCTGCTCCGCATCGTCACCCGCACCTTCAACCTGTCGCTCGGCGTCGGCCAGGTTGGTCCAAAGCCGGTAGTCCTTGGGCGCGAGTTCCGTGGCCCTCGCGTAAAGGTCACGGGCGCGGACGAAATCACCGGCGTAGTAGTGCATCGTCGCCGCGTTGGACAGGGCCATGTGCGTTTCTTCCAGCGCGAGTGACTTCTCGTAGGCGAGCGCGGCCTGTTCAAAGTCACCCAGGTAGTAATGCGATGCGCCCAGGTTTGACCAGGCAGTCATGTCGCCGGGCTCCAGTGCGGTGACTTTCAAGTACGCCTCGATGGCTCGCGCAGGCTGGTTGGACATCAGGTAGGTTCGGCCCAGGTCCGCGTAGAGCGGCGCATAGGCCGGCTCAAGGCCAATGGCGTATTGCAGCACCTCCTCGGCTTCCTCGTAGCGCTGCTCCATGATCAGGGCCTCGGCCAGGCCCCGCTTGATCTCCACGTCTTCGCCGTTCAGTGCCTGGCCCAGCTCCAGGTATTTCCTCGCTTGCCGCGTGTCGCCCTGGACCAGGAAAAGATCACCCAGCGCCACCAGCACCTGGACATTGTCCTGCTGGGTGCCAAGGGCCTCCGTGCAATAGGCGCGCGCGGTTTCAAACTGGCGCTTGTCCTTGAAGGTCCGGTACCAGGCCAGGTAGGTCTGGCACAGGCCAGCCTTGGCGGCAACGAAATCGGGCGCGTGATAGATGGCCTGCTCAAACAGCGCCTGGGCCCTGCCCAGGTTCGCCTCGGTGTTCGGGCGGCTGAAATAACCCCGTGCCTCCAGGTAGAGCGGATACGCTTCAGGGCTCTCGGTGACCGAGCCGGCCAACAGGGTACTACCACTCTCCAGGCCCAGCTCCGCGGCCAGGTCGCGGGCCAGGCCTTCGCGAATCTGTCGCGCCTGTGACCGCGGCAGATCGTATCGCTGGCTCCAGCGCTCCACCGATTTCTGGGTATCGGTCAGCCAGACATTGACCAGCAGTCGGTCACCCCGTGGCCGGATCTCGCCTTCCAGCAACAGGCCGGCGCCAAGCAACGCGCCGATCTCACTGACCGACATGCCCGTGTCATCGATCGTGCGCGAGGCCCGCCTGGCGGCGATCCGGATGCGGTCGATCTGCGTGATGGCATGAAACAGGTCGTCGCTCAGCCCCTCGGCCAGGGTGGCATCTTCGCCGTCAGGGGCCAGGTTTTCGAACGGCAGCACGGCGAGCGTGGGGAGCTCGTCGTTGTCCATGAAGTTGGGGAGCAGGGTCCACAGCAGGCCGACGACGGCGGTGAGGAAGGCCAGCGCCAGGGTGCGGATCAGCAGCGAGGGTTGTGAGCCCATCGAGGAGACGGCGCCCAGGCCGCGCATGTCGGCGTCGACGGCGTCCAGGGGGCCGGTGTCCAGGCCGTGGGCGTCGGTGCCGCCGGGCCCCGGGCGGGTGACGACCTGGCCGAGGGCCGTCCTGACGCCTTCGATGTCCAGCGCGTTCAATTCCTGGTACACGCCGTCAGAGACCCAGAGCGAGCCGGGTGAGGCCATTTCGGCCAGCCGGAACGCGTCGCCGCCGGTGCCGTGGTCCATGCCCATGCGCAGCGGCAGGTCCAGGCGGCGGGCGTGGGCCTGCGCGTGGCTGGCGAAGGCCATCGCGTCCAGCGCGTGGGCGAATTCCAGCACCATGCCGTCGCTGGTGACCTGTGCGGTGTCGACGTGGAAGTCCTCGGCCAGCAGGGCGTACTCGCGCATCAGCAGGCCGGCCGGGTTGTCGGGGCCGCTGGGTGTGGTGTGTGTGCGTTCCGGCAGGCGGGCCAGCAGGGTGACCGGGGAGCCGACGGATTTCGGGCGATTGGGCGGGCCGGTGCGGTCGATGCCGCCGGGCGTGACTTCGAAGACCCAGGCCAGTACAACCACGGCCGGCAGTCCGGCCAGCAGGATCACGAACAGCGTGCGCATGCTCCAGCCCGGCGTGCCGAAGACGTCGAAGGCGATGTCGCCGAACTGCAGCAACAGCCAGGCGAACGCGCCATAGGCGATCGCCACGCGAACCACCTTTCGCCGTTGCAGTTCGCGCCACAGGGCGCTGATCGATTGGCTCAACGTCGCCACGGTCCCCCCGTTGCTGACGCATGGATCATGGCCGTGCTCCTGCCCGTTCTCCTTACCAGTCTACTACCTGTACGATAGAGCGCCACGCGACCTACAGGAGACGCCCAATGTGTGATGACCTGACTGAACGCGATATCGAACGCGATCTGCGCCGCCGCGGGTTCACGCGCCGCGAGTTTGGTGCCGGCCTGTCGGCCGCCGCGTTGATGGCCATGCTGCCGCCGGTGGCCAACGCGGCCGACGTGGTGACGTCCGAGGTCAGGGTGCCCACGCCGGATGGCGAGGCCGACTGCTTCTTCGCCCATCCCGCGTCCGGCACGGGCGCCGGGGTCATCATGTGGCCGGACGTGAAGGGCATCCGCCCGGCGTTCCGCGCCATGGGCGAGCGGCTCGCGCAGTCCGGCTACGCGGTGCTGGTGGTGAACCCGTATTACCGCATGGTGCACGGCGAGGTGATCAAGCCGGGTGAAAGCTATGGCGACCCGAAGGTGCGCGAGCGCATCGGGCCGTACCGCGCGGCGCTCTCGCCCGAGACCTGTGTCACTGACGGTGGCGCGTTTATTGACTGGCTGGACGCCAGTGACGCGGTCGATTCCGGGCGCATGATCGGCACCGCCGGCTACTGCATGACCGGCTCCTACGTGTTCCGCCTGGCGGCGGCCTACCCCGAGCGCATCGGCGCCGGCTGCTCCTTCCACGGCGGTGGCCTGGCCACCGATGCCGAGGACAGCCCGCACCGCCTGGTCAATGACATTGACGCCGGCATGCTGGTGGCGATTGCCGAGAACGACGACGAGCGCGACCCGGACGCCAAGGTTAAGCTGCGCAAGGCCTTTGCCGACGCCGGCAAGTCAGACCAGGCCGAAATCGAGGTCTACGAAGGCACGCTGCACGGCTGGTGCCCGCCGGATGGCGACGCCTACAACGAGGCCCAGGCCGAGAAAGCCTGGGCACGGATGCTGACACTGTTTGGGGAACGACTGGCCTGAGTCAGTCTTCGCCTGAGCAGGCCTTGATGGCCGCGCGATGGGCGCGGCCGATGGCGTTGGTGCGCTTAAGCAGGCCGGACGTTTTCACACCCAGGCGCTCCGCCTGGGTGTCGCTGGCCGCGCTCCAGGCCGCACTCATGTCCTCCCCCGCTTCCAGCCGCTCCATGTAATCGGCGCCGATGGCGTCGTAAAGCTCGAAGTCTTCGGCGCTCACTTCTCCCCGCAGGGCCTTGCTGGCACAGGCGCAGGCGTCCGCATCATATCGATCCAGGCACATGGCGGTCACGCCATCGCCTTCCTCGGCGTGCGCCGTGGCCATCATCAAGACCATTGTGGCGGGCATCAGCAATGTTCGTTTGCGCATGGCGTCGAGTCCTGTTGGAGAGGGGTCAATAGCCTAGCACTGAACGCCGATGTGGAATCAAACACCGATGATCAGACGCAGGCCGTCGTCGACGCGCGCGAGAATGACCGCAGGAAGCACGCCGACCCGTTCACCCAGCAATGCACGGTCGAGTGTTACCAGTTGCGATACGTTGATGGTCGATGGCCTGGACAGCCCTGAGTCCCGTTTTGACAGGCGCACGTTGCCCGGCGCTTCCGCCAGCGCCAGGTTGGACGTGATCACCGCGACGATGACGGTGGCGATTCGACTTTGATTGAACGGGTTGGACTGGACGACCAGCACGGGGCGGCGATGTCCAGGGCCGGAGCCGGTGGGGCCGGGCAGGTTCGCCCAGCGGATCTCACCACGCTTCATCGTCGATGCCGTTGAATTGCGCCCTGGCCAGGGATGCATCAAGCGCATGCCCGGCGTCACCGTGCACCCGGTCCAGGCGAGCCGTGACCGAATCACCCTCGTGTTGTGACAGGTACGCCTTCATTGCTTCTGCGTAGAGCTGGCTGCGTGGGACGCCGCGTTCCTGCGCCAGGCGTTCAGCCGCCTCGAACACGGCGTCGGGGATCGATATGGCAAGTTTCATTCGCACAGGGTAATACCCGGGTCATACCAACTCAAGCCAGTATGACCCGGATCCATCCAGGCATCTATAGGCAATTCGCCTGAATGAACGTGGGAAGTTTCAGTTAACTTAGTCGACGAAGCGGGTCGGTGGCACGGTCACTTCGCGCTCCACGCCGTCCCGGCGCAGGGTGTAGCTCACCGCTACACCGAGTTCCGGCGAACAGTCGCGGTCCAGCAGTTCGCGGCCGCTAATCCGGACGATCACGTCATCTTTGCGGATGCCCCGGCCCTCGGCGGCGCTGCCCGCCAGGACCTGGTGCACGCGCAGGCCGTCATCGACGGGCGCCAGCACCAGGCCGTTGCCTTCGAACGGACCGAAGGTGATGTCGTTTATGGGGTCTACCGGAACGATGCGCATCCGCGCGCGTGCCGGGTCGAAGGTCCACGTGAAATGGCGCATGGCCTCGCCACCCAGCAGCTGCGTGCCGCGGGTGCTGGTGAGCGTGGGCGCGCGCAGCGTGAAGCGGCCCAAGCTCGCGTCACCGGCCGCGCGGGCTGCCTGGAAGGTTTCAACCCGGTTGATCTTGAATGACGCGCCGGCGTCCACGGGTGGCTGCTGTGTCTTCACCCGGCCCAGTCGCCTGATCTTCAGCACCGTTGCGCCCGCACCGCTGTCGACCAGCACCTGGCGGCGCTTGCCGTCCAGGGTCACGTCCAGCCAGGGTCGGTCGTCGGGGCCTTTGCTGGAGTAGACGTTGATGCCGTCCGCTTCGGGCAGGCGGCCCTCGTCCAGGCGCAGTTCGCCTGATGCGTAATCCAGCGTGACCAGGTAATCGCCGAACGCCTCGAAGTGCAGGATGCCGTCAATGGGCCGACCCAGCGCCATCGACAGGTGGTCGAGCTGGCGCAGGCGGGTGGGCAGCTTGTTCCAGGTGATGTCACCGGCAGTGGCGTCGACCAGGTTGACGCGGTCGCCGGTGTCGAATTTGCGGTTCGACACCCGCTCCAGGCTCTCGGGGTCGACCACGGTGACTTCGTTGCCGGTGTCGTAGATGAACCACAGGGTGCGGTCTTCGGGGTAGCCGTCGCGCGGCGCCAGGCTGACCGGGACAAAGAAATAGTTGCGACACAATTCGCCCGGCACCCGCAGGTCGCTGAGCGGGTCATCGTTTGGCACGGACGCCTGCGCGGCTCTCGCGAACGGCAGGCCGACGCCGGCCAGCGCCAGTAACAGCGCCGCCAGGTGGTGCGGGCGTAGCGAGTTCATGGCCGTACTTCCAGGGTCATGCGACCCAGAATAGCCGTTCGGCCCGGCCCTTCACAGCGGCTTCACCCGGCGTTGACCGTCCATTGACGCGGCCCGTATCACCATAACGCTCCCCTGTTCCCCTACCTGAGGAGTTCGACATGAGAATTCGCAATGCATGGCTGGCACTGGCCAGCGCATTCATCGCCCTGCCTGCCGCCACCTTCGCCGGCCCCAAGTCTGACAACGGCAAGGGCCCGCCGGCGCAGGACACCATCGTTGATGTCGCCATCGCCACCCGCGACGCCCTGAACGCGGCCGGTGAAGACGCGCCGTTCACCATCAACACCATCGTCAGCGTGGTCGCCGGCGACCCGGCCCTGCTGAACGCCCTGACCCGCCGCGGCCAGCGCACCGTGTTTGCGCCCACCGACGAGGCCTTCGCCAACCTCGAAGCCACGCTCAACACGCTGTGCCTGAGTATTGGTGACCTGACGACGGAGCAGGTGCGGACCGTGGTGAGCTACCACGTGCTGAACGGCCGCCGGGATTCCGGCGAAGTGCTGGGCAGCGACCAACTGCGCACCATTAATGGCGGCTTCCTGTGGCAGTCCGGCGGCACGCTGACCGACGCCGTGGGCCGCGACGCCAACATCATCTTTGTCGACGTGGAAGCCGACAACGGCATCATCCACGTGATCGACGAAGTGGTGCTGCCGTTCGTGCCGCCCAGCAACTGCGCCTGAACCGGTTTTCTGTGCACTCCACCTGTTGCGGGGCCTCCGGGCCCCGCTTTTTTATGTGTTCACAGACTGATGGTCACGCCCTTGCGGTGCAGCAGCCAGGCAATCACCCAGAACAGCGCGACATGCAGCAGCGCATAGGCCAGTGAGGCGTTGACCTCGGACATCACCGAAGACAGCCCGCCATACAGCCAGCCCGTCGGCGTCTTGCCGCCGATCACGATCAGCCCATAGGTCTTCACCCAGACGATGCTGAGTACGTAGATGAATAACGGGTTGCGGCCCATCACGGCGAAAGCATTCAGGATGGGTCTTGATGCATTCAGCCTTTCCAGGGCATCCAGCAGCAGCAAAACGCCGATGGCCGCGCCGGTGGTGATGAGCACGAACGGCGGGGTCCACAACGACTTGTTGATCGGCAGCACCTGGTGCCAGGCCAGCGCGAGCACCACGCAGGCGATACCGGCAATGGCCACTTTCGTTTTGGCTGCTGTGTTTCCGCCGACGCCCATCAACACACGCGTGACTTCGAAACCCGCCATGATGCTGACGATGGACGGCAGGGTGCTGAGCAGGCCTTCGGGGTCGAAGGCGATGCCCAGGCCGCTCCACATGTGGTTGGCGCCCAGCACCGCCAGGTCGATGGTTCGCACCAGGTTGCCTTCCAGCGACCATGGCTCCGGCACGGTGACCATCAGCGCCCAGTAGCCCAGCATCAGGGTGGCGGCGATGGCCGCGCGCCACCGGCCCGGCAGCCAGCAGATGAACGCCGCCGCGCCATAGGCCAGGGCGATACGCTGCAGCACGCCCAGAATGCGCCATTCGGCCGGGCTGGATGTGAACGGGTAGGCGTTCAGCGCCACGCCGATCAGGAACAGCAGGGCGGTGCGCTTGAGGATCTTCTTCGCCTGCGTGGGGCGCGGCAGTTCGCCGGCGCGCCGGCTCGACAGGAACAGCGCCGCACCGACCATGAACATGAAGAACGGGAAGATATAGTCCGTGGGCGTCGCGCCATTCCATTCGGCGTGGCGCAGCGGCGCATAGATATGCGACCAGGAACCGGGTGTGTTGACCAGGATCATCGCGGCGATGGTGAAACCGCGCATGGCATCGAGAGCGAGTGAGCGTTTCATTCTTGGTTATGGGGTCAGAGTCGGGTCAGAGTCGACTCAGAGTAAACCACGACCCTGCTCTGACCCTAGAGCTTTCCTGGACCCCAGGTAGGCACGGTTGCTGAACCCCCGGGCTTTTGCCACGTCCAGCCAGCGCCGGGCCGCGCCATGGTCGCCGGCCAGCGCGTAGACTTCGGCCAGGATGCGGCTGAACATTTCCGTGGCGCCGGCAGCCTGCAGGACTTCCGGTGGCGGCTCCGCCGGCGGCTGGCCCGCCAGCACCTGCCCGAACATCACGCCGATACCGGCGGCCGGGTGGCGCTGCTGCGACTGCGGAAACCCTGCGGCGATCTCCCTGGCTTCTTCGTCCCGGCCATTCAGCGCCAGCGCCCAGACATAGAACAACCGTCCCAGCGGATTACCCGGATCCATCTCGTACATGATGCGGTACGGGTCGAGGCCATCCGCGACGTCACCCTCCAGGACCGCCGCCCAACCGGGCAGGCACTGGCTCAGCGGAGTCAGCGGGTCAATGGACAACAGGTGATCAATGATGGGGCGCGCGGCATCGACCCGGCCGGAGATCAGCAGGCAGTTGGCCAGCAGGCCCAGGGTGTCGGGGTCGTTGGGGTTGCCTTCCATCGAGCGCTCCAGCTCGCCGATTGCATCGGTCACGCGGCCATCGTGATAGGCCACCCAGCCGCGCAGCAGCAGGGTCGCGGGGCTCGTATCGCCCAGTCGCGCCAGGTGGTCGACGCATTCACGTGCCGCGATGAGCGGCGCCTCGCCCAGATCCAGGCCCGCTTCTCGATACTGCAGCCAGGTCCGGCCCAGTGCGGCCAGTAGCACCGGGCGTTGCCCGAGTCGATCAACGGCGGTTTCCAGCTGGGCGATGGCGTCGTCGATCGCGTCCTGCCGCCAACGCAATGCCGACTGGCGCGACTGCTGCACACACTGCCAGGCGTCCACGTCGTTGGCGGGGTTGCGCGACAGCATCTGGTCCTCACGCGGCGTGAGTCGCGGTGCGAGCGTGTCCGCGATGTGCCGGGCGATGCGCTCCTGCAGGTCGAAAACATCGTCCAGCAGTCCATCAAATTGCGCCGACCAGGCCGCGACCTCGCTGCCGGGCTCCACCAGCTGCGCACTGATCCGCAGCCGCTCACCCGCCAGTCGCACCGTGCCTTCCAACAGGTGGGTCACCCCCAGCCGACGGGCTACGTCCCTGGCCGACAGCTCGGTGCCCTTGAGCGCCATCGACGAGGTCCGGCAGATCACCCGCAGGGCCCGGATGTGGGAAAGGCGGGCGATAAGCTCGTCTGTCAGCCCGTCGGCGATGTAGTCGGACGCCGTGTCTGCGCCCAGGAATGCGAACGGCATGACAGCCAGCGAAGCATTCTGTCGGCTCGGCGTGGTGCGGGGTGACGGCGGCCGCGACTCGTGGCGCGTGCGCCAGGCATCCAGTTCATCAGCATAGGCATAGACGCTGGCCTGCACCCGGTGCATCTGCCGGTGCACGGGAAGGCCTTCCTCGTCTTCCCAGCGGCGGGCGGTGCGGACGCTGCAGCCCAGGTGACGGGCAATCGCCTTCCAGGAGTCCAGCCGCTGTCTTTGCTCGCTCATGGCCCCAGTGTAGTGGGACAAAGTCGGCCAAAGCCAGCCATCGCGGGCGTTGGCCGCGCCTGTCCGTTGCCGGATACCGCGCCAGCGACCAGTCTTGTCACCGATGCTTTTCAACCACCCGAAAGGAGACAGGACATGACCATGACACTGGTCCGCACCATCGTCGTACTGATCATCACCGCAACCGCTTCGTCGCCGGCGCCTGCGAGCACACCGGCGAAACACTGGGAAAAAACCTGCCGGTCCGAGGCATTCAGCTGTGTCGAAGTGGCAGGCACCGGCGTGCACTACTTCACCACGGCCATCGTGCACAGCGTTGAGCCCACCCCGACCGGCATGGTCCAGCGCAGCACCGACATCATTGACCTGCATGGCGACGTAGAGGGAAGGGTGCTGTACCACCCCGTCTCGGTATTCGACTTTGCCGCCGGCACGCTGGTGAACACGGGTGACCAGGTGTTCTCGGGCACCGTTCTGGGTGGCGAGCCCGTGCTGATCTACGACGACAGCTTCCGCTTTGACGTTAACCTGGCGACCGGCGAGACCACCGGCAGGGTGCTTCTCGACCAGCCCATCGCCGGCGGCCAGGTGGAATGCCACCTGGATATCGTCGGCACTGGCAGCACGCCCGAAGGGGACGCCATGGTCGACTACACGGGTGTTTGCCGTTTCCGCCGGTAAGGTCGTCCCGCAACGGAGCCGGGCCGCTCGGTCCGGCTCCTTGCATAACAAGTTTTTCCTACAGGAAGTTTCGAAGATTTCTGACAGCTCACGTGGTACCATTTCGGTACTATTCAGGTTGTGCCGCCGAAGATCCGCCAACTCGAAGTCTCTTTACGCAAGGCGGGCTTCACCCGTACCAGTGCGAAGGGAAGTCACAGGAAGTACCGGCATCCTTGTGGATTGGTAGTCTTTATAAGCGGACACCCTGGAGCCGACGCAGAAACTACCAGGTCAAGCAGGTCAGGCTTGCGCTGGACAAGGTGAACCCATGAACAATAGTGACGACTACATCCGCATTGTCGAATGGTCAGACGAGGATCAGTGCTACATCGGCCGTTCGCCCGGACTTTTCCTGGGTGGTGTACACGGCGACGATGAACACCAGGTTTACCGTGACCTGGTTAATGCCATTAAAGAGACGGTCGCCTCGGAACTGGCCGAAGGGCATACGCTTCCCGCGCCCACCGCCGGTCGCCAGTACTCTGGCAAGTTCAATCTGCGGGTTGGGCCGGAGTTGCATGAACTGCTGTCGCTGAGGGCCGCGGGCGTCAGCGAAAGTCTAAACAGCTATGTCGTCAATTCACTGGAACGTGTCGTTCAGGACAACTGATTCAAGCCGGCCCTGAACCTGACCTGGACCCGGCGACGAGACCGGGCTCCGAGCCAACCAGGGCGGCCAGTCTCTTCGCACTTTCACGCTCGACCAGGGCAATCAGGGCAGCTTCTAACAAGGTCGCGTGCGCCTCAATTCCTGTCAGTACCTGCGCGCGCTGAAGAAGGTCTTCGTCAATACTCACGGCTACTTTCATGGCGACTGCTGCTCGTACGAATGAGGTTTCATCTTTAACGGCGTGAAAAGTCTTCGTCAAATACCCCATGGCAGCGCAGGACATATCCCGCAGGCGGCACGGCAGCGTCATTTGCGCGCCGCACAGATGTGATACATTGCCGCCGGCTCATAAAAACTCATCCAAATAGAGGGAGTTCCACACACATGTCAGGTATTACCATCTGGATCACGACGGCACTGTCCCTGCTGGGGCTGGCCATCGCGTTTTTCTACATGAAAAAAGTCACCAGCGTGCCGCTGGACCTGGGGCTGGAAGCGGAAGACGCCAAGCGCCTGAAATACATCCACGGCGCCATCGCCCGGGGCGCCATGGCGTTCCTGAAAGCAGAATACCGCGTGCTGGTCATTTTCATGATCGCCTTCGCCGTAGTGATCGGCCTGCTCATTAATTACAGCCTGTACGACACCGACCACGCGACGGTGACCGGCCGGGTCGGCGGCTGGTACACCGCCATCGCCTTCCTCTTCGGCGGTGCCATTTCCATCGCCTCCGGCTACATCGGCATGAAGGTCGCCACGCAGGGCAACGCGCGCACCACGGTATCCGCCAAGCAGGACATCGGCGCCGCGTACAAGGTGGCGATCAATTCCGGCGCGGTGATGGGCTTCGCGCTGGTCGGCCTGGCCACACTGGGCCTGGTGCTGATCTACCTGTTCATGACCTGGGCGCTGGGCGACATCGGCGCGCACAACAACCACGTGTTGATGGAAGTGATCGCTGGCTTCGGCCTGGGCGGCTCGACCATCGCGCTGTTCGCCCGCGTGGGCGGCGGCATCTTCACCAAGGCGGCGGATGTGGGCGCCGACCTGGTGGGCAAGGTCGAGAAGGGCATTCCCGAGGATGACCCGCGCAACCCGGCGGTGATCGCCGATAACGTGGGCGACAACGTGGGCGACGTGGCCGGCATGGGCGCCGACCTGTTCGGCTCCTGCGCAGAGAGCACCTGCGCCGCCATGGTGATTTCCGCCATCGCCTTCGCCGGTGACCCGAACGCGCTGCTGTACCCGATCCTGATCTCGGCTGTCGGCATTCCGGTGTCGCTGGTCACCAAGCTGCTGGTGGGCGTGAAGACCGAGAATGACGTTGCGCCGGCGCTGATGAAGCTGCTGATCATCTCCAGCGGCCTGATGGCCGTGGTGATGTGGTTCTTCACCGACATGCTGATTCCGGAAAGTTTCCAGATTGCCGCGGGCGGTGACACGTACACCAACACGGGCGTGTACTGGTGCTTCCTGTCCGGCCTGCTGGCGGGCCTGGCCGTCGGCCTACTGACCGGCTACTACACCTCGGAGAAGTACAAGCCGGTGCAGGAAGTGGCCAAGTCGTGTGAGACGGGCGTGGCCACCAACATCATCTACGGCCTGGCGCTGGGCTACAAGTCCACCGTGCTGCCGTACCTGTGTATCGCCGCCAGCATCTTCATCAGCTGGGAACTGGCCGGCATGTATGGCGTGGCCATCGCCTCGCTGGGCATGCTGGGTACGCTGGTGATCGCGCTGACCATCGATGCCTACGGCCCGGTGGCGGATAACGCCGGCGGTATCGCCGAGATGGTGGGCCTGCCGCCGGAAGTGCGCGAGCGCACCGACATCCTGGACTCGGCCGGCAACACCACGGCGGCCATCGGCAAGGGCTTCGCCATCGGCGCCGCCATCCTGACTTCGCTGGCGCTGTTCGCGGCCTTCATTACCGCCGCCAACTCGCTGCTGGCATCGGAAGGCCGGCCGGCCGTGAGCGTCGACCTGCTGGACCCGGTGGTCTACACCTCGCTCTTCATCGGTGCGGTGCTGCCGTTCCTGTTTACCGCCATGACCATGAAATCCGTGGGCAAGGCGGCGTTCGCGATGATCGAGGAGGTGCGGCACCAGTTCCACACCATCCCCGGCATCATGGAAGGCACCGGCGACCCCAACTACGCCCAGTGTGTGGATATCTCCACCCGCGCGGCCCTGCGCGAGATGATCGCCCCGGGCGTGTTGATCATGGGTACCCCGCTGGTCGCGGGCTGGCTGTTCGGTGTGTCCTCGGTGGCCGGTATCCTGGCCGGTTCGCTGGTCGCCGGCGGTGTGCTGGCCATCAGTGCATCCAATTCCGGCGGCGCCTGGGATAACGCCAAGAAGTTCATCGAGGCGGGCAACCATGGCGGCAAGGGCTCTGACTGCCACCACGCCGCGGTCGTGGGCGACACGGTGGGTGACCCGCTGAAGGACACCTCCGGCCCGTCGCTGAACATCCTGATCAAGCTGTCGGCGATTCTCAGCCTGGTGTTCGCGCCGTTCTTCGTGAACTACGGCGGCATCCTGCTGGGTTAATCAGCCACACAAAGCCGGGCCCGGCTGACCGGGTTCCGGCCTGTGTCGAAAAGACCCCGCCCCGGCGGGGTTTTTTCTTGCCTAACAGGTATCCTTGCCGGGATGAACCCGGACTTCATCTGTATCGGCGCGCAAAAGGCGGGCACCACGTGGCTGTACCGCCAGCTGCGCGCGCACCCGGACGCCTGGCTGCCGCCGGTGAAGGAACTGCACTACTTCGACCGCGAAGCCCGGCGCTGCGCGCATCACCCACTGGCCAGGCTAGGCGAGCCCGGCACCCGCGCCGCCTTCGCCGAATGGCTGGGCGAATTGCGCCATCACCGCCAGCCGGGCGACCTGGCCTGGGGCAGGCATTACTTCTTCGGCGAGCGTAACGACCAGTGGTACGTTCGTCTGTTCGAGCCGGGACGAGAGCGCTTGGCCGGTGAATTCACGCCGGCCTACTCCGCTATGTCGCCAGGGCGCATCAGCCACGTGGCCCGGTTGGCCCCTCAAGCCCGGATTCTGCTGATACTGAGAAATCCGGTTGAGCGCGCCTGGTCCCACGCAGTCATGAACCTGTGTCGCTTCGCAGGACGCGCTGTGAGTGATGTCAGCGACGAGGCCTTCCTCGCGCACTTCAGCGGCCGTGGCAGCCGACGTCGTGGCGATTACCCGGGCATGCTGCGGCGCTGGCAAAGCGCCTTTCCTGCAGACCAGTTGCATGTCCGGTTCTACGACGAACTCAAGGCCTCACCAGGCGATTTTCTCGCCGGCGTATGCCAGTTCCTCGGATTGGACCCATCACCATTGCCGCGCACCCTGTCGCCGACGGGAGTGACCATCAATTCCGGCGGCTATGACCGCATTCCGGCTCGCCTTGAAAAGGCGCTCAGCGCCCAGTACCTCGATATGCTCACGTTTCTCGCCGACCAGTTTGGCACCCCCGCCGATCGATGGCTCAGTCGTGCGCAGTCCTTACTCCAGGCCCGCTGAGCCCGGCCATCGGGCCACGGGTTGATAGCAAGCCGAGAACACGAACCAAAACGGGGCACGCGTGCGCCACGATGACGCACCCATACCGTGCCGAACGGAGGTCGTCACTGATTAGTGATTGATTTATAAACAGTTTAAAGTTTGGCCCGATTCCTGCATCTATAGGGGCAAGAAGAATTATTAACGCCCGCCATGGGCACCCTTTAGAGATGAGGAGTCACCGATGTACAAGAAGCTGATTTTGGGCCTGGGTATACTGGCCGTCACACCCGCGGCGCTGGCCGTGGACTTTTCCGCCAACCTGGGCTGGAACAGTGAATACATTTTCCGCGGTATTCCGCAGAAAACCTCGTCAGCGTTCGGTGGCCTCGACATGGAAGCCGGCGGCTTCTACGCAGGCACCTGGGGCGCCGACGTTGGTGACGGCCTGGAAGTCGACTTCTACGGCGGTTACGGCTTCGATGTCGGCGACTTCTCTTTCAGCGCCGGTGGTACGTGGTACACCTACACCGGTGACTTTGACGACGATTACAAGGAAATCAACCTGAGCGCCGGGTATGCCTTTTTGACCTTTGACGCGGCGATCGGCACCTACGATAATTTCGGACAGGGTGACCTGGATTACCAGTTCTACTCCCTGACGGCCGAATTTGGTGGTTTCTACGGAACGGTAGGCACCTTCGAAGACGACTTCGACGGCAGCTATTACGAGGTTGGCTACGGCAACACGCTGACCGTCAATGACTACGACCTGCTGGACTACGCACTGGTAGGTATCTACAGCGACTCGACTCTGCTTGGCGGGGACTCCGACACGAACCTGTTGTTGACCCTGAGCAAGTCGTTCGACCTGTAATACGTTCTCCAACCAGACCTTGCCGGTATTGAGCCTACCAGCGCTAACATAAGGTCTGACCATTAAGCCCCGGCCCCCCCGGGGCTTCTTTTTATGCCCCCCCGGTAAAAGCCTGTGCGACGCTCATTAACGGCGTCTTGCGCACAAAAGTAGCGCATCCCGTTGAAGATTGCACCTTTTTTGTAACATCCCTGTCACCGTGTCGCGATAATAAGCCTGAAAACCGCGCCAGCACGACCTTTCCGGCCATGTAGGTATACTCGATTGATGGACGAACAACGCACCAAACTTGCGCGCCGCTGCAGTCCGTTCCTGGATCGGCTGGTGACGCACAACCCGGGCTGGCTGGAGACCCTGGAACAACAGGGACGGCTGCGCGAAGACCTGCCGCCAAACCGGCAGACGCTCGAAGAAACCGTGGCGGCACAAGGCCTGGATGCCGGGCTGCGGCAGTTCCGCAACCGCGAAATGCTGCGCATCACCTGGCGCGAGATCACGGCCACGGCCACGCTCGACCAGACCATGAAGGATCTCAGCGAGCTGGCGGACCTGTGCCTGGACGTCGCCATCGCGCACCATCATGAAGCGCTCGAAAATCGCTTCGGAAAACCCGTTTCGGCCGATGGAAAAAATTTACGCCTGGTGACGCTTGGACTGGGCAAACTGGGCGGTGGCGAGCTCAACCTGTCATCGGATATCGACCTGATTTTCGCCTACGAACAGGCCGGCGAGTGTGACGGCAAGCGCGGCCTGTCGGCCGAATCGTTTTTTACCCGCCTGGTGCGCGCCGTCATTCGCAGCCTGTCGGAGATGACCGAGGATGGTTTCTGTTTCCGCGTAGACACGCGGTTGCGGCCGTTCGGCGAATCGGGGCCGCTGGTCTGCAGTTTTGGCGCCATGGAACAGTACTACCAGAGAGAGGGTCGTGACTGGGAGCGCTACGCCCTGATCAAGGCCCGGCCGGTGGCCGGCGACCTGGCGGCCGGCAACGAGTTGCTGCACACGCTGCGGCCTTTTGTTTACCGCCGCTACGTCGATTACGGCTCGGTGGAAGCGCTGCGCGACATGCTCGGCATGATCCGCGCCGACGCCGCACGGGCCGGTCGCGAAAACGACGTCAAGCGCGGGCCCGGCGGCATTCGCGAAGTCGAGTTCCTGGTGCAGTGCGTGCAGCTGCTGCGCGGCGGCCGCGAACCATCCCTGCAGACACGCAGTCTTTTGGCCGCGCTCGACGCCATCGACGAACTCGGCGCCATGCCGAAATCGCGCACCGACGCCCTGCGCCGCGACTACCGATTCCTGCGCCGGGTGGAGAACGCCATCCAGGCGCTGCATGACCAGCAGACCCACACGCTGCCCGAAGGCGAGGACCTGGAGCGCGTGGCGCTGGCCAGCGGCTTCGACGACAGCGCTGGTTTGCTGGACGCCCTGGCGCAGACCCGCGCGCATGTCAGCGGCGCGCTCGAGGACAGCTTCCCCAGGAACCCGGCTGAGAAGGCCGGTGACGTGGTCACCGGCTGGTCCGAGGCACTGGACGCACTGGCCGATACCTGGCCCGAGGCGGTTGCCGGTTTCCGCGACCGGCTGGCGCGACAGGCCCACAGCCACCGCGCCGGCGCGCGCCTGGACCAGTTCATGCCGCTGCTGGTCGAGCGCCTGCAATCCGTGGCACCGGACGATCGCGTCATCAACGACGTGTTCCAGCTGGTGCTGGCCATCAGCCGCCGCAGCGCCTACCTGGCACTGCTGGTGCAGAACCCCGGCGCGCTGGACCGCATGCTTTCGCTGTTCAGCAACAGCCCGCAGATGGCGCAGTCAGTGACCCGTCACCCCGCATTGCTGGACGAGTTGATCGACCCGGCGCTGGGTTCGCTGTTGCCGGGCACGAAGGATCTCGAAGCCGGCCTGGCGCGCGTGCTGGAGGGCGCCGAGGACACCGAATCCGCGGTCAATGCCCTGAACTACCTGCGCCAGGCCCAGACCCTTCGCGTGGCCGTGGCCGAAATCCAGGGCGAACTGGACGCCGAGGCCACGCAGCGCCGCCTGAGCGAACTGGCCGAGGTGCTGGTGAGCGGCACCCTGGATGTGGCCCGGCGCTACATGCGCGAGCGCCACGGCGAGCCGCCCCCGCCAGGACTGGCGGTGATCGCCTATGGCAGCCTGGGTGGCCACGCCATGTCCTATGGTTCGGACCTGGACCTGGTGTTCCTGTATGGCGAGGGCGGTGGACAGACTGACGGCGAGCGGCCGCTGGCCGCGGAGACCTGGTACACGCGCCTGACCCGGCGCATGCTGGCACTGACGACGACGCTGTCACCGGCCGGGCGGTTGTACGACGTCGACACGCGCCTGCGCCCGAACGGCCGCGCCGGCCTGCTGGTCTCTTCCGGCAACGCCTTCCGCCGCTACCAGCTGGACAGCGCCTGGACCTGGGAACTGCAGGCGCTGGTTCGCGCCCGCGCCGTGGCCGGCGACACGCAGGTGGCGCAGTTGTTTGAAGACGTTCGCCGCCAGGCGCTGGCGCGCCCCCGTGACCCTGACCAGACACACCGCGAGGTCGCCGATATGCGCGTACGCATGCGCGCCGAGATCAACGCCGAAGACACGGCCAAGCATGCACCTGGCGGGCTGGTGGACATCGACTTCGTGGTCCAGCTGGGCACCCTGCTGATGGCGCATGAGCACCCGCAGATCCTCGATCATCATGGCAGCGACGACCTGCTGGCCGCGCTGGGTGAGACCGGCTGGCTGGATCCGGTCGACGCCAGCACCCTGCGCCGGGCACGCGACCGGCTGAACGCCGCGCGGCATGCCCGTGCGCTGGGACGTCGGGGAGACGTCGCCGTGCTGCCGGACACCTCGGCGACGGCGGAGATCTGCGAGCGAATCCTTGCCGGGGACTCGGCGACAACGTCTTGAACGGGTTAGAATAGGCGCTTCGATGATCGGGAGATTTCACCGTGGTCCATCTCACGGATGCCAACAACGACAACCTGGCCGTGGCCAACGCCGAGACGGTCTACGAAGTGAGCCGGGCCGACCTGCCCCTGTCTTGCCCGACACCGGAGCAGAAGCTGTGGAATTCCCATCCGCGCGTGTACCTGCCCATCGAAGCAACCGGCGAGGCCCTCTGCCCTTACTGCAGCGCCCGGTACCGGCTGGTCGACTGATTGCCGGCGCCCGCCGCCGGCCCGCCTGAACCCGTGAACACCCTCCTGCGCAGGTTCGCCGACGAATGGCCGGCGTGGCTGGCGATCCTGTTCGTCGTCTGCCTGCCCATCCGGCGGTTTTCGGAAGTGCCGATCATCGCCTTCGCCTTTATGCTGCCCTGGCTCTGGCGTTCCGCCCGTTACCGCGAACGGACCCGGGCCATCGCCCGCGTGATCGTGCCCGTGTTCGCCTGCTTCTGGCTGCCGATGCTGCTGTCCAGCTTCGACTCGGTCACCGCGGCCAAGAGCTGGGCCCAGAGCCTGGGCGCGTTGCGCTTCCTGGCCGCGGCCATCAGCATCGCGGTGCTGCTGCATCCACCGCATATTCGCTGGACCTTCCTGAAGTGGACGGCGCTGATCCTGCTGTTCTGGGCGTTCGATGGCTTCGTGCAATTGTTCCTGGGCTACGACGTGTTCGGCATCCCGATGCACGAGGACCGCCTGAACGCGCTGTTCTTCCGCAAATTCCAGTTCTACGGCCCGGTGCTGGCCATGCTGTCGCCGCTGGCGCTGGAGTACGTACGCCGACGCTGGCCGGCCTGGACCTGGCCGCTGGCCTATGGGCTGATCCTGGGCGCCGTGCTGATCGCCGGAATGCGCGCCGGCTGGGTCATGATGTTCGCGCTGACGATGGTCTACGCCCTGGTGCTGCTGCGCTCCAATCGGCCCGGCAAGTGGCGGCTGCTGGCGGCCATGCCGGCCCTGGGCGCCGCCGCCGTGCTCACGGCGTGGTTCGCCTCGCCGATCTTCCAGGCCCGCATCGCCGACAGCCTGCTGGCTGCCGAGCAGACCGACACCGCCATCGCCGTGGCCACGTCAAACCGCGCGCCGATTTTCCGCCACGCACTGGAAATGTACCGCGACCACCCGGTCAACGGCGTGGGCGTGCGCGGCTACCCCGTGGCCTATTTCGACTATGCGGAGGCCGATGACCCGAACATCAACCCGGAAGGCGAGAATATTGGCGCCAGGCACCCGCACAACTTTGTGCTGGAATACATGGCGGATGCCGGCACGATAGGACTGCTGGGGTTACTGGGCCTGTACGTTCTGGGTGTCGTGTTCTGGCGCGCGCTGCCGGCCGGGCAACGACGCGAGGCCCTGCCGTTCGCACTGGCGCTGTTTTTGATCTACTTCCCGCTGAACTCGCATTTCGCCGCCTTCGGTACCTATATCTCGACCTTGACCTGGTTCGTGGCGGGACTGTTTTTCGCCGTGGTTGATCCGCGGACGGGCCGGAGCGCGGTCGCTCAGGACTCGCGCGCGTCGTCGCCGTAGATGTCGGGCTGGCCCCCGGGCCGTGTCTTGAAGCGGCGATGAATCCACCAGTATTGCTCCGGCGCCTTGCGCACCTGCGCTTCCAGCACCGCGTTGACGCGGGCCAGGTCGGCCACCGGATCGTCGCTGGGAAAATCCTCGAACACCGGTGACACGTCGATTTCGTAGATGCCTTCGTCCGGCAGGTAGCGTGGCAACATCGCCAGCACCCGGCAGCCGGTCAGGCGCGGCAAACGGTGGGTAGCCAGCAGGGTCGCGGCTTCGACACCGAAGAAGGGCGCAAAAACACTCTGCTGCGGCCCAAAATCCTGGTCGGCGGCATACCAGGCAAAACCGCCAGCCCGCAGCACCCGTACCAGTGAGCGGATATCGCGTTTGCTGATCATGCTGCTGGCATACCAGGCCCGGCCGCGGTTCTGGTACCACTCGATGACCTCGTTGTTCAGGGGCCTGTAGACGCCGTGGCCAGGGAACAGCTCACCCAGCGCGCGGGCGCCGACTTCCAGGCAGGTCACGTGCGCGGTGACCACGAGCACACCGCGGTCCTCGGCCAGGGCAGCCTGGACATGTTGTTTCGCGGGCTCACTGATTCGACAGATTGACGCCATGTCCTGCGCCGGGCCCGCCCAGCACCAGGCCATCTCCGGCAGCATGCGGGCCAGCGAGCCGAAGCAGGCCTTCACCATACGCTCGCGCTCATCGGCATTCAGTTCAGGCAGGCACAGGGCGATGTTGCGCTCGGCGATTCGGCGGCGCGACGACATGAGCCGGTACAGCAGCGGGCCCAGCGGCGCGACCAGCGCGCGGCCAACCGGCCGGGGCAGGTGCCCCAGGAACCAGTAGATGCCGACAACCAGCCAGCCACCCCAGTTGCGCGGGGAGAATCCGGGGCGAGGTGGTGCGGGGGCGCGCGGGAGATCGTCCATGGCCCATTGTCCCGAACCCCGGCCCGCCTTCCAAGCCCCACGCGTCGCCCTGATATACTGCGATGGCCCGTTCGAGGAGCCTTCGATGCGATTCCTGTATTCGCTTGCCATGATCCTGGCGACGCCGGTCCTGCTGGCGTACTTCGGCGTGCGCGGGTTCCGTGATCACCGTTACTGGCAGCGCTGGAACGAGCGCCTGGGAGCCATCACCGTCGACGTACCTGGCGGCGGCATCATCGTCCACGCCGCCTCGCTGGGCGAAGTGAACGCCGCCAGCCCACTGGTGTCCGCGCTGCTGCAGCGTTATCCGGACATCCCGCTGACCATCACCACGATCACGCCAACCGGCTCGGCCCGCGTCCGCGAACTGTTTGGCGACAAGGTTGCGCACCAGTACCTGCCCATCGACCTGCCCGCTCTGGGCGGCCGGCTGCTGGCGCGACTGCAGCCACGCCTGTTCCTGGTGCTGGAAACCGAGATCTGGCCGAACCTGTACCGGGTCGCGGACAGCAGGACCGTACCGCTGGCGTTGGTCAACGCCCGGATGACGGCGTCGTCGCAGCGCGGCTACCGGCGCCTGCGCGGGTTGATTGCACCGGCCCTGCGCAGCGCCGACGCGGTACTTGCGCAATCTGAAGCCGACGCGGAGCGCTTCGTCGACTGCGGCGCCATCGCAGAGCGGGTCACCGTCACCGGCAACCTGAAGTTCGACATCGAGGTGTCCGCCAGCCTGGCGGAGACAGGCGATATGCTGAAGAGCGCCTGGGGCGTCGGCCGTCCCGTGCTGGTGGCCGGCAGCACCCACGAGAGTGACGAGGCCGAACTGGTCGAGGCCTTCCAGCGGCTGCTCAAATCACGGGCCGATGCCCTGTTGGTGGTCGCACCGCGCCACCCGGAGCGGTTCGGCCGGGTGGCCGAGGCCCTGCGCGAGTATGGCCTGCGAGTGTGCCTGCGCAGCGACGGCCGCGTACCCCCGGCCGACTGCCAGTGCCTGGTGGTCGATACCATGGGTGAACTGGGAAATTACTACGCCGCCGCCGACATCACCTTCGTCGGAGGCACCATCGAACCCGTCGGTGGCCACAACCTGCTGGAGCCCGCCGCCCTGGGCAAACCGCTGCTGATCGGCCCGCATACCGACAACGTCAAGGAAATCGCCAGCCAGCTGCTCGCCGCCGGCGCCGCGGAACGCGTGGCAGGCCGCAACGACATCGCCGATGCCGCCATCCGCCTGTTCGCCGACGCCGCCGCCCGCGACCGCATGGGCCAGGCCGCACTGCGCCTGGTCGAAAACGGCCGCGGCGCCCTCACCAAAACCATGAACGCCATCGACGGCTGGGTGACGCGTGACGCGTGACGCGTGACGCGTGACGCGTGACGCGAATGAGCGTCACGGACCGGGGTGGTTACGTCAACCCCGGACCTTCGGCGGCAAGGATGCCGCCGATGAGCGATACAGGGATGTACTTGAGCGAGTCCGGGGTTGACGTAACCACCCCGGTCCCGCTTTGACGCCTCAGTCGAGGATCGTGTTAACCGCCGCCAGGTCCTCGCGAGAGAGCATGCCCCCCGCCGCCTTCAGCTGCAGGTGACTGAGGATGTAGTCATGGCGCGCCAGCGAGTTGTCACCCTGGGCGCCGTAGTAGCGCTGCTGCGCGAGCAGCACATCGACGATGGTACGCGTACCCACTTCGAAACCGGCCTGGGTGGCTTCCAGCGCGCTCTGCGCCGACACCAGCGCCTGGTTGAACGCCTGCACCTGCTCGATGCCGGCGATCACGGCGCGATACGCGTTACGCGTGTCACGCAGCACCGCGCGCTGCTGCTGGTCCAGGTCTTCCTGGGTGGCGTTCAGTTCGTAACGTGCCTGGCGGGTCCGCGAGCTGACCGCGCCGCCCTGGTAGATGGGCACCGTCAGGCGCAGGCCATAGGTGAAATCGGTGTTTTCCAGGTCAACGTTGCCGATCGGGTTCTGGAAATCATCAAACAGCACGTAGTTGTTGTTGGTGAAGTTGCTGTAGCCGGCTTCCAGGCCCAGGGTCGGGAAGTGCCCTGACCGCTGCAGGCGGGCATTGGCATCGGCGATTTCAACACCGTACTGCGAGGCGATGATCGACGGATTGGACTGCAGTGCGATCTGCGCCCATTCCTCGGAGCTGTTCGGGTCCGGATTCACCAGCGGCAGTTCTTCCTGCAGCGGGTCGACTTCCTCGAAGTACTGCCCGGTGAGCTCTCGCAGGCCTTCACGCGCGTCCGCCAGGCGGTTGCGGGCGACGATGGCGCGGGCGCGGGCGTTATCGTAGCTGGCACGGGATTCATGCACATCGGTAATGGCCGTCAGGCCCACTTCGAAGCGCTGTTCGGCCTGCTCGAACTGGCGCTGCAGCGCGCGTTCCTCGGCCTCGGCAAAGACCACCTGGTCGCTGGCCGTGAGCACGCTGAAGTAGGATTGCGAGACCCGCACCAGGAAGTTCTGGTAGGCCTGCTGGTAAATGGCCTCGGACTGGCTCACCTGGCCGCGCGCCAGGTCCAGGCGCTCGTAGTTGGACTGGTCGTACAGTACCTGCTGCAGGCTCAGTCCCCAGCTCTCGTTGTCGACGTCGGTGTCGGACACGCGATCGCCGGCGATGGAGGTTTCGCTGTCACCGCGGGTCATTCCGGCGGAACCGCCCAGGTTGGGCAGCAGGTTGGCCCAGGCCTGGCGCTCGTTCTCTCCGGTCGCATCGCGGCGGTAGCTGGCGGCCTGCAGGATGGGATCGTTTTCCATGGCCAGGTCATGCACGCCGATCAGGTCAACCGCGTGCGCCGGGGCGGCGAGGGTGAAACCCGCGGCCACGATGGCGCAGGTGAGTAGGGATTTCGGCATGTCTGACTCCAGGTGCTTCAGAATTCGAATTCGGGCTTGGTTTCTGCGCCGACCAGCGGCGGTAAATCGGTTTCGAAAAGGCTTTCCTCGGCCCATTCAGTCGCGCCCAGCCGGCGCAACACGCGCGCCTCCATGGCGGGCGACTCACCGGAGATGACGAACATCCGGCCGCCGGGGTTGACCCAGCCGCGGAAGTGCTCCGGCACTTCGGGAACGGAACCGGTGACCACGACCACGTCGTGGGCCTGCTCGGGTTGCCAGCCTTGGAGTGCATCACCGGTGAACAGTTCCACGTTGTCGATACCGTTTTCCGCCAACCGGCGGCCGGCACCCTGGGTGAACTCCTCGATGATGTCGACGCTGACCACGGACTTGGCCAGGCGGGCCAGGCAGGCGGTGACGAAACCGCTGCCGGTACCGATTTCCAGCACCGTGTCGTCGGCGCCGATCTCGGCGGCCTGCAACAGGCGGCCTTCGACGATGGGCTTCATCATGACCTGGTCGTGCCCCAGCGGGATGTTCAGGTCGGCAAACGCCAGTTTGCGGTAGCGGACGGGGACGAAATCCTCGCGACGGATATCGCCCAGCAGGCCCAACACTTCGGCGTCGAGCACTTCCCAGGTCCGTACCTGTTGCTCCACCATGTTATGGCGGGCCTGTTCAAAATTCATGGTCATGATTCACCATCACTCCTGTGGCCAACCCCGTCTGGCCGGGGCAACCGTTTAGGTTACGACCTCCACCGGGGCTCGGCAAGGACGAGAATGAAGCCCTGCCCACCCTGGCTGAAGTGCCATAGGTCACGCGTTAGCTATTGGACGCCCGGTGGGCGGGAAAAGTTACCGGAATCGCCTATTTTCCCCTTCCGGGGCTGTGTTTTGCAATCAAACGGCGATAATACCGGTCATGAGAAGGGTGGCCCGTAAACGCGCGGACTTCGATCGGCTGGCTCGTCAGCATGGCGCCGACCTGTACCGTTTCGCGGTCTGGTTGTGCCGCGACGAGACGCTGGCCCGTGACCTGGTGCAGGAAACCTTCCTGCGCGCATGGCGAGCCGTGGACAGCCTGAAGGATGAAGCGGCGGCAAAGTCATGGCTGATCACGATCCTGCGGCGCGAGTACGCCCGGACGTTTGAGCGCAAGGTACCGCCGCTGGTGAGTATCGATGCGCTGGTGATAGAGGACCGGGACGCCGCCACGCCGCAGGAGCGCGTGGAGCGACAGCAACTGCGCCAGCGGATACTCGCGCTGCCGGCAAACTACCGCGAACCGTTGGTGATGCAGGTCGTCATCGGCATGAGTTGCGAGGAGATCGCGACCGAGCTGGAGATCAGCCGCAGCGCGGTAATGACCCGCCTGTTCCGGGCCCGCGGATTGCTGGCCGACCGGCTGGAAGAAGATGGTGAAGGCAATGGATCAATTTGAGCAACGGCTGGAAGCCGCACTGAAGCTGCCGGTGGATGACACCCTGGTGGACAGCCTGCTGCCGCCCGCCGACACGGCCGGCCAGGCGCCGCCGGCCCGGCGTGGCTGGGCCATCGCCGCCAGCGTGCTGGTCATGCTGTCTGTCGGGGTCATCGCCTGGCAGGCCAGCCGGCCCGCGCCGTCGCTGGAGGAGTACATCCTGGCCCACTACCGTCATGACGGCGCCACCGTGCTCGCCCGTGCCGGCGACGCTGGCGTCGACCCGCGGGCACTGGCGGACGTCCTCGGCCGGTTCAACCTGGAGGCCTCGGCGGAGCTGGCCAGTCGGGTGACCCTGGTGAAGTTCTGCCCCACGCCGAAGGGCCGCGGCGCGCACATGGTCGTGCAGACCGACACCGGGCCGGTCACCGTTATCGTGATCCCGGAAATGGTCGTCGAGGCACCACGGCAACTCGCCTTTGATGAAGTTACGGCCGACATCGTCGCGCTGCGCTCGGGCACGGCCGCCATTATCGGCCCGGACGCCGGCATGGACGTGGTCGTCGGCGCATGGTTGCGTGACGGCCTGGTGCCCTCCGGCACGGGTGCGTGAGCCACCGAATCTGATAAGGTTGGCGCGCTGATCGCTCAACCGCGGAGCCCCCTCAATGCACATGCCCAGTCGCCGGACCCAGCTCACCACGCTGGTCATTATCGGGATTGCCATCCTCGTCACCCTGTTCGGCATGTGGTGGTACAACGAAGAGCCACCCGCGTTCGACCCGCTCGACACCGCCCGCCGCCACGCCGAGACACACGGCCACCAGCCGGTCACCGGTTTTGCGACGACCGCCACCCTGGTCGAAGTGGTCAACGTCATGCTGACCAAGCGTGGCGGCTGGATGTCGAACGACATCATGCCGCCGTGGGTGTTCCTGGATAACATGCCCAACTGGGAGTTCGGCGCCCTGACCCAGGTGCGTGACCTGGCGCGGGTGATGCGCAACGACCTGAGCCGCTCGCAGACCCAGTCCACCGAGGACCCGGACCTGGCCGAAGCCGACCCGATGCTGCATTACGACCACGCGCGCTGGTTCCCACCGGCGACCGAGGGCCGCTACCGCAAGGCCAATGCCTACCTGGAGGCGTACCTGGAGCGCCTGGCCGACCCGTCCCAGCCCGACGCACAGTTCTATGCCCGCGCCGACAACCTGGCCGACTGGCTGGCCATTGTCGAAAAACGCCTGGGCTCGCTGTCTCAGCGCCTGTCGGCCAGCACCGGCCAGCACCGCCTGAACACCGACCTGGCCGGCGACACCGGCGCGCGCCAGTCCACCGGCGCGCCGGAAGAGGTGACCGTGAAGACGCCCTGGCTCGAGATTGACGATGTCTTCTATGAGACACGCGGCTCGACCTGGGCGCTGATTCATTTCCTCAAAGCCATGGAGCACGACTTCGAAGACGTGCTGCGCAAGAAAAACGCGCTGGTCAGCTTCCGCCAGATCATCCGCGAGCTGGAAGCCACCCAGGCGCCGCTGCGCTCGCCGATGGTGCTGAACGGCAGCAAGTTCGGCGCGCTGGCCAATCACTCACTGGTGATGGCGAATTACGTGGCCCGCGCGAACGCGGCAATTATCGACCTGCGTTTCCTGCTCAGTGACGGGTGACGCGTGACGCGTGACGCGTGACGCGTGACGGGAGGAGCTTATGACGGTTCGGCTAAGTGTGTTGCTGGTATTGGTGGTGCTGGGCTTTCCGGGAGCGGGGGCCGCGGAGAGTTGGTGGCTGGCGCCGGTTAATGTTGTCGACCCGCGTAGCGGTGAAGTCGTCACCGGGCAGGCGGTGCGGGTGACCGGCGAGCGGATTGCCGCGATCGTGCCGGCGGGTGAGTTTGATGCCGGCGGTGCCCGGGTCGTCGACGGGCAGGGGGGCTGGTTGATTCCCGGCCTGGCCGAGATGCACGCGCATGTGCCACCGCGCGAGCGCGGCGACGACCATGTCAACGACGTACTGTCCCTGTTCCTGGCCAACGGCGTGACCACCATCCGCGGCATGCTCGGCCAGCCCTGGCACCTGGAGCTGCGCGAGCAGTTGGCCAGCGGCGAGCGCCTGGGCCCCACCCTCGTCACCAGCGGGCCGTCGTTCAACGGCAACAGCGTCAGCTCACCCGAACAGGGCGCGGCGATGGTGCGCGAGCAGGCCGCAGCCGGCTACGACCTGCTGAAGATCCACCCCGGGCTCAGCCGCGAAGAGTTCCTGGCCATCATGGCGGCCGCCGACGAGGTCGACATCCCCGTGGCCGGCCACGTGTCCTACGCCACCGGCCTGGACGCGGCGCTCGACGCCGGCATGGACAGCATCGACCACCTGGACGCCTACGCCGAGGCCATGGTGCCCGAGGGCTCTCCACTGGCCGGCGTGGCCCCGGAATGGTTCGGCCTGAACCTGGGCGCGGCGATGGACCCGTCCCTGGCCGATGAACTGGCCGAACGCACGGCGCGCGCGGGTGTCGCCGTGGTGCCCACGCAGAGCCTGTTCGAAACGACTACCGGCACCGAACCGCCGGATGCACTGACGGCCCGCACGGGCATGGACATGCTCAGCCCGGAACTGCTGGCGCGCTGGACCGGCTCGGTCACCGATATCCGCGGCCGCGCCGACCAGGCCGACCGCGAAGCCTTCCTGGCCGCACGCCGGGCTTTGCTGGCGGCCATGGAGCGGGCCGGGGTGGTGATCCTGCTGGGCTCGGATGCGCCGCAAATCATGAACGTGCCGGGCTATTCGGTGGCCCAGGAACTGGTTTACATGGTCGACGCCGGCATCAGCCCGCGTGCCGCACTGTTCTCCGGCACCGGCGCCGTGGCCGACCACCTGGGCCAGCCGGACAGCGGCGATGTCGCCGTCGGAGAGCGCGCCGACCTGGTCCTGCTGGGCGGCAACCCGCTGGACGACGTCGGCCAGGTCGCCAACGTCCTGGGTGTGGCCCGCGCAGGACAGTGGCTTGATCGCGAACGGCTGGACCAGATGCTGGCCGTCGTCCGCGCGCGCGGACTCTAGGTCCCGTCGACATGCAGGGAATGACCCAATGAAGCGAATCTGCGTCTACTGCGGCTCCAGCCCGGGCCGCGACCCGGCTTACATCGACGCCGCCCGCCAGCTGGGCGAGACCCTGGTGGAACGCGGCATCGGCCTGGTCTACGGCGGCGCCAGCGTGGGCGTCATGGGCGCCATCGCTGACACGGTACTGGCCGCCGGCGGCGAGGCCATTGGCATCATCCCGCGCGCACTGTTTATCAAGGAAGTGGCCCACCCGGCGCTCACCGAGCAGCACGTGGTCGAGTCCATGCACGAGCGCAAGGCGATGATGGCGGACGTCTCCGACGGTTTCGTGGCGCTGCCCGGCGGCTGGGGCACCATCGAGGAAATCTTCGAAATCCTGACCTGGGCCCAGCTGGGCTTCCACGACAAGCCCTGCGGCCTGCTCAACGTCGCCGGCTACTACGACGGCCTGTTCCGCTTCCTCGATCACGCCATCGACGAAGAATTCGTCCGCCCGGTCTACCGCGACATCCTCACCCTGGAAGAAGACCCCGTCCGCCTATTGGACCGCTTCGCCACCTACCGCGCCCCGCAAATCCGCAAATGGATCACCCAGGACGAGACGTAGTGACGCGTGACGCGTGACGCGTGACGCGTGACGCGTGACGCGTGACGCGTGACGCGAAGAGCGTTCCGGAGTGGGGGGCTTTTGCCAAGCCCCGGACCATCGGCGGCAGGGATGCCGCCGATGAGCGTACAGGGATGTATTCACAGCGTGTCCGGGGATTGGTAAAAGCCTCCCGCTCGCCCGGAGCGGCTACTCCGCGTGCAGCGCCTTGATGGGATCCAGGTCCGCCGCCTGCTTCGCCGGATACCACCCGAATACGATGCCCGTGACCAGGCAGATGGTCACCGAGAGCACGATGGCGAACGGCGACCAGGCCGCCGGCCAGCCGGCAAACTGCTGGATGGCGAAGGCCAGCACCAGCCCGAAGAAGATCCCGATGACGGCGCCGATCGCCGCCACGGTGGCGGACTCCATCAGGAACTGCTGCTGGATATCGACCTTGCGGGCGCCGATGGCGCGTAGCAGGCCGATTTCCCGGGTCCGCTCCAGCACCGTGGCGAGCATGATGTTCATGATGCCGATGCCGCCCACCAGCAGCGAAATCCCGGCGATCGCCGACATGACGATGGTGAAGATCTGCTGGGTCTGCTGCTGCTGTTTCAGTAGCGCGGCGGGCACCACCAGCTCGTAGTCGTTCTGGCCACTGTGGCGCCGCGCGAGCAGGTGGTTGACCGTCTGCGCGGTGCGTTGCGGGCTGGCGCCTTCGGCCAGGCGCAGGCGGATCGAGTCGAGCTCGCTTTCCAGCGGCTCGAACTTCAGGCGTTTGTAGGCGGTTTCCAGCGGCAGGAATACTCGGTTGCGGTCACCGCCCAGGCGAACGCCCTGGAACTCGTCTTTGCTCAGGTCACGGTCGGCGAGCACGCCGATGACTTCCAGCCACAGGTGGTTGACCTTGATTCGCTTGCCCAGCGGCTCACCGGATGGAAACAGGTCGCGGGCGGCCTGCGCCCCCAGCACGGCCACCGGTCGGAACAGGCGGTTGTCTTCTTCATCGAAGGCGCGGCCCGAGGCGATATCCAGGCTGGCCAGGTCAAAGTACGACGGCGTGGCCGCCAGCACCTGGGCCTCGCTGGGGGCCTCGAAGCTGAACAGCGCCCAGGTCTTGATGCGCTTTTCCTCGCTGACATCCTCGACGCTGGGCAGGGTCTGCTGCATGGCGCGCACATCGCTGCGCGACAGCCCCACGCTCTTCTCGCGCACCTCCAGCAGGGTGTCGTAGTCCAGGTCGCGATTCTGCACCAGCAGGTTGCGCAGGCCCATGGACTCAATCAGGCGCATGGCTTCCTGCTGCGCGCCTTCGCCGATGCTCAACATGGCGATGACGGCGCCGACGCCGAAGACCATGCCCAGCAGGGTCAGCGAGGTGCGCAGCTTGTGCTGGCGCAGCTGCGCCAGCGCGTGACGGAATGATTCCAGGCTCAGGCCTTCTGCCCACTTCATGCGTCCACCTCGCCGGGCAGGAACAGCGCGATCTCGTCACCGGGTGCCAGGCCCTCGACCACCTGTGAGCGGTTCGGGCCACGCAGGCCCAGCCGGACGTCACGGCGCACCAGCTTGCCGCCCTCGCGCACCATCACCCAGTCGTTGCCATCTTCGCGGTAAAGCGCCTGGTTGGGCACCGCGATGGCGGACTCGACGCGGTCGATCTGGACGACGGCGGAAACAATCGCGCCGGGCTTGATCCATTCCGGGTCGGACTGGTCCAGCGTCACGGCGACGGTGAAGTACTTGACCGGGTTATCCCGCTCGATGGGCGCCGCAGTCGCACTGATCGACTTCACCCGGCCGGTCAGTGGCCGGTCCGGGTAGGCATCGATGACGATTTCGGCGACCTGGCCCGGGGCCAGGCTGACGGCCTCGGCCTCCAGCACGTGCAGTTCAGCTTCCATCATGCCCAGGTTGGGAATGCTGGCGAACTTGTTGCCGGCGAACACGGTGCTGCCAATGTCGACCGTCTGGCCAAACCAGGACTGCTCGAGCACGAAGTAGCCAGCGTGCGGGGCGCGGACCTCGTTGTTGTCCAGCAACGACTGCTGCTCATCAAACTTCGATTCCTGCGTGGCGCGCTGTGCCGCCAGCACGGCCACCTCGGCGCCCTGGCGGTCACTGTAATTCTCCCGCTTGCCTTCCAGGTGGCCGCTCTTGTAGTCCAGCAGCACCTTGTCACGCATGGCGTCGATGATTTCGAAGCGCGAATAGGCGAGTTCATTGTCGACCACGAACTGGTCGGCCATGATTTTCTCGATATCGACCAGTTCCAGGTCGTTGCCCAGTTCCGACAGCTGGCGATCGAGTTCGCGCTGCTTGCCAACCACCTGCAGGTCGACCTTGTTGATCTCGAGCCCCGCCGTGCTGGCCTGGCGCTCGGCGTCGGTGACATCGAAACTCGCTACCACGTCGCCCTCGTTGACCCAGCTGAAATTCGGCGCGAGCCAGCGGATGGTGCGCGGCGCACGGCTGCCGGGCGGTGGCGTGATGGGGGTCGACTCGGCCGCCTTCAACTCACCCTTGGTGATCAGCGAAATGGCGAACTCGCTGCTGTCCACGCGGAAGGTTTCGACGTCGTCGCCGGTGCCGCCGCAGCCGGCGAGCGCCACGGCCAGGACCCAGGCCGGTATTCGTTTCATCATGTGCCGCTGGCTCCGCTGGCCGGGCCGGTCACGATCTCGGCGTTGATATTCATGCCCGGCCGCATCAGGTCGGGGTCGGGGTCTTCCAGTTTCACCAGCGCGTCGAACACCTTGTCAGGCTGGTTGCTGGAGCGCGTGTGAATCACCGAGGCCAGCTCGACGATCTCGCCCAGGAACACCCGGTCGGGTGCCGCGTCCATGGTGAAGCGGACCTGTTGGCCCTGGCGGATGCGGGCCGACTCGCGTTCGGGAATCTCGATATGCGCCTCGAGCTGCTCCAGGTCGGGGAACTCGAGCACGCGCCGGCCGCCCCAGACGTTATCGCCGACGGCCATCTTGTTGTTGCGGCGATCGCGCACGTGGATCACCACGCCCGCGGCCGGCGAACTGATGGTCATGCGGCCGATGGAGGCCTGCAGCCGCTCGACCTCGGAGCGCCGGACGGCCACTTCGCGCTCCAGGATCCGCACCTCGGTGTCCTGGATGATGCGCTCCTTGTCCAGTTCTTCCCGGCGCAACGCCAGGTTGAGCTCGGCGTTCTTCAGCATCAGCTGGTTTTCCTGGTAGTCGCGCGCGGCCAGCAGGTTGGCCGGGATGTCGGCTTTCAGGCGGGCCTTGTCCAGGTTGGCCTTGGCCTCTTCCACGGCCAGGCTTAGCTCCGCCAGGGTCTCGCGGGCGACGATGCCGGCCTTGTCGAGCTCCTTGCGTTTCTCGTTGAGCGCGTTGTTCTTGTCCCGCAGCTTGATCATCAGCTCCTGGGTGTCGAAGCGCAGGATGGGCTGGTCGGCGCCAACCGGTTCGCCGTCGGGTGCCATGTAGGCGATGGTGTAGTTCCAGATATCGTCGATCGACGGCGGGCCGTAGAAATGCGAGTTGCCGGACTGCAGTTCGCCGGTCACGCGAACCACGTTGCGGTCTTCGCTGTCCGTTTCGGCCACGGTTTCCGCGCCACCGCCGCAGCCCGCCAGGCCCACGACCAGGGTCGCCGCCAACACGGATGCCCAGAATGTCGTCTCATCACGTCGCATCAAAGCACCTCCACCAGCGCGCTCATACCCGGCAACAGGTCGTCCACACCCTTGTCGTCGAACACCACTTCCGCCTCGAAATAATCCGCCCAGCCCCACTCCTGGCGATTGGAGCTGCTCTCGGACACGGATTCGATACGACCCTGGAACGCCCTGTCAGGCAACGCGTCCAGGCGGATGGTCACGGTGTCGCCGGCGGCAACGCGGGGCCGGTCGACGCCGTTGATCCACACCTTGACCGCCAGGTCGGCCGTATCGGCCACCTGGGCCACGTGGAAACTGGTCTGCACCTGGTCGCCTTCCTGGAACTTGGTCCGCGTCCACGGATGAATCCCGTAAATCACGTAACCGGACTGGTTGGCGCGGACCTGGAAACTCTCCAGCATCTGGGTCCACCACTCGGCCTGCACCAGCAGCTTGCGCTCGTCCAGTTCGGCCTGTTTGACCCGGTCATCCAGGCTCTTGCGCGCGTCGGCGAAGGCCTGGCGGGCGTTTTCAAGGGCTTTCGTGGCTTCCTCGAAGGCCAGCTGGTTCTCGGCGTACTCGATGGCGCCCAGCACGCCCTCGGGGATTTCGGCCTTCAGGGTGGCCAGGTCCAGCGTGACCTGCGCCTGCTCAAACTGGAACCGCGCCTGGGCCAGGGACTTCTCCAGCTGGGCGATTTCGCGTTCCGTCATGGCCTGCTCGGTGCGCGCGGTCTCTTCCTGGGTCTCCAGCTGGCGGGCCGCCTCGGTGCCGTCGAACTCGACCACGATATCGCCGGCTTGCACCTGGCTGCCCTCGGGCGCCATGGTGCTGATGCTGGCGCGCCAGTTGGTGGTCATGGGCACGATCACGGCCTGGGCCTGGCGGGAATAAACCTCGCCGGTGAGCATGGGCGGTGGCGCTTCGCCGGCAAAGGCGGCGGGCATGGCCAGGCTGGCCACCAATCCAAGGATGGCAGCTCTACGCATGGCCAGCCTCGCGCATTCCGGTCGCGCCGTTGCCGGTTTCACTGATGATATTGCCGTCCATCATCATCACCTGGCGCTGGGCGAAGTCGGCGATTTCAGGTTCGTGGGTCACCATGACAATGGTCTGGCCGTCGCGGTTGAGCTCCTGCAGCAGGTCCATGATGGCGTCCGAAGTGCGGCTGTCCAGGTTACCGGTGGGCTCATCCGCCAACAGCAGCCGCGGCTGGTTGATCAGGGCCCGGGCGATGGCGACGCGCTGGCGCTGGCCGCCGGACAGCTCATTGGGCTTGTGATCCAGGCGGCTGCCCAGGTCGACGCGGTCGAGCAGGGCGCGGGCGCGTTCGTCATCCTGCGGCCGGGCGCCGTCCTGGTGATAGCGACGCGGAAGCAGCACATTTTCCAGCGTGGTCAGGCGCGGCAACAGGTGAAAACTCTGGAAGATGAAGCCAATGTACTCGTTGCGGAAGGCTGACAGCTCGTCGTCATTCATCTCGCTGACGGCCTTGTCATCCAGGCGATAGATGCCGTCGTCGGGGCGGTCCATGCAGCCCAGCATGTTCAGCAGCGTGGATTTACCGGAACCCGAGCGGCCCATGATGGACACGAACTCGCCCTCGCCGATATCCAGGTCGACGCCATCCAGCGCATTAATGGTCTGGCCGCCGACATGGTAGACGCGGCGCAACTGTTTCAATTCAATCATTCTTTGTCGTCTGTTCTGCGCGGCCCGGTTGCCTCCGGCCCACAGCCGCGCGTTCTCCCTGTTCCCTTTTTGCCCGCATCACCGCGCGGACCGGCGCCGGGTGACCCTCGACCGTCAGTGACGGGTCGTCCGGGTCCAGGCACTCCGGAAGCGATTCGAACCGCATCCAGTCCGTGCTGCGCTGCTCCGCCACCGTGGTCCGGGCCAGGTCGACGCACTCGACGTCAATGAACCCGGCCTGTTCGAGTTGCCCGGCCAGGTTTCCCGGTGTCGGCACCCCCCAGACATTGCGCATGCGCGCGTATCGCCCCTCCGGCACCATCACCGCTTCACCGGGCTGGTCCAGCACCAGCGTCTCCAGCAGCAACGTGCCACCGGGGCGCAGGCAGGCCATCAACCGGGCCAGGTGATCGGCCGGGTCACGGCGATGGTACAGCACCCCCATGGAACAGACGGTATCGAATCCCGCCAGGTCGCAGGGCAACTGCGTATCTTTCAGAGGCAACACAAAGTTCGGAAGGTTCCCGGCAAAATGCGCCTGCGCCCGCCACTGCATGACGAACAGCGGTGTCGGGTCGATACCGACCACGCATTTCGCGCCCGCGCCCAGCATGCGCCAGCCGAAATAGCCGTTGCCGCAACCGACGTCGAGCACGGTATGGCCGTCGAGGTCCAGGTGCGGTGCCACGCGGTCCCACTTGAAGTCCGAACGCCACTCGGTATCGATCTCGACGCCACCCAGGCACAACGGGCCCTTGCGCCAGGGGTGCAGGCGCATCAGCGTGTCGCGCAGGGCTCCCGGGTCGTCGGCCGGTGCGCCCAGGCGTGGGGCACCATGGTCCAGTTCTGACCGGGTTACTACCGCGGGCAGTGCCGCCAGGGCCTGCTGCCAGCGGGGCAGGTCGCCGTGCCCCAGCGTCGCCAGTTCGTGCTCGGCCAGCGCTGACAGGCTCGCCGCGCCCGTGACCGTACTGCCCGCCAGCGCGGGCGCCAGTGCCGCGTAGACGTCGCTCACTTTTCTGCCAGGAAGCTGCAGAAGCCGAAGCACTGGAACCAGCGCGTCACGCGGCTGAAACCGGCGTCAAACAGGCGCGCCTCGTGCTCCGCACGGGTTTCGGGCAACAGCACCCGCTCCAGTGCGGCGCGCTTGCGGGCGATTTCCAGTTCCGAATAGCCGTTCAGTCGCTTGTAGTCGTGATGCCAGTCCGTCTGCCGGGCCTGCTCGGCGTCGTCTTCGAAGCGAAGCTTTTCCGACAGCACCAGCGCGCCACCGGGGTTCATGCCGGCGGCGATGCGAGCAAGCAGTCCACCACGCTCCTCGACCGGCACGAACTGCAACGTGAAGTTCAGCACCGCCATGGAGACGTTTTCGAACGCGGTCTCGCGGATATCCCCATGAACGACGTCGACGGGCACGGCCCGGTCATCGGCAGCGTCCTGGTCCAGCAGGGCCCTGAATCGTTCCACCATCGCCGCCGAGGTGTCGGTGGCGACGATGCGCACGTCGCGCCCGGCCAGGGCCTGGCGCATGACGAAGGTCACCGCACCCAGGGACGCACCCAGGTCGTGAATCACCGTACCCGGCTGGGCGAAGCGGCGGCTGAGCTGCCCGATCATCGGCACGATCAGCGAATAGCCGGGCACCGAGCGGTCGATCATGTCGGGGAAGACCTCGACCACGCGTTCATCGAACCGGAACGAGCCGCTGCCGGCCGGCTGGCGCTGGAACAGGGTGTCTTTTTCGCTCATGGGTTTCGTGACTTCTGGCGCTTCGTCCGGGGCCCGGGCTCTGATACTGTGGATATCGGAGAAATCACCTGTCTGCGAGGGTCCGGGCTGTTGTACGGGTCGGGCGCAAGTATCGCACAGGGTTGGCGCGGAAGCCCTTCCACGCCAGGGGTCAGACATAAGGAGGAGTCTATGAGCAGCAGTTTTATCTGGGCCGTGGTCATTGTTTTCCTGGTGTTCGTCATCATCCGCAAGGCGGTGGTCATCGTTCGCCAGGGCTACGAGTACACGCTGGAGCGTTTCGGCAAGTACAGCCGCACGCTGAATCCCGGGTTTTCGTTGATCGTGCCGTTCATCAACCGCATCGGCCACAAGGTCAACATGATGGAGCGCGTGCTGGACGTGCCCTCCCAGGAAGTGATTTCCAAGGACAACGCCATGATGACGGTCGATGGCGTGGTGTTCTTCCAGGTGCTCGATGCGGCCAAGGCGGCCTACGAGGTGTTCCGCCTGGAGCACGCCATCCTGAACCTGACGATGACCAATATCCGTACCGTGCTGGGTTCTCTGGACCTGGACGAAGCGCTGTCACGGCGTGATGACATCAACGCGCGCCTGCTGGCCGTGGTCGACGAGGCCACGACCCCCTGGGGCGTGAAGGTCACGCGTATCGAGATCAAGGACATCAGCC
>NZ_VYXP01000003.1:300000-440247 GCF_008725655.1 Marinihelvus fidelis | reverse complement strand
ACGCGTCACGCGTCACGCGTCACGCGTCACGAGTCACCCGTCACCCGTCACCCAGCAACTGGCGCATGGTGATGGCGAGGACCTGCTCCAGTCGTTGTGCGGCCACGGAGACGTTTTCTTCGGTGGCGCCGGGTACACCGGCCTGGGCGGCGACGGTGAATGTGCGGCCGCCCTGGTAGCCGGGCAGGCAGACCTGCGCGAGCATGACCAGTTCGCTGGCGCCGCGGGTTTCGCTGGGGCCAGCGCCGAGTTTCTGCCAGACGCTCCAGCGGCCGTCGGTGGCGTTGTCGAGCACGGCTTTCGCGTCGTCTTTCGACGGCTCTTCGGGAACGATGGCATCGGCGAGGGCGCGATGCAGCATGCGGCCGATGCCGGCACGCATGCCGCCGACCGGGCGGTCTGGGCCATCGGCGAGTCCCTCGAATAACACGTCGATATCGCTGGACTGTAGCCCGGGGTGACGGGTTTCGGGCACGGTGTCGTGGGTGGCCAGGCGCTTCAGCCATTCGGCCTCGGCCAGCGTGGTCATCGGCTTGTTGCCGGTCAGGTCACAATCGTCGCAGCGGTAGGCCTGGTAGCCCGGGTCGTCCGTGTTGGCCTTGAATGAGTCGATCGTGGCGGTCGCCGAGCCGTCGTCCGAACGCCAGGTCGTGGTGCCTGGGTCGAAGACCAGGTTGGCGTAGGCGCCGCGGATGCGGACGCGCGGGTCGGAGAGCTTCAGCCAGCGGTCGTGGAACAGCGCCGTGGCCGCATCGCGGCCGGCGATGTTCAGGAACCACGAGGCGATGGCATTGGAATTGCCATCGGCCAGGCCGTGTTGGGCGTAGCTGTGCACGCTGGTGACCAGGTCGGCGATGCGGTAGTCGCCGACGCTGGCGTCGGCGCCCACGCCCTGTTCGCGCGCGGCGGCCATCGCCGCGGTAAAGGCCATGACCTTGGAGGAACTCCACGGCTCGTAGAGGTCGCCCTGGGTGCCGTTGGCCAGGTAGCGGAACGCCAGCGTGTCGCCCTGGCGGCGGCTGTCGATGACCAGCACCTTGCCCAGGTAGGGCGACACGTTGAAAAAGGCCCAGTCGGCGGCCACGCGCTGTTCCCAGCCGTGTTGGGAGTAGTCCACCTCTGCCGCTGAGCGGTATTCGACGTCCTCCAGGCCACCGGTGCCCGGCTCGCACCGCCGGGTGGCCGCGTCGAGGTCGGCCGGCAGGAGTGGTGCGGCCGACAGCACATCGCGGTCGTAGACACGGTTGGCGGGTTGCCAGTCGGCCTTTTCAGCCATGGCGGCAGCGGACAGCAGGGTCAAACCCGCGAGCAGGAAAAGGCGTGGCATGTCTGGGCAACTCCGGATTCAGGTGCAAAGGTGGCATTTCCGTGGCAATCGGTTCCAACCCGGGCGTTTGGCCTACGCCCGTCGCGGCCGATACCGTATCATACGGCGCGTGGACAGCATCATTATCAATGGCGGCAACGCCCTTCATGGCGAAGTAACGACGGGGGGCTCCAAGAACGCCGCCCTGCCTTTGCTTTTCGCAACCCTCCTGGCCGACGGTGAGTTCCGTTTCGACAACGTGCCCGGGCTGGTCGACATCGACTCGACCGTCCTGTTGCTGGAGCACCTGGGTGCCCGCTGCGAGCGCGATGGCGGCACGATGATCGTGCACGCGAAGCCCTGCGAAGAGCAGGTCGCGCCGTATGACATCGTGCGCAAGATGCGCGCCAGTATCCTCTGCCTGGGGCCGCTGGTGGCCCGCTACGGCCAGGCCGAAGTGAGCCTGCCGGGCGGCTGTGCCATCGGTTCGCGGCCGGTGAATTTCCATATTGAGGCGCTGCGGCAGATGGGCGCCGAGATCGAAATCGAGAATGGCTACATCCACGCCACGGCGAAGCGGTTGCAGGGCACCTGCATCGTGTTCGAGAACGTCACCGTGGGCGGCACCGAGAACCTGATGCTGGCCGCCGTGCTGGCCGAGGGTAAAACGGTGCTGGAGAACGCGGCCAAGGAGCCGGAGATCGTCGACCTGGCCGACTGCCTGCGCGCCATGGGCGCGAAGATTGAGGGCGACGGCAGCAGCGTCATCACTATTGAAGGTGTCGAGTCGCTGCACGCCTGCGCGCACCGCGTGGTGCCGGATCGCATCGAGGCCGGCACGCTGCTGATCGCCGGTGCGATCACCGGTGGCGATGTGACCGTGAAGGACTGCGTACCCGGGCATCTGGATGCATTGCTCCGGCGTATGACCGAGTGCGGTTTCGAGATCGAGACCGGCGAAGACTGGATGCGGGTGTTGCCCTGCGAGCGCTGGACGGCTGTCGATATCGCGACCTCGCCGTACCCGGGGTTCCCCACCGACCTGCAGGCCCAGTTCATGGCCCTGATGACGGTCGCCAACGGCACCTCGGTCATTACTGAGCGCATTTTCGAGAACCGATTCATGCACGTGCAGGAGCTGGTTCGCATGGGCGCGGACATCACGCCGAAGACGCAGGTCGCCATCGTCCGCGGCCGACCCGGTGGCCTGAGCGGCGCGCCGGTCATGGCCACCGACCTGCGCGCCAGCGCCAGCCTGATCCTGGCCGGCCTGGCCACCGAGGACGAGACCATCGTCAATCGCATTTATCACCTGGACCGCGGCTACGAGAAGCTGGAGCAGAAGCTGGCCGGCCTGGGCGCGAACATCGAACGGCGTTCGGGGTAGTCGGTTTTGTCTGAACACCAGGCGGTGAGTGACGACCGGGAAACGGGTCGCCGCAACCCGTGGACCTGGATTCCCAGCCTCTATTTCGCCGAGGGCCTGCCGTACGTGCTGGTGATGACCGTATCGGTCATCATGTACAAGCGCATGGACATCTCCAACGCGGAGATCGCGCTGTACACCAGCTGGCTTTACCTGCCCTGGGTGATCAAGCCGCTGTGGAGCCCCGTGGTGGATGTGCTGGGCACGCGGCGCGGCTGGGTGCTGGCCATGCAGCTGCTGATCGGCGCCGGCCTGGCGGGCGTGGCGCTGACCCTTCCCGGGGATGATTTCTTCCGCTACTCGCTGGCGTTCCTGTGGCTGCTGGCCTTCAGTTCGGCCACCCATGACATTGCCGCCGACGGTTTCTACATGCTGGGCAACACGCCCCACCAGCAGGCGTTTTTTGTCGGCATCCGAAGTACCTTCTACCGGGTTGCGATGATCTCCGGCCAGGGGCTGCTGGTGATGTTGGCAGGTTACCTGGAAACCCGGTGGGGCGATGTCCATCGCGCCTGGGCGGTGACCTTCTACGGCCTGGCGGGCCTGTTTATCGTGTTTGCCGCGTGGCACCAGTTCATGCTGCCACGCCCGGCGGCCGACCGGCCGGGGCCGGACCCGTCGCTGCGCGGCGTGTTTTCCGGCTTTGGCGAGGTGTTCGCCAGCTTCTTCCGCAAGCGCGGCATCGTCATCATTCTCGCCTTCATGCTGCTGTTCCGTTTTGCCGAGGCGCAGCTGGTGAAGATCGCCGCGCCGTTCCTGCTGGATGATCGCGCGGTCGGCGGCCTGGGCATGAGCACGGCCGAGGTCGGTTTTGTCTACGGTACGGTGGGTATGCTGCTGCTGACGGCGGGTGGGATCATCGGTGGCCTGCTGGCGGCGCGGAACGGCCTGAAGCACTGGCTGTGGTGGATGGTCGCGGCCATCAACCTGCCGAATGTCGTCTACATCTTCATGTCGGTGACGCAGCCCGAGAGCGCCTGGGTGGTCAACGCCGCGGTGGGCGTGGAGCAGTTTGGCTATGGTTTTGGCTTTACCGCCTACATGCTCTACCTGCTGTACGTGTCGCAGGGCAAGTACCAGACCGCGCACTTCGCCATCTGCACCGGTTTCATGGCCCTGGGCATGATGCTGCCCGGCATGGCCAGCGGCTGGGTGCAGGAGCAACTGGGCTACCAGAACTTCTTCATCTGGGTGCTGATCGCCACCATTCCGTCGTTCCTGGTGGTCAAACTGATCCCGCTGGACCCCCGTTTCGGACGCAAGGACGCCACCGCGCCGGATGGCGGCGCCACCTCTTGAGCCTGCGCGCCGCGGAGCGTGGCGATATCGACCGCATCGTCGCGATGTGGAACCACGCCGCGCCGCATGACCCGTTGTCTGCCGACCTGCTGATCGAGAACGCCTGGGACGACGAGGGCGTGGCCGGCCGGTACGTGGTTGATGATGGCGATGGCGTACAGGGTTTCGGCCTGGGCGTGATGCGCGCCAGCGGCGCGGGTTACCTGAAGATGCTGGCGGTCGCGCCAGAGGCGCGGCGTGCCGGTTATGGATCCACTTTGCTTGGCGCAGTGGAGTCCGCTTTGCTTTCGAAGGGCGCCGGTTCAATCACGGTGGCTGGGTCGGCACCGAACTACCTTTCGCCGGGCGTGGATGACCGCTACGCGGATGGGCTGGCTTTCCTGGGCCATCACGGCTACCAGGTGACCGGCGAGACCGAGAACATGACGGCCGACTTAACGGCGGCCGACCTGGAAACTGCTGACGCGGAGTCACGGCTGGTCGGGCAGGGCGTGGCGGTTCGCCGGGCCGAAGCTGGCGACCAGGTGGCCCTGGGCGCTTTGCTGGACCATTTTGGCGGTAGCTGGCACGACGAGGTCGGGCGCTCGATGGCCCAGATGCCAGTCGGCGTACACCTGGCCTGGCGTGATTCGGAGTTGCTCGGGTTTTCCGCGTGGGGTGGGAATAACACCGCCGCCGGCTGGTTCGGGCCCATGGGCACCTTGCCCGCCGCGCGCGGGCTGGGCATCGGCGGCGTGTTGTTGAAGCGCTGTCTTCGCGACCTGCGTGAACTGGGGTTTCAGACGGCCGTGATCCCGTGGGTTGGTCCGGTGCCGTTCTACCAGGCCCAGGTGGGCGCCGAAGTCAGCGCGCGGCTGGTTCGCATGAAAAAGACGATCGATAAACGGAGCGCATGATGGTTGGAATGGTTCGAGCCCTGGTTTTGGTGATGATGGTGATGGCGCTGGGCGCGGTGAGCGCGGCCCGCGCGGAGGTGCTGCCCGGCGTGGAAGTACTGGTGCGCGATCACGCGGCCGAACTGGCCGGCAAGCGCGCCGGCATCCTGACCAACCCGACCGGGGTGGATCGCCAGCTGGTGTCGACCATTGACGTCGTTCGCGCGCTGCCGGACGTCAACGTGGCCCGCCTGTTCGGCCCGGAGCACGGCGTGCGGGGGCAGTACTTCGCGGGTGACAAGGTGGCCGGCGATATCGACCCGGTCTCGGGTATCCCGGTGGCCAGCCTGTATGGCGCGACCCGCAAGCCGACGCCGGAGATGCTCGAAGGGCTGGATGTCATCCTCTACGACATCCAGGACATCGGCAGCCGCAGCTACACCTTCGTATCCTCGCTGACCTACCTGATGGAGGCCTGCGCCGATGCCGGCGTGGCCGTCTGGGTGCTGGACCGGCCGGAGCCGATGGGCGGGCGCGTGGTCAGCGGCCCGATGATCGACGACGACCTGCTGTCGTTTATCGGCATTCACCCCGTGCCGCAGGTCTACGGCCTGACGCCGGGCGAATGGGCGCGAATGATCCGCGCCGAGCGTGTGCCGGACATCGACCTGCGGGTGATCCCGATGGACGGCTGGAAGCGCGGCATGACCTACGGTGATCTCGACTGGGTATGGGTGCCGCCGTCGCAGCACATCCCACGCTGGGAAAGCAGCTATTTCTACGCCATGACCGGCATCATCGGCGAGCTGCGGCGCCTGAACGAGGGGGTCGGCACGCCGACGCCATTCGAGCTGATGGGTGCGCCGTGGCTGGATAGCCAGGCCTTCGCCGCGGCCATGTCGGCGCGGGGGCTTGAAGGCATCGCGTTCCGGCCGCTGACCTACTCGCCGCGTTACGCCACCTTCAGTGGCGAATCCGTGCAGGGTGTGCAGTTGCACGTGACCGACTTCTCCGCCGTGGACCCGGCCGCGGTCGGCCTGGCGCTGATGACCGAACTGGTGAAGCTAGCTCCGGAGCAGGCCATTTTTTCCGAATACCTGACTTCTGAAGGCAAACCCACCGGATTCCTGAAAGCGCTGGGCAGCCGCCAAATGGCTGAACAGCTGGCCGCCAACCAGCCACCTGCGCCGTCCGCGGAAGAGCAGGCGGCGTATAAGGCCTATGTCGAGCGGCGTAAAGGCTACCTGCTCTACGAGTGAGAGGGGTGGGGTCAGAGTCGGACCAGGTTGGGGTCAGAGTCGACTCTGACCCCAACCTGGTTCGACTCTGACCCCGGCGTTACCGCACCGCGGTTTCAAGCAGTGTCAACGTGCCTGCATTGCCGTCGAGTTCGGCGCGCGCGCCGACCGGGATGGTGCTGAGATCTTTCATGTGGCCAATCATCAGGCCGCGGATGACGGGGTAGGGGGCGTCGCCGAAGCGGTCTTCAAACACTTCCTCCAGCGTGAACGAGTTGCCGTTGGCGTCCGCCTTGGTGAAGCGGCCCAGCACCACGCCGGCCAGGTTGTCCAGGTGCCCGGCAAGCCACAGCTCGGTGAGCATGCGGTCGACGCGGTAGGGTGCTTCGTCGATGTCTTCCAGGAACAGGATGTTGCCGTCGGTGGATGGGAAATACGGTGAGCCCGTCATCGACGCCATCAGCGTCAGGTTTCCGCCCACCAGGCGGCCGCTGCCCTTGCCGCCGCTGATGTGCGTGATGCGGTTGTAGCGCTCGACCTGGCCGGGGCTGGTCTCGAACGGCGGCGGCGCCGCCAACGCGACCGGGGCCGACGGGTTCACCAGCACCTTCTGGAACTCCGCCAGCGCGTAATCGCCGAAATTGCGCTGTGCGACCGGGCCGTGGAAGCCCACCAGCCCGGTCTTCGTGTAGATGGCGTTGAGAATGCCGGTAATGTCGCTGTAGCCGATCAGGGCCTTGGGGTTGGCGGCAATCGTGTCGTAGTCGAGCAGCGGCAGGATGCGCGTGGTGCCGTAGCCGCCGGTAACGCAGAAAATGGCGTCGACGTCGGGGTCGGCGAACATCGCGTTGACGTCGTCGGCGCGCTGCTGGTCGGTGCCGGCCAGGTACTGGGTCTTGGCGTACAGGTTCTCGCCTTCCTTGACCGCGTAGCCCAGTGAGCGGATCACGTCGCCGGCGAAGCGGATGCTCTCCTTCTCGTCGGGCGGGCTGGCCGGGGCGATCAGACCCAGGGTCATGCCGGGTTCCAGCCGTCGGGGTTTGATGATGTCCCTCGCGGCACCGGTGGCACTCGCCGCCTGGGCGGTAGGCAGGGGTGCACCCATGCCGAGCGCGGCCAGCGCGGCGGAATTCTTCAAAAGCAGTCGTCTATGCATGGTCTCTCCAGGCGGTGTTCGTGTTCAACAGTTCATGACGGGCCAGCGTGATGCAGCCCATGACGGGTTCTTCGACGCGTGTAACGGTGCCAGGCACGGGCCCTGACTGGCCCAGCGTATCCAGGACGCGCTGCCGGTACGCCGCGTTTTCGCAGACCACGGAACCGGCCAGCGCCAACGGATAACCGTCGTCCAGCGCCAGGGCGTTGGCGACGGAGGCGACCAGGCCGGCCAGGTGGCGGGCGCCGTTCTCGGTGATGTTAACCGCGACATCGTCACCGTCCGCGGCGGCGTCAAGCACCACCGGCGCCAGCGCGGCGATGGCGCGGCGTGGGTTGTCGTGGCGGGCCAGCAGCGTCGAAATGGCATCCGGGGTTGCGCCATCGAAATGCGTGGCAATGGCGGCGCCCAGCCGGGTGGCGGCCGCCAGGCCATCGGCCGCGTGGGCGGCGGCTGTCAGGGCCTGCCGGCCCAGGTCGTAGCCGCTGCCCTGGTCGCCGAACCAGTGGCCCCAGCCGCCGCGTTTGACGGTGCGGCCGTCAGCGGTGGCGCCGAACGCGACCGAGCCGGTGCCGGCGATCAGGCCGATACCGTGGCCGTCAGGCGTGCCGGCCACCAGCACGGGCTGCCAGTCGGGGATAAGGCGGTAGGCCGACAGCCGTGGATTGGCGGTCACCCATTGTTCGATCAAGGCGCTTTCCTCGGCCGCCCCGGCGCCCGCCAGCGCGAGCACCGCCGCATCCACGATGATGGATGGGTCGGGCAGCGCCGAGAAGGCCTGCGCGGTGGCCGAATCCAGGTTGGCGAGCACCTGCCGGTGGCCGGCCAGCAACGGGTTGCCGGAACCTGCATCGCCACGGCCGAGTACCGTCACCTGGCCGTCGGGCGTCATCTCGGCGAGCACCGCGCGTGTTCGGCTGCCGCCGCCGTCGATGCCCAGGAGATGTTTCGTGGTGTTCAACGGTTCGGCCTCAAGGTGCTGCGTCACTGCCGGCCAGGGCCTTGCCCAGCTGGCCATTCACGGCTGCCAGGCGCTCGCGCGCTTCGCCAGGTGAAACACCAGCCAGCTGCACCAGCACCGCCGTTTTGACTTCACCGTTGCTGGCGTCCAGCAGCGCTTTGGCCTGTTCACGGGTGCAGTCGGTCAGGGTTATGACCAGGCCGATGGCGCGCTCCACCAGCTTCACGTTCTTCGCCTGCAGGTCGACCATCAGGTTGCCGTAGGTCTTGCCCAGCCTGACCATGGCGCCGGTACTCAGCATGTTCAGCACCATCTTAGTGGCCGTGCCGGCCTTCATTCGGGTCGAGCCGGTCAGGACTTCGGGGCCGACCACCGTGGTGATGGACAGGTCGGCATGACGGGTCATTTCCGAGCCGGCATTGCAGGTGAAGGCGATGGCGGCCGCGCCGATCTCGCGGGCGTGGTCCAGCGCGCCGATCACGTACGGCGTGCGGCCACTGGCGGCGATGCCGACCAGGGCGTCGTCGGGGCCGAAACCGATGGCCTCGAGGTCGGCGCGGCCCTGTTCCGGGCTGTCCTCGGCACCCTCAACGGCGTTCGTCAGCGCGTACTCGCCTCCGGCGATCAGGCCGACCACGCGGCCGGGTTCGGCGTTGAACGTCGGAGGGCACTCGGAGGCGTCCAGCACGCCCAGCCGGCCGGAGGTGCCGGCGCCGGAGTAGACCAGGCGGCCGCCCCGGCGCATGCGCTCGGCGATAATGTCGATCGTCTGCGCGATATCCTCGGCGGCATCGGCCACCGCATTGGCGACGCCCGCGTCCTCGCTGTTCAGCAGGCGCACGAACTCCAGCGTCGACAGTGCGTCGAGGTCCTGGCTGCGCGGGTTGCGCGCCTCGGTGGTCAGGCCGGCCAGGTTGGCATTATCGGGTAATTCCCGTTCGGTCATCGTCGGTTTCCTTCGCATTGCGCTGGCACGGACGGCTCTGCAAGAATGCCACCCATGCGCAAATTCCTGTTGATCATTTTGTTACTCGCCCCTGGCCTGGTGGTGGCCGCCGAATCCAGCGACGACGCTTCCGCCCAGCAGACCCTGTCTGGCATCGATGTGCTGCGCCAGGCGGATTTTGAGCCCCTGGCGGGCCGCCGCGTCGGCCTGGTCACCAATCACACCGGCATCGACCGCAACGGCGACAGCACCCTGCAATTGTTGGCTGACGCGCCCGGTGTCGAGCTGGTGGCGCTGTTCAGCCCCGAGCACGGTATCGAGGGCAAGCTAGACATCCCCGAAATCGATCATGGCGAAGACGGTACCACCGGCCTGCCCATCTATAGCCTTTACGGCGACACCCGCAGCCCCGAGCCATGGATGCTGGAGGGTATCGACACGCTGGTGTTCGACATCCAGGATATCGGCGCGCGGTTCTACACCTACATCTCGACCATGGGCCTGGCGATGACGTCTGCGGCGGAGCATGGTAAGCGGTTTGTCGTGCTCGACCGGCCGAACCCGATCAACGGCATCGACGTGGGCGGCCCCGTGGCCGATGCCGACCTGCTGTCGTTCGTGGCCTGGCATCCGTTGCCGACCCGTCATGGCATGACCGTCGGCGAGCTGGCGAAGATGTTCCGCGCCGAGCTCGAGCTGGACCTGGACCTGCAGGTCGTCGAACTGCGTCACTGGTCGCGCGCCGACTTTTTCGACGCCACCGGCCAGCGCTGGGTCAATCCCTCGCCGAATATGCGCAACCTGAACCAGGCGCTGCTGTACCCCGGTATCGGCCTGCTCGAGACCACCAATCTCTCGGTGGGGCGGGGCACCGATACGCCGTTCGAGATCATCGGCGCGCCGTGGCTGGACGGCGATGCGCTGGCGCGCGACCTGAATCGCCTCAGGATCCCCGGTGTTGCGTTCATATCCGTGACATTCACGCCAGATGCCAGCAAGTTCGAGGGTGAGCGCTGCGGCGGCATCAACATCCTGATCACTGATCGCGCCGCCTTTGACCCGGTCAGAACCGGGTTCCAGGTCGCATTGCAGCTGCGGCATGACTACCCGGATACCTGGGACATCGAGCCCTACACGCGCCTGCTGGCCAACAAGGCCGTTCTGGAGGCGCTGCGGGAGGGCAAAGACATCGACGCGCTGGTCGACACCTACCAGGCCGAACTCGACACGTTCCGCGAACGCCGCGCGGCGTTCCTGCGCTACGACTGAACCGTCAGCCCGGCTCACGGTACGCCTCGCGCTGTCCGTCAATCCAGCTGCCCACCACGCTGAAGTCGTCATCGAGTTCCACCAGGCTGGCGCGATAGCCGGGCCGGATATACCCCAGTTCATGATCGCGCCCCAGGGCCATGGCCGGCACGGTCGCGGCCATGCGTAAAGCGGCCGTGCGGTCGATGCCGGTGAATCGCGCCATGTTGCGCACGGCGCTGATCATGTCCAGGTGCGAGCCGGCCAGGCGGCCATCGGCGAGACGCAGTGCGCCATCGGCCACGTGGATGGTCTCGCCGTTCCATTCAAAGCTGTCGCCTTCCGCGCCGATGGTCGACATGGCGTCGGTCACCAGCAGCATGCGGTCACGGGCCTTGGCCGCATGGGCCACGGCGACGCTGGCCGGGTGCACGTGATGGCCGTCGGCGATCAGACCGACATAGCTGTTCGGATCCTGCAGCGCCGCGCCCACCATGCCGGGCGCGCGGCTGGTGAACGGCGTCATGGCGTTGAACAGGTGGGTGAAGCCGCTGAGACCTGCGTCCAGTGCCTCGCGCGCCTGTTCGAAGGTCGCGCCGCTGTGCCCGCCATAGACGCGGATGCCGGCGTCGACCATGCGCCGCACCATGGTCGGGCCGTAGCGCTCCGGTGCGATGGTCAGCAGCACCACCTCGTCACCACGTGGTGTGAGCAGTTCAATATCTTCGTCCGAGATTGGACGGAAATGCCGGTCGTCGTGGATGCCTCGGTGCCCCGGGTCCAGGAACGGCCCTTCGACATGAATGCCGAGCACGCCGGGCACGCCTTCGGCCGTGGCCTGGCGGACGGCCGTCAAGGCCCGGCACATCACGTCCGCGCTGTCGCTGATCAGGGTGGGCAAAAAGCCGGTGGTGCCAAAGCGGCGGTGCGCTGCGCCCATGGTTCGGATCGTGTCCACGCTGGGGTCGTCGTTCAGCAACCGGCCGCCACCGCCGTTCACCTGGATGTCGATCAACCCGGGCGCCAGCCAGCGGCCGTGCAGGTCGATGGTCTTGTCAGCCGCCGTCGCGCCGTCGGAAGCGGCCCGTACCTCGGCGATTACACCGTCATCAACGACAACGGTCGCGTCTTCAAGCGTTGTGTCGCCGTCAAAAACCCGGCCGTTGACCAGCGCAGTCCGTGTCATCGCATCACCTTTTGGGCGGCCATGCCCGCCGCCAGCGTGACGAGCGCGCCGGCGGCCGCATACCAGGGCCAGTACAGGGCGGTGCCGAAGGCCAGCACCGAGAGAATGAGTACGCCGACCACGAAGCCGGCAATGGCGGCCGGTTGACGCACACCGTGGGCGAACACACCCAGCAGGTAGACACCCAGCACCGGGCCGCTGGCGAAGCCGGCCACCTTCAGCACGTTGGCGACCACGCTTTCGCTGAAATCGAGCGCGCCGAAGGCCAGCGCGATGCCCACCTGGACCACGCCGAACAGCGCCGTGGCCAGGCGTCCCGCGCGTAACTGGCCGGCCGCGTCCAGCGGCTCGCGCCGTAACGGCAGCCAGACATCGTTGACCAGCGCGGTGGCCGAAGAGTTAAGGGAGCTGGACAGCGTGCTCATCGCCGCCGCGAACACCGACGCCAGCGTGATACCCGCCAGGCCAGCCGGCATTTCATCGACGATGAATGTCGCAAACAGCCGGTCGCCGGCCGGCGCATCCAGGCCGGCCATCGCCGGGGAGAGCGCGTAAAACGCCGCCAGGGCCACGCCAATGAGCAGGAACACGGCGAACTGCCCGGCGACGATAAAGCCGCTGGCCGCCAGCGCCTTTGCGGCATCGCGCTGGTTGCGGCCGGAGAGGTAGCGCTGGACCATCAGCTGGTCCGTGCCATGGGTGGCGGCGGTCAGGAAGGCGCCGCCAACCAGCCCCGCCCAGAACGTCATCGTCGGCTTGAGCAGGGAAAATTCGAAATCGAACAACCGTAGCCGTCCCGACTCGCGAGCGAACTCGGTCACCGCCGTCATGCCGCCCGGCACCCGGTCGACGATGATCATCCACGCCGCCAGCGCGCCGACCATGTATACGACAAACTGCAGGCAGTCGTTCCAGATCACTGAGCGGGCGCCGCCCATCAGCGTGTAGGCGATGGTGATCAGCCCGAGCAGCACCACGGAAACCGACAAATCGAGCCCCAGCACGATCTGCAGCACCAGGGCGGTCAGGAACAACCGCAAGGCATCACTGACATTGCGCGTGACCAGGAACAGGGACGACGCGGCACGCCGGCTCAGGCGACCGAAGCGCGACTCCAGCACCTGGTAGGCGGTGAAATTCTGACCGCGGAAATACAGCGGCAGCAGGAAACGGATGATCAGCAGGCGGCCGGCGATGTAGCCGATCGTGATCTGCAGGAAGGTCAGGTCGCCACCTGGTGCCGCGGCAATGCCCGGCAGGCTCAGGAAGGTGACCGTGCTGGTCTCGGTGGCGACGATGGACAGCAGCAACGCCCACCAGGGCAGGGAGCGCGAGCCCAGGAAGTAATCCGCCAGGGTGTGCTGCCCGCGGCCCATCCACAGGCCAAACACCATGACGCCGGCCAGGTAGGCGATCACGATCAGGGCGTCGATGAGCGAAATATTCAGGTCCATGTCGTCCGATGATTATCCAACACGCTGGCAAGAAAAAGGCCGGCCCGAAATTCCGGACCGGCCTTGTAGGTTGCGGCTAAACGCCGCGGCACAGGTTCCGTCCGATCAGAACAGGAACTTGGCCATCAGCTGCAGGCGACGCGGCAGGTAGTACGAACGCGGTTCACCGTAGCCGGCGGTGTTGATGCTCGGCTGGATGTTGTAACCGGTCTGGTTATCAAACACGTTGTACAGGTCTGCGCGCAGCTGCACGCCGTAACGATCGTTGGCCCCGAAGTAGAAGTTCTGGGTGTAGTTCAGGTCCAACTGGTAGTGCGCGTCGGAACGGTGGGTACCGGCCGGCTCGGCGAAACGGATCGTGTCGCTGGAGTAGCCGTACAGTGAGCCGTCCCAGGTTTCCCAGGGCTGGCCGGACTGGTACAGCGCGTAGGCGCCGACACTGCCGTTCCAGCTGAACTGGTAGTAACCGTAAGCCTTGAACAGGTGGGTACGGTCGCCACGCAGCTGGCCGTCCTTCATGTTCCACAGCATGCGGCCACGGCCGTCAGACAGCAGCGAGGAGCCGATGAACGTGTTGAAGTCGTTCTCGGAGGTCGCGTTGTCCTGGTCGAAGTTACCGCGGTAGTCGCTCCAGGTGTAAGACGCCTGCACGTACCAGTTGTCCTGTGACCATTCGGCTTCCAGGCTGACTTCGTCGTAGTCGGTGTAGCCGTTCGGTACCTCGGCGATCACGAACGTGGAACCACCGATTTCTGCACGGTAGTCGTTCAGGTTCGGGATGTAGGGCTCTTCAGGCGCCCAGCCGGCCGGCATGCAGCCGAAACGGTCCGGTTCTGCGGTGCAGGAGTAAGCTTCCAGTGCCCAGTTGTAGGTGTCTTCCCAGAAGCTGCGGGCTTCACGACGACGGTAGTGAATGCGCGTGGTCAGGTTGTCCATCGGCTGCCAGTTGGCGCCGACCAGGAACTCGTCCACGTGACGCGGGTCGATGCCTTCCTGGAACAGCTTGCCCGAGGAGGACGCATCTTCTTCCAGGCCGATCATGTTGCCGTTGATATCGAACAGGGCTTCAATCTCGGTGTGCAGGTTACGGTCCCAGGACGCCGCACGGGCCAGTGAACTGGCGGACGGGTAGTACCGGGCGTAGTTGGCGAACAATGACGCGTTGTCGGCGAAATGCCAGGTCACGCCCAGGCGCGGCTGCATCATTTCGTCAAAGCTGACCTTCTTCATCTTGTACTTGGTACCCGGGCTGTTCTCGAAACCGCTGAGGTTGCCGGACACGGCCTTCAGGCCCTGGCCGTACAGGGTGTCCTCGGAGAACATGACGCCGACGTTAAACTCGAAGTCATTCCAGGTGATGATGTCGTTCAGCTCGATGTTGCGGGATTCCGCGTACGAGTTGATCGGCGGGATGCCATAGTCGCCCAGGCTGGTCTGGAAGAAGTTGGCGCGGTAGTAGATCGGAATGTCGCCAACCGCCGTGGTTTCCTCGCCGCCGACGGACTCGATCAGGCCCCAGCCGTTGGATGAGCGGATCAGGATTTCATGGATCTCTTCCTGGTGGTAACCGATGTGCAGCTCGTGCGACACGTTGCCAAAGTCCAGCGTGTAGTCGTAGCCGACTTCGAACGACTCACGGTAGAAGTTCTGGTCATTAATGGTCTGGGCCGCGCCAACCAGGCCGCCACCCTGCAGGGTGCCGTCGTCGCCGACGTAACCGTAGCGGTCAATCAGCGGCTGTGCGAAGGCGTTCCAGGCCGGATCGTCGTCACGCGCCTGCGGGACGATGAAGTGGCCCATACGGTCCAGGTTGTTCAGGTCCAGTGAACCACCGACGCTCGGCTGTGCCGACAGCAACAGGTCAGGCCCGCCACGGGTTTCGTTGGCGAAGTCGGTGTACTTGAAGTACGCGCTGGAGTTCTCATTGATCACCCAGGAACCTTCCAGGATGGTGATTTCCAGCGTGGCATCCGAACCGGTGGAGCCATCGACCGTCTCGTAAAAACCAACGCCCTGGCCGCGGCCTTCGTTGTCGGAGTTACGGTAGCTGGCGTCCAGCAGGATGGAATCGGTCGGTGCCCAGGTCAGTTTGCCGAAGTACTCCTTACGGTCGGACTTGTAGTCCGGCACCGGGCCGTAGGCGTTGTCGCGGTTGACCAGTTCCGTGGTCGGGTTGTAGTAGGACGCGTAGAAGTACAGTTTGTCCTGCAGGATCGGGCCGCTGATGTTGGCGACGATCCATTCGCGCGTGCGGTCAGACGATGCCACACCGGTATCCGGGTCGGCGGACCAGTCGGAATCCTCGACCTGGTAGCTGGCCTCACCGTGGAACTCGTCGGTGCCGCGCTTGGAGATCGTGTTGATCTTGAAACCGCCGGAACGGTTGAAGCCAACCGCGGAAGCGCCACCACGCACCATGCTCACCTGGTCGATGTCATGGGTGGAGGGCTCGGCAGACAGCGTACCGAACATCGGCAGGGACACGTCCACACCGTCAAACTGGTAGGTGTTGTCCTGGCCGTTACCGCCAGCGCTTGGGCCGCGGATGCTGTCCTGGGTGTACTGGACACCGGGGATCAGCTTGATCAGGTCGCGGTATTCCTGGCCAACGGGCAGGGAATCGAAGGTCTCGTAGTTGACGGCGTCAGACAGCGAGGCGTCTTCGGTGGCCAGCAACGGGCTGGTACCCACCACGAGGACTTCCTCGAGCGTCGCACCGTCGACTTCCGGCGTAATCGCCACGTTGACCGTTGAACGCTGCTGCAGCAGAACCTCGGCGGCCCGGGAACGCTCGGTGCCGTCCGGCAGCGTGTACATGAGCGTGTAGTTGCCCGGGGGCAGCAGCGGCAGGCGGTACTGGCCGTTTTCGTTGGTGGTCGCGGTGCGCTTGCCGGGCAGTACCGGGCTGGTCGCATCAACCGTGACGCCTTCAATGCCAACGCCGTCGGCGTCGACGACCGTGCCGGCAATGTCGCCGGATTGTTGCGCCATGGCCGGCATGCTGATGAGCAGCGCCGCAATGGCGAGCATCAGCAAACTGGCATAGGGCATGATTCTGCGTGCTAACGAAGTGTGCATGTTACTCCTCATGGTCCGTCCCCGAGTGATGGTGGTTAAACAACCGATACGAAATTCGTTATATTTTCGTCAAAATAAAATATCATATTGTGAATTCATGTAAAGAATTATTTATTCTTGATTTCACATGCGTATCGAACCTACGATTCACGCGTAGCTGAAACGGGCCTTAATATGTTCAACACGATTTCTCCCCGACGCCTGCTGTTACTGGCGGTTCCCGCGCTGGCGCTGGCCGGTTGCGCGTCGACGTCGGGCCCGGTGCAGGTCGAGTCGGAAAACCAGGACAGCCGGGTGGCGGTGGTGGTGCTTCACTTCACCGTCAGCGATTTTGCCGACTCCATGCACGTGCTGACCAAGCGCACCAGCCGCCCGGTCAGCTCGCACTACCTGATTCCCGAGCCCGGTGACGACAGCTACGAGGGCGAGAAGCTGCAGGTCTACCAGCTGGTGGACGAGAACCGTCGGGCCTGGCATGCCGGTGTGGGCTCGTGGCGGGGCATGAAGAAACTGAACAACATGTCCGTGGGCATCGAGATCGTCAACCAGGCACATTGCCACGAGGCGCAGGATGACACTGAGCCGGCCGAGCCCACCGTGGCGGACTGGGCCGCGGAGCGCATCTGCTTCTACCCGGACTTTGCCGAGGAGCAGATGGCGCTGGTGGCGGAAACGCTGGAGGGCATCCTGTCACGCCATCCGGACGTGCCACCCACTCACGTGATTGGCCACTCGGACCTGGCGCCGCAGCGCAAGATCGACCCCGGCCCGCGATTCCCCTGGCAGTGGCTGTATACCCAGGGCTACGGCGCCTGGTATGACGATGACACGGTCGCCCGCTACTGGGATCGTTTCCGCTTGGACCTGCCCGGCATCGGCCGCATGCAGGAAGCGCTGGAGACCTATGGCTACGAAATCGAACTGACCGGCGAGTATGACGAGCAGACCCGTAACGTCATCAGCGCCTTCCAGATGCATTTCCTGCCCTGGGAAGTGACTGGCCAGAACAGCCCGGCTACCGCGGCCGTGCTCTACGCGCTGATCGAGAAGTATTACGAGAACGACCTGGCACCGCTGTTGGCGCCCGAGCCTGAACCTGTGCTGGTGCCGGAACCTGCTGTCGTTCCGGTCACGGTTCCCGTTACGCCGGCCGACGCCGGCTGAGCGCCCCTGGTACCGCGATGAGCCTTGTTGCAGATGCCTGACGCCCTTCATAGAATAAATTATTCAGGCGCGCCAAAGGCGGGTCGAATCTTTCATCGCAACGGACCCCTGCACATGCGCCAGACGCCGGAATTCTGGATCGACCGATGCCGCGCGCCGGACACGGTGCTGATGCCGCCCGAGGCGATTGAGGCCTTCAATCGCGACGCTTACGCCCGTGACCCCAGCCTGGTCGACCTGGCGCACTTTTCCAGGCAACTGTCCGCGGCCGACGTGCAGGCACGCATCGAGGCGACCAGTCGCCGGCCAGCTATGGCCCTGCGCCACGCCGACGGCAGCGAGGTGACCGAGGCGGACTGGCAGGGCTACCAAGCCGCATGCAACCCTGGCGGCGTGGACGACACCGTGGACGTGGTGTTCGCGATGGCCCACCTTCGCGCCGACATGCGCACCTGGCCGAGTGCCGATGTTGTTTTCCGCGACGAGGAAACCCGCCACCTGGACCGATTCCAGGAGAACACGCTTTTCCCCGGCGACGTGGTCGCCGTGTTGCATCGAAGCCAGGATGGCCAGTGGCTGTTTGTGCAGTCACATAATTATGCCGCGTGGGTGCTTGTCGGCTCGCTGGCGACCGGCGACCGGGCTGACATGCTCGCCTGGCGTGACGCGCCGGAGCGGGTGGTGGTGACCGCGGCCTTTGTCGATGCGCAATTCAACGAGCCCGAACACGATCGTGGCGCCCTGGCGCTGGAAATGGGCGCCAGCCTGCCAATTTGCCAGGGGGGCGAAGAAGGGGCAGGCCGATGGCCGGTCCGCCTGCCGGTGGCTGACTCCGCGGGCGGGCTGGCTTTCGCCGATGCCTTCCTGCCTGCGACCGAGGGTGTGCGCCGCGGTTGGCTGCCGTACACGCGGCGGCACCTGGTCGAGCTGGCGTTTCGGTTCCTGGGTGAGCCCTATGGCTGGGGCCATTCACGCAATGCCCGCGACTGCACAGGGCTGGTGTCCGAGGTCTACCGGGCCATGGGCTTCGTGTTGCCGCGCAACTCGGCGCAGCAGGGCCACAGCCCCATCGGCATCAACACGCGCTTCGCCGAAGACGCCACCGTCGCCGAGAAACTCGAACATATCCGCGGCGCCGATGTCGGCGACCTGCTGTACTCCACCGGCCATGTCATGATGTTCCTGGGCCTGGTGGATAACGAACCCTGGGTGATCCACGACCTGGCCGGCGCCGGCTGGATGGATGACGAGGGGCAGTATCACGAACGCGAGTTCAGTGGCGTGTCGGTCACGCCGCTGGTTTCGCTGCATATGTCGCGCGACGTCACTTACCTGGACGAGATGTACGCGATCAAATCGATCAGAGCTGGGGTTGGAGAGTCATGAAAATAGAAAGAGTCCGTTTCGGGATGCTGCGGGTGCCGCTGGCCACGCCGTTCAAGACGTCCCTGAGGACGGTGGATGAAATCGCCGATGTCGTGGTCATGGTCGATACCGACGACGGCCGCACCGGTTACGGCAGCGCGCCGGCCACCGCGGTGATCACCGGCGACACGCATGGCTCGATTATCGAGGCCATTCATAAGGTCATTGCGCCCAACATCATCGGCATGGAGGTCGGTAACCTGAATGCGATCACCGATCACATCCAAAAGTCGATCATCAAGAACTACAGCGCCAAGGCGGCCATGGAAATTGCCGTCTACGACCTGTTCGGGCAGCTGTATGGCGCGCCGATCTATAAGCTGCTGGGCGGCGGCGAGTCGGTGATCGTCACCGATATCACCATCAGCGTGGACTACATCGACAAGATGGTGGACGACGCCGTCGCCGCCTGTGATGCCGGCTTCGAGACCCTGAAAGTGAAGGTGGGCAAGGACCCGGAGATGGACATCGAGCGCATCAAGGCCATCTACACCGCCACCGCCGACAAGGCGCTGATCCGGCTGGACGCCAACCAGGGCTGGTCGCCCAAGCAGGCGGTGTCCGTGCTCCGCGCACTGGAGGAATCCGGCGTGCAGCTGGAGCTGGTTGAGCAGCCGGTGCTGGGCGAGGACATCGAGGGCATGAAGTACGTCACCGAGCGCGTGCATACGCCGGTGATGGCGGATGAAAGCTCGTTTGGGCCGCGCGAGGCGATCGAGCTGATTCGTAATCGCGCCGCGGACATCATCAATATCAAGCTGATGAAGACGGGCGGCATCACCAACGCCGTGAAGATTGCCGATATCGCCGGCATCCATGGCATCGAGTGCATGATCGGCTGCATGCTGGAATCCAGCATCGGCGTGGCCGCGGCCGCGCACGTGGCGGCGGCCAAGTCGTCGGTCATCACCAAGATCGACCTGGACACGCCGTCACTGGGCAAATACGACCCGGTGACCAGCGGTGTGCGCTTCGAGGGGCCGGAAATCCGTATCACCGATGCGCCGGGCCTGGGCATCGAGAACATCGACGGCCTGGAACCGCTGGACGTGGCCAACGGCGCGGGGCGACACTGCTGATATGAAGGTGTTGCCCTGATGGCTTTCCGCCCGGCGCGACTGCGCGACGGCGCCCGAATCGGTATCGTCAGCCCGGCCTACTGGCCACTGCCGGACCGGCTGGCGCGTGCCGTGGGCGAGTTCCGCGACCGCGGCTTCGATGTCGTTCTTGGCGATAACGTGGGCCTGCGCGAGGACAAGTACGCCGGTCCGCCGGAAGCGCGCGCGGCCGACCTGATGGCGATGTTCACCGATCCTTCGATCGACGCCATCATCTGCGCGCGCGGCGGCTACGGCGTCAACCGGGTGCTGCCGCTGCTGGATTACGACATGATCGCGGTCAACCCCAAGATCCTGGTGGGCTTCAGCGACATCACCGGCCTGCTGACCACGGTGTCGCAGCAATGTGAATTCGTCACCTTTCATGGGCCGATGCTCACCACGTTCGGCCGCGAGACCGTGCCCTACAACATCGACACGCTGCTGGCCGTGCTGTCCGGTGAAGACAATGTCGAGATTCGTTCGACCGCCGGGTGCCAGGCCCGTGTCCTGGCACCCGGTGAGGCCAGCGGCCCGCTGTGGGGCGGCAACCTTTCACTGCTGATCGAACGCCTGGCCACGCCAGGGCAGGTCTGCACCGACGGCGCGATCCTGTTCATCGAAGATATCGACGAGAAGCTGCACGCTTTCGACCGGATGCTGCTGCAACTGCGCTCTGCCGGCTGCCTGGATGGCATCCGCGGCCTGGTGGTGGGCGAGATGCTGGAGATGCACGATGGCGGCGACGTGTCGTTTGGCAAGGACACGGACGCGATCATCATGGACGTGTTCGGCGACCTGGGCATTCCCATTATCAGTCACTTCCCCTGCGGCCATGGCGACTGCCAGGCCACACTTCCGGTCGCGCACACGGTAGAGTTGCATGCGGACCCGGACGACCCGCGCATCCGGATCCCGCAGTCACCAGTCAGTTAATCTCGCGCGGACTGTCAAGGTAAGCGCATGCTGAACTACATCTGGATGGGCATGATCCTGATCTCCGTCGTGGTCGGGACCTTCACCGGTCGAATCGACCAGGTCACCCAGGCGGCCATCGATATGGCCAAGCTGTCGGTGGAGATCGCCATCGGCCTGGTCGGCATCATGGCGCTGTGGCTGGGCATCATGAAGATCGCCGAGGCCTCCGGCCTGATCCGCATCATCGCCAAACTGCTGCGGCCGATCACCATCCGCCTGTTCCCCGACGTGCCCGACGACCACCCGGCCATCGGTTCCATCGTGCTGAACATGTCCGCGAACATGCTGGGCCTGGGCAACGCCGCCACGCCGCTGGGCCTGAAGGCGATGGAGGAGCTACAGGAGCTGAACCCGGACAAGAAAACGGCCAGCAACGCCATGGTCATGTTCCTGGCGATCAACACTTCCAGCGTGCAACTGATCCTGCCGGCCACCGTGGTGGCGCTGATGGGCGTGGTTTCCGCCGATATCTTCATCACCACCATCCTGGCGACGCTTTGCTCGACCATCGCCGCGATCGTTATCGTCAAGGTGCTGGAGAACACGAAGTGGTTCCGGCTGACACCGGCGCCCGAGGATGGAGCTGGTGACGAAGCAAGCGCGCCGGTTGAGCAAGGTGAAGGGGACGAACGATGATCGAGACCTTCACCGACGGCCTGAACGAGCTGGCCCGCTACATCATCCCGGCGCTGATCGTCGGCATCCCGCTGTACGCCATGGCCGCGCGCCGCGTGAAGGTCTACGAGGTCTTCGTCGAGGGTGCCAAGGACGGTTTCACCATCGCCGTACGCATCATTCCTTACCTGGTGGCCATCCTGGTGGCCGTCGGCATGTTTCGCGCCTCCGGCGCGCTGGATGTGCTGCTGAACCTGCTGGCGCCGTTCCTGAACTTCATTGGCTTCCCGCCCGAGAACCTGCCGCTGGCGCTGATGCGCCCGCTGTCCGGCAGCGGCTCACTCGGCCTGCTGACCGATCTCGTCAACGAATACGGCGCCGACTCCATGCAGGCCAAGATCGGCGCGACGATGTTCGGCTCCTCGGAAACGACGTTTTACGTTCTGGCCGTGTACTTCGGCTCGGTGGGCGTGCTGCGCAGCCGCCACGCGGTGCCGGCAGGCCTGTTCGCCGACGCCGTCGGCGCCATCAGCGCCGTTTACCTGTGCCAGTGGCTGCTGGGTTAAGGTTCAGACCCTTTTTCCCAGCCAGTAAAAGGGTTGGCGACGATGATGCGCGACTGCCAGAACGCGGATTTCGGCAGGCTTAATGCTGTAATGAAGTGAGTACGGCCAGCGACCCGAAGGCGGTAATACCAGTGACCGAATCATGCCGCGTTTGACCGGACCAGATTCAGGATACTGGCAAAGCTGGTCGATTCCGGATTCGACGGCGGCCAAAAACTCCAGACCCTTTTCCGGGAGCGATGTTTTCGTAGTATTCAACAACGGCGTTCAGTTCTATAGCGGCCAGAGGGTGAAACGTGTACGAAAGCATTACTTGTCGTAGCGGGACCTGATGTCAGCGATTACGCTTATTCCGGGCAACGCAGCCGTATTTCCACTGTCAAGTTCCTGGTCACGCCGTTCGGCTTCCCTAAGCCAGAGTTCGGCCAGTTCAGATTCAGGTAGAGCAGCAAGGCTTTCAACCAGGCGTTGCGCCAGTTTTGCCCGGGCGTCGGGCTTCAGCTCCAGCGCGGCCTTTTCTATGGCGTCGATGGTGTTTGCATCGGTCATAACCTGATTATAGCTTTCGGACTGAGCGCAATCTGTAGGAAAAGTCCGACCCGTAATGTCATCCAGAAAGCCTAATACCCTTTTGGATGAGATCAAAAATGATCGATTGCGACGCCATTCAGATCGACATAGCCGCCCATCGCGTCCGCGGTCATGCAGCTATGCACGGGCAGCACGATCACCACGTCACCCACGCGAAACTCGTTCAAGCGCTCTGCCGGCACACGGATAATGCCGTGCTCCTGCGAGATTGAGTCCAGGTACAGCGCCTGGCGGCTGATCCGCCAACCATCGCCATCGCGCTCGGCCAGCTTGCCGAACACGTGGCGACCGTCGACCTCGAGTACATCTTTGGCGAAATGAACACCACCGCCGTGGATGACGATCTCGCCCCGGTCCGGGTAATGACCAACCACCGGGCAGGCCATGGCGATGGCGATGTCATCCTCGTCGCAGGCGCCCAGGCTGGCCTGGACCAGGTCGTAGAAGATGAAGTTGCCGGGCGTGATCTCGTCGACGCCGGGAAAGCCATCCGCGGTGCTGCAGCCCGGGGTATCGCCCATCAGCACCCGCGGGGTATGGGCAGCGAAGCGCTGTTTCAGCGCCTGCAGGCCGTCGGTCGCGCGGGTGTGGATCGCGCCGCGCTCGTCCGCATCGGCGTGGTGATAGGTGTCGCCGGGGTGACAGTAGAAACCGCGGAACGTCAGCCCGGACATGGCGTCGATGGTGTCGATCAATGCCCCGACACGGTCAGCCTGATCGGCCGGAACACCGGTGCGGCCATAGCCCGCGTCGATGTCGACATACAGGTCCATGGTCGGTTCCGGCCCGTCGGCGATGACCGCCAGCGCGGCCGGGTTGTCCACCAGCGTGGCCAGGCGGACGCGTGACCCCAGCGCCTGGTAACGGGGCAGGGCCAGCGGGTTCAGCGGGAACGCGACCAGGATGTCGTCCCAGCCGGCGTCGGCAAAGTACTCTGCCATGGCGATGGACGACACGGTGATCCGGTCGATGCCGGCCTCGCGGTACCACTCGCCCACCGCGCGCGACTGGTGGGTCTTGAAGTGCGGCCGGAAGCCTACGCCCGCGGCCTGCGCGCGGTCCTGCATACGGTGCAGGTTGCGCAGCGCGCGATCGCGGTCCAGCAGCAGGGTCGGGGAATCGATCATGTCGTCAGGGGCACGCGCCCGGTCAGTCCGGCCAGGAGTTCGTAGCCGATTGTGCCAGAAAGGGCGGCCACTTCGTTGACCGGCACATGCTCGCCCCAGAGTTCCACCTCATCGCCCACATCGGCGCCCGCCACGTCGGTCAGGTCCACCGTGATCATGTCCATGGACACCGTACCGACCAGCGGTGCGCGACACCCACGCACCCACACCGGCGTTCCCGATGGTGCATGGCGCGGGTAGCCATCGCCGTAACCGATGGCGACGGTGCCAATGCGTGATGGTCGCTCGGCGCGCCAACGCTGGCCGTAACCGACGCCTTCGCCGGGCGCCAGGTCGCGAACGGAAATGATGGCCGATTGCATGGTCATGGCCGCGCGCAGTTCGGCGGTCGGGCCGGAAGGCGACGCCGTGTTGCTGGGGCACTGGCCATAGAGCATGTAGCCGGGGCGGTTCCACTCGGCATGGGCCTCCGGCCAGAACAGGATGCCCGCGGAGTTGGCGATGCTGCGTGGACGTTCGTGCGGCAGCGTCAGTGACTGGAACAGCGCCAGTTGCTCGCGGGTGAAGGCCTGGTCGGTTTCATCGGCGCGTGACAGGTGGGTGCTGAGCACTACATCCCCGTGCACATTGCCCCGTGATTCGAGTCGTGCCAGCGCGGGTGGGATCTCGTCGGCGGCTAGGCCCAGGCGGTGCATGCCGGTGTCGACCTTCAGCCATGTCGTTACGGGCCGCGCCAGTCGCACGTTGGCCAGCCAGTCCACCTGGCCGGGTCGGTGCAGCATCAGCCAGAAACCTTCGGCGGCCGCCAGTTCGACGTCGCTGCGCGCCGAAGGCCCCTGCAACACCAGCAGCGGGTGATCGATGCCGGCCTCGCGCAGCGCGACGGCCTCGTCCATGAAGGCCACGGCCAGTGCCGGTGCATGCGGCGCCAGCGCGCGGGCCACTTCCACGGCGCCGTGGCCGTAGGCGTTTGCCTTGATCACCGGCACGTTCTTCGAGCCCGGCGCCAGCCGCGCGGCCACGCCCAGGTTATGGACGATGTTGTCGAGCCGGACGATCGCGCGCGTCGGTCTCATACCCCAGGCCTCAGTCCGCCGATGCCCCGGCCGCGCGGCGCCCGAAACCTACCTTGAAGAAGTAGTACACCGCGCCGGTGGCCGTCAGGCCCAGGCCGATGATCGACGGCACGAAGGCGGTGATCAGCGTGATGACCAGGAAGGCGAAGTAGATGGCCAGGATGCCGACCAGGCTCCACGGGTACAGCCAGGCGCGGTACGGCCGGTGCGCGTCCGGGTATTTCCGGCGCAGGACCCAGATTGATGTGAAAACCAGGATGTTGAAGATGGTCGAGGTGGCCGAGAAGAAGTCGATCATGGTCTCGTAAGAGTTATCGGCCAGCACCGCGAATACCAGCAGCACCGTGGCCCAGCCGGCCTGTCCGATCAGCGCGTTGTTGGGCGTGCGGTAGGTCGGGTGCAGTTTCGCGAACCAGTCGAAGAACACGCCGTCGCGGGCCATGGCCTGCCAGGTGCGCGCCTTGCACAGGATCTGTGTGTTGACGTTGCCGAAGGTGTTGATCATCACGGCGACGGAGATCAGGATGCCGCCGGTGGCGCCCATGGCGACCGTCATCACCTCGGTGGCCACCCACGGCGCCTCGGCAATGCGCTCGGGCGGCAGCTGGAACAGGTAGGCGGCGTTGGCGCCCAGGTACAACAGCATGACGCCGCCAATGCCGATGAACAGCGACAGCGGCAGGTTGCGGCGCGGGTTTTTCACTTCCTCGGCGATATAGGTTGCGCCCTCCCAGCCGCTGAAGGCGAAGAACGCGTAGCGCAGCGCCGCGCCGACGGCCAGGATGGTCGTGCCGCCGAATGATTCCGGGAACAGCGGCGTGATGAAGTTGGCCCAGTTGCCGGTGCTCCAGCTGGTGAAGGCGATACCGATAATGCTGCCCACCGCGGCGATCTTGACGAAGCTGAATATGTTCTGCACCCAGCCGGAGAACTGCACGCCCCACATATTGATTGCCGTCAGCAGCCAGATGGTGCCGAAGGCGACGCCGAAGATCACCATCTTGTCCAGGTGTACGCCATTGACCAGGAACCAGGCGGCACTCAGGTACTCGGCGAAGATCAGCGCCACCGCGGTAATCGACGCGGTTTCCGACACGAAAAACATCGCCCAGCCGCGCAAAAAGGCCCAGAACGGCCCGTAGGACATCTTCAGGTATTCATACGGCCCGCCGGAGCGCGGCATCATCGCCGCCAGCTCGGCGTAAATCACCGCGCCGAAGATGGTAACGATGCCGCCCAGCGCCCACACCAGGCCGAACAGCGAGGTGCTGGCCACGGCCGCCATGATGGGCGCCGGCGTGCGGAAGATGCCCGAGCCGATGATGCGGTTGACGACGATGGACACCGCTTCGAGCAGGCCCAGGTCGCGCTTCATGTCAGTGTCTTCGCTGAACGACCGCATCGGGTCGGCGGGCGTTCTTGTTGTTTTCGTGTCGCTCAAGCGGAGAGGTCCTGTGGTTTGCGGGCGAAAAAGTCCGGCCGGGTTTCATGGTTGACCAGGGCCGCCAGTGTAAGCGGTGCGGCGTCCCCCAGGTACTTCGCCAGCGAGGTCATCGGGCGGTCGGGAATGGTGTAGCGGCTGACGACCGTGACCCGCGGCGCGCCGGGGGATGCGGTGGCGGGCGCCTTGGCCAGCGCGCGATCGATGATCACGCCTGCGGATGCCGCGTTCGGGTCAATCACCCGGGCCGCGTTCACATGGTGTTCCAGTTCCCGCGCGAACCGCTCGGCCTGGTAGCCGAAATGTGTGCAGCCCAGCGCGGCGAGCACCCGGGTTGGTGACGGTTCGAACTGTCCCAGTGCGTCCGGCACGAACTGTTCCAGCAGGCGTGCCGCCTGCTCGCCGGTCACGTCGTTGGAAATGGCATCCGGCAGCTCGGGACAGGCCTGCTGGACGATGCGCGATGGCGCCACCCCAGCCGACTCCAGTCGTCGGCGGTAGGTGTTGCCGGCGACCGTGATCGGCGTCGCGAACACGGCCACGCCGGCATCCGGCCAGTCCTCCAGCGCCGCCAGGATTTCGGCCACACCGGTGTCGACAATGCCGGCCACGCGGTCGCGCGTCTGGTGGTCGAAATACGGGTCGTCGAACATCACGCTCAGGGTGTTGCAGGCGATAAACAGCAGGTCGGGCGCGTAATCGCTGAAAGCGGCGTCGAGGAAACCGTCGAAGGTTTCCACCTGCTCGCGCCGGGTCGGCATGGAGTTGTAGGCGTAGTCGTCTTCCAGCGCGGCGTTCAGGTACAGCAGTTCAAGGTTGGCGCCCAGCCCGCGCCGCGCCAGCTCGGCTTCCAGCGCCGCGCACACCGACAGGCCGCCCACGCCGGAATCGGTGATGGCGATGCGCACTCAGCCGACCTCGTCGATATACGTGCCGGTGATCAGCTTGAACAGCACCGGCGCGTGCGAGTCGATGACCGCCGGCAGCGGGTCGGCAGGTAGTTCCCAGGTGATGATGGGAATGCCTTTCTCGGCGCACCAGCTGCCGAAGGAGCCGGGCGTGGCGTAGCCGACGTCGGGCACCAGGGGCAGGTCTGTTTCCGCGGCAATCCAGCGGCCCAGCGCGGAGTCGTCGGGGTCGTCGATGCAGCCCAGCGGTGCGTGCAGGCTGACGATGGCGCGTGGGCGCAGTCGTTCCACCAGTGCCAGCAGGTGTTGGGTTTCCGCCTCCGACCCGGCGGAGGCACCGGTGCTCAGCTCGATGTCCTGAACGGTCTTGCCGTGGTCCTTATAGCGCACCGGCTCCGGTGACCAGTTGCTGGCCGGCCAGTTGCGGTTCAGGTCCACGCCATTGGCGTTGCAACGGGTGCCGCGCAGGATGCCGTCGGGGTTCACCGACAGGATCACCGGGTTGGCCAGCGCGCCGTTGGGCACCACTCGCAGGGCTTCGGACAGGGCCACGGTGGAGTCGCACTCGTCGCCGTGCATCGATGCCATGACCAGCAGGTCCACGGGGCCCGCGTCGGGGCCAAAGAATTCCAGCGCCACGCCGCGTTCAGACGTGCCGTAGCGATGCGCGGGGTGCCGCAGCAACCCCTTCTCAGAACGCGGTACCTGCACCAGGTTGCTCATCGGTTGGCTTCCTTGGCGTTATCGACGGGGACCAGGTCCAAGAAGCGGAAGTGGTCCAGGTCTGAAGGGCTGTTCATCTGCCGGTTCATGCGCACGCCGGTCACCCGGCCCGCTGGGTCGAACACGAAGCGCACCCAGGCGTCCATGCCGACCTCGCGATCGTCCCATTGCGCCAGGAACAGGTCGCCGTCATGGTGCAGCAGCGGCCCGGTGAACTTGGGCGCCTTGTCGGCGCTGAACCGCAGCGTGCCCTCGTCCAGCGTGATGGCGACGTCGCCGAACCATGGGTCGGCATACTGGCCGGTGTAGCGTGCCAGCGGCCGCGCGGGCTGGACCGGGCCGCGGTCCGGTTCGGCGTCCTGTTCGGCTGAACCACCGCCGGATGATTGCTGGTCACGGTACCAGCCCACCCAGTCGATGGGGGGTGCGTCCAGGTAGCTGTAGAGAATCTGGGTCGAGACGGCGCTGCGGGCGGCGCTGCTGGAACTGTTCAGCAGCGTGACGATGCCCAGGCCCAGGTCCGGCGCCATCACCACGTGGGCGCGCCAGCCGTCCAGCGAGCCGGTGTGCGAGACCTCCATGACGCCATGCACATCGCGCAGCCGCCAGCCCAGGCCGTAGGCCTTGAAGTTGGTGCCGTGCAGTTGCTTCTCGGCGCCGCTGACGCCCAGCGGGTTGTGCGGCCGCCACATGGTCCGGGCCGCCGCCGGGCTGAACACCGCGGTGCCGTCCGGGCCCACGCCGCCGGCCAGCTGTGTGCCCACCCAGGTGAGCATGTCATCCAGGCTGCAGGCGATGCCGCCGGCAGGGGAGAACTTGTCGGGCTGGCGGGGAATGCGGTTGCGCTCGATCACGCTCCAGTCGCTGCCGCGGCCGCCGTGCGGAGCCGCCAGGTTGCGCATCTGCTCTTCCGGGATCACGCCGGCGAAGCAACGGTCCAGGCCCAGTGGGGCCATCAGCCGCGTGTCGACCGTTTCACCCCAGCTCGTGCCGCCGGCCTGCTCGATGGCCTGCGCGGCAACGATGTAGAGCACGTTGTCGTAGGTGTAGCCGTTGCGGAAACCGGCATCCAGCGGGAAGTACTGCAGCGCGGCGACGATATCGTCCTCGGTGAACGCGTTGGGCACCGGCCATAGCAGCAGGTCGCCGGCATGGGCGGGCAGTCCGCTGCGGTGGGCCAGCAGGTCGACCATGGAAATATTGGCCGTGACCCAGGGGTCGTTCATGCGCAGCGCCGGCAGCACCTGGTTGACCGGGCCGTCCCAGCTGAGCTTGCCATCGTCGACCATTACCGCTGCCGCGGCGGCGGTGAAGGCCTTGGTTACCGAGGCCAGGCGGAACAGGGTGTCGGTATTGACCCCACCCGGCTGCCCGGCCTCGCGGAGGCCGTGGCCAGCGGCATACACCACTTCGCCATCCTTGATGACGCCCACGGCCATGCCGGGGACATCGAAGGTCTCCATGGCGTAGCGAGCCAGCAGGTCGATGTCGATGTTTGCCGTGGCAGGCGCAGCGGGTGCTGATTCAGCGGCTGGCACGGTTGCCGGCGCCTGCGCGGTGGCGCAGCCGGCCAGCATCAATAGCAGGCCGGGCAGGAGAATTCTGTGGGTCATGGCGGTCCTGTTCATGGGTGCGGGGAGGGTGGTCCCCGGTCTAGAAGCTTTCGACATCCTGGCGGTTCAGCGCCAGTAACTCTTTCGCCTTGCGGTTGCGGCGAATAATCAGCTTGAACAGCAGGTCGATCATGTACTGCTGCGAGGTCATGGAGACAATCTGCGGCAGTTCGTATTTGCCCGCCGTGCTGACCGAGTACAGCTGCACGTCGGCCAGCGAGCGGAACGGGTTGGCGCTGTAGGTGGTCAGCGTGACCACCTTGACGCCGGCGCGGCGCGCCTTCTTGACGGCCTCCAGCGTACGCGGCGCCTGGCCGGTGAGCGAGACCAGGAAAATGGCGTCGCCCTTACCCAGCGTGGCGACGCTGGAGAGCTGGAAATAGGCATCGGTCTCGGCGATCACGGCGCGCCCGATCTGGCTGAGCATGGAGGCGAAATGCCGCGCCGCCAGCGCGCTCCAGCCCATGGCGATAATCTGCGTACGCTGGGCTTTTTCCAGGATATCGACCGCTGCCTCCAGTTGCTTTTCCTCGTTCAGCTGCATGGTGTTCAGCAGTGCCTGCTGCTTGGTCTGGTACAGCAGTTCGGCCACCGAGGCATCGTCGTCGACGCCGCCGTTGCCGTTACCGTCACCGTTGTCGTGACCGTCGCCGGTCAGGAAGGCCTCGTGAATGGCGAGCTTCAGGTCGGTGAAACCGCGGAAGCCCAGTTTCTGGCTGAACTTGACGATGCTGGACTGGCTGACGCCCACGGCGTGGGCCAGGCTCTGCGACGAGTAGTCTCGGATCAGTGCCGGGTTGTCCAGGATGAAGCGAGCGATCTTCTTCTCGTTCGGAGACAGTTCATCCTGGAACGCACGGATTTTGGCCAGGCAGGACATGGAATAAACAATTCCCCAAATGGGTGCGACGCAAACATAGCATATTCCATGTTGCGGCCATACGTTGCCGTGGCGCGGTCTTCAGTCGCGCTTGACACCGGAAGAGCGAATGCCGAAGGAAAACCGCCGCACCGCGATGTAGACCTCCCACAGGAACGCCACCAGGCCGCCGATCAGTGCCAGCATGGCCAGGATGAACAGGCTGGCCACGGCCGCGCGGATCTCGAAATCGAAAAAGAAACCGGCAAAGGCCACCGCGATGAGGATGCAGACGATTAGCGCCGAGAGGATATCCAGCGCAATACCGATATTGGCCAGGCGTGCGCGGCGCCACAGGATAGCCAGCTCCACGCGGATCAGTGCCGCTTCTTCGGAGCCGGCATGGTCGAGCATGTCCTCGAGCAGTCGGCCACGGTCAAACACGCGCCCCAGGCGGGCGGCGAAGGCGTTGATGAAGGCGCCGATACCGGCCAGCAGGAACACCGGCGCCACCGCCAGTTCGATGACGTGGGCGATGTCGGTGGCGTCTTCGAGCAGGATCATGGTCCGCTAGTGTAGCGGTTCCTCGTTTTTTGACCATGCCGTCAGGCCGCCGGTGATGGTGGCGACGGGGCGCAGCTCGTGGTCGAGGATAGCGAAGTCGGCGGCCAGGCCCGGGGCGATGGCGCCGCGCTCACGCTGCAGGCCCAGGAAGTGGGCCGGGGTGGTGGCGGCCATCGTCGCCGCCGTGACCAGGTCGCAACCGGTGAGCCGCATCATGCCACGCACCGCGGTCGCCATGTCCAGGCTGCTGCCGGCCAGGGCGCCGTGGCGGTCGCGGTAGACGCCGTCTTCAACAGTGATGGTTTCGCCAAGTAACTCAAAGGTGGTCTGTGACGTGCCCACCGCCGGCATGGCATCCGTCACCAGCATCAGCCTTTCCGGGCCCTTGCAGCGCAACGCGATGCGCGCGCAGGCGGCGGCCACGTGCACACCGTCGGCGATGAAGCCGGCATAGGTGTTGTCACTGTCCAGCGCCGCGCCCACTACGCCGGGCTCGCGCACGGTGAGTTGCGACATGGCGTTGTAGAGGTGAGTGAAGCCGGTCAGTCCCTCGTCGATGGCGGCGGCAACCTGCTCGTGGCTGGCCGCGCTGTGGCCGGCGGCGACGATGAAACCGCGTTTGACCAGCGCACGGATGGCGCCGGGTTCGGCCATTTCCGGCGCCACGGTGATCAGGGTGGGGCCCAGTTCCAGCGGCGCCAGCCGTTCGGCGGTCGCACGGGTCAGCGGCCGGATGCGCTCGGCGTCGTGCACGCCGCGCCGCTCCGTGTTGATGAAAGGCCCCTCGATGTGCAGGCCGATGACGGTCTGCTCGCCGTCGCGGATGACGGCGTCGACCGCCTTGCGCCCGCGCTCGACCACGTCCAGGTGGTCGCTGACCAGCGTGGCCAGCAGCCCGGTGGTGCCGTAGCGCGCGTGGGCGCGGGCGATGGTCCGCACCGTGCCCGGCGACGGGTCGTCGTTGAACAGCACACCGCCGCCACCATTGACCTGGGTGTCGACAAAACCGGGCAACAGGTAGCTGCCCAGCAGGTCGATGACCTTCGCGTCGCCCACCGCAGTGGCCGGGACCAGGTCGACGATGCGGCCACCGCGCACCATCACCGCGAGGTCGTCACGGATGCCGTCCGGGGTCACCACCCGGGCATCGGTGATGGCCGTCAGCGTGGAGGCGTTGTGGATCATGGTCAGACGGTCGCGGTGACCTTGCGCAGGAACGGCGGGTTGTCCGGGTCCTGCCCCAGCGCCAGTGACAGCTGGTTGGCCAGGCGGTAAAAGCTCTGGATGCGCAGTAGCGGCTCGATCACCGGGTGCGCGGATGGCGTTGGCAGTTCAATCGCGCCGGGGGCGGTCACGCCGGCCGTCATCAGCGTCAGGTCGCGGCCGCTGAGCTCGGCGACCAGGTCGCGCACACCGGGCGCGGTGGCGTCGTCCTGCGCCATGACCAGCATCGGGAACGCGTCGCGCGCGATGGTGACCGGTCCGTGCAGGACCTCCGCCGAGGAATAGGCTTCCGCGTGCAGGCCGCAGACTTCCTTGAACTTGAGCGCGGCTTCCTGGGCGATGCCCAGGCCGATACCGCGGCCCAGCGTGAACAGGCTGCGGGTCGCCATGATCGGTTCCAGCGCGGCGCTCCAGTCGCAGTCCCAGGCCGCGGCAAGGTGTTCCGGGGCAGTGGCGAGCGCGTCACGCAGGTCCTGGTCGTCCTGCCATTCGGCGGTCAGCTGCACCAGCGCGGACAGCGAGCCGATAAAGGACTTGGTGGCGGCCACGCTGTTCTCCGGGCCGGCCCGCAGGGGCAGCACGGCGTCGGCCATCTCGGCCAGCGGTGACGATTCAACATTGACCAGGGCAATGACCGGCGCACCGCCACGGCGCGCCGCTTCGGCTACGGCCAGCAGGTCGGGGCTGGCGCCGGATTGGGAAATGACGATGCAGGCGCCACGCTCAAATTGCATCGGCGCCTTGTAAATGGAGTTGACCGATGGTGCGGCGGAAGCGGTAAACAGGCCACTACGGGTCTCGACCAGGTACTTGCCATAGGTGGCGGCATGGTCAGAGCTGCCGCGCGCGACCGTCAGCATGAACGCGGGGTCGCGCTCGCGCAGCAGGCGGCCGATGTCGCGGGCGATGTCCCGGTTGTGCTCGATCTGGTCGCTGACCACGCGGGCCGCCTCGGCGGCTTCGCGGAACATGGCGGTGGATTCGGGCGCGCGCGCGGGCGCCGCGGGGCTCGTGGTCATGGTCATTCTCCCAGGCTCAGTTCGGCCACGAAGTCATAGGTGTCGCCACGGTACCAGCTTTGCGAGAACTCGATGGCGGCCCCCTTGGCGTTAAAGCCGATGCGCTCGGCCAGCAGGCCGGCATCGCCTTCGCGTGCGCCCAGCAGCTTGGCTTGCTCGGCGTTCAGCAGCAGCGCTTTCAGCCGCTGCAGCGCCCGCACCGGACGGTTGCCGGTCTTCTTCAGCGCCGCGTAGAGCGAGTGGTCGACCGCAGTAATGGACGGCAGGCAGTCCGCCAACACCACGGCTTTTTCGATCGACATCGGGTTGCCGTCCGCCAGGCGAATACGGTTGAAGCGGAAAACCCGCGTGCCCGGGCTGGCTCGCAGCGTCATTGATTCGTCCGGGGAGACCGTGCCCTCGGCGCGGCTCAGCCAGACGCTGTCCGGGGTCATACCGCGGGCGGCCATTTCCTCGGAGAAGGAATTGAGTTGGGCGAAGTTCTTCTCCACCTTCGGGCGCACGAAGGTGCCGGAACCCTGCCGGGTGCCCAGGACATCCTCGTTCACCAGCCCCTCGATGGCCTTGCGGATGGTGATTCGGGACACGCCAAACAGCTGCGCCAGTTCCCTTTCAGGCGGCAGGACGTCGTCGGGCTTCAGGCTTCGCTCATTGATCGCGTCACGCAACAGGTTCTGCACCTGGCGGTACAACGGCAGGTGTTCATTCTGCTCGACCTGCGCAAAACGCTCGGCCAGGTCGGCGGACAGGGATTTGGGGGCTGGTTCGCTCATGCCAATAATATAACCAATATAAGACCAATAATGCCAAGAGATTATTGTGATTAATTTTGCACGGGTGATTTATCCAATATAAAAACAGTGACATAGCGATTTTATGTTGCTTTTTCGTAAATTGGGCTGGAAATTGGTATTCATTGGTAATATGCTTTTATCAAATTGGTACTAACCAATAAGTCGGATAGGTCCCCGTCATTCAGTACAGAACGCACACGAAGGTGAACATGCCATGACCCAGAAAAACACCGCCGTATTGAGCGCCGCCATTGCCCTGGCGCTGTATGCCAACATCAACCCCGCACATGCCCAGGACAGCGATGACGCCGTCGACCCCGTGATGGAAGAGGTCGTGGTCACCGGTATCCGCGGCAGCCTGCAGCGTTCACTGGACGTGAAGCGCAGCTCTGATTCACACGTTGAAGTGATCAGCGCCGAGGACATCGGCAAGATGCCCGACCGCAACATCGCCGACTCGCTGCAGCGCGTGCCCGGTATTACCATCAGCGCCGCCAGCGCCAACGAAGGCGCCTTCGACGAGAACGACCGCGTCAGCATGCGCGGCACCAGCCCGTCGTACACGCAGACGCTGATCAACGGCCACAACATCGGCACCGGTGACTGGTTCGTACTTAACCAGACTGGCACCGTCGGCCGCAGCGTCAGCTACTCGCTGCTGCCGTCCGAGCTGGTCGAGCAGATCGTGGTGCGCAAGACCTACGAGGCCAAGCTGGTGGAAGGCGGCCTGACCGGCAGCATCGACATCAAGACCCACAGCCCGCTGAATTTCGACGATGGTGTGACCGTGCACGGTAACGTCGGCATGGTCTACGCCGACCTGCCGGACGAGATGGACCCGCAGCTGTCCGCGCTGCTGAACTGGAAGAACGCCGACGGCACCTTCGGCATCATGGTCCAGGGCTTCAGCCAGGAGCGCCACCTGCGCCGTGACGGCCAGGAGATCCTGGGCTACAACGTCATCGGCGCCGGCGATGCCGCCGCCCAGGCCTATCCGGAACTGGAAGGCGTGCTGTACCCGACGCTGGTCGGCTCCGCGCTGTTCGAGCAGGAGCGCAAGCGCACCGGTGGCCAGGTGACCGTCGAGTTCGCGCCCACCGACGACCTGAGTTTTGTCGTCGACGCCTTCAGCTCGAACCTGGAAGCCAGCAACTACAACCGTAACTACATGCTCTGGGGCGCCCGCATCATCCAGGGCGGCGCGGTGCCGGATTCTGGCTTCACCGTGCGCGACAACACCCTGGTCGCGGCCGAGTTCAGCCCGGTCGCCACGCAGCAATATGGCATTTACGACCAGATCTCCCGCCCGGGCGACGAGTCCAGCTCGGACTACATCAGCGCCGAGATGGAGTGGTCGCTGAACGACAGCTGGACCGTGTTCGCACAGGCCGGCACCTCCGAGGGCCGCGGCAAGACGCCGACCCAGGACGTCGCCGAATGGGACCTGGGCCTTGGCACCGGCGCCGGCTGGCAGCTGAACGGTGTCGGCACGGCCGACTGGCACCTGGGCAGCACCGACACCTCGCAGCCCGGCGACCCGCTGACCGACTACAAGCTGGACTGGATCTTCGGTTACCAGGACATCGACGTGGTGGACGAGGAAGACTGGCTGCAGCTCGACACCACCTGGGACATCGAGTCCGGTGTGCTGAGCTCCATCGACTTCGGCGCCCGCCGCGCCGAGCACGGCCGCAGCCTGGGCCAGGTCACCGCGCAGGGGCCGGGTTGTATTGATTCCGGTGGCAACACCGTGCCGTTTGACTGGTCACAGGAGTTCTTCTGCCCGGTGGGTTCCGAGTCGCCGTTCGACCCGGCCAACTTCCCGTCCGGCTACGAGAACTACCCGGGTGACTGGGGTGGCAACCTGGGTGGCAACATTCCGCGCGACATCTGGTACTTCTCGCCGGAGCAGTTGGCCGAATACAACCGCTTCACCGACCGCGACCCGCTGTCACGCTTCTACTTCCAGGGTACCTACGACCTGGAGGAAACCTCTACCGCCGGTTACGTGCAGTTCAACTTCAACGGTGCCCGCTGGTCCGGCAACCTGGGCCTGCGCTACGTGCAGACCAAGGAAGACATCGACACCTACGTGAACGCCGATGCCTCCGACCCGGACGCGATCACCACGTCGGCCTTCGGCCCGTACAAGCAGGTCAACACCAGCCACACCTACAACGACTGGCTGCCGACGGCCAACTTCCGCTACGAACTGGCCGAGGACATGGACCTGCGCGTGGCGCTGACCCAGACGCTGTCCCGCGCCGACTACTCTGCCCTGGCCGGCTCCGTGAGCCTGGTGCCGCCGGCGGTTGAAGGCGAGGTGGGTAGCGGTTCCGGCGGCAACCCGGACTTGGAGCCGATCCTGTCGACCAACTTCGACGTGGCCTGGGAATGGTACTTCGCCGACCGTGCGCTGCTGGCCGCGAGCCTGTTCTACATGGACATCGACAACTACATCGCCCTGGGCCAGGAGACCCGCTCGATCTTCACGATTGACGCGCAGAACCCGCAGGGCCGCTACGTCGACTACCTGCTGACCGTGCCGGTGAACTCCTCGGCCAAGGTCAAGGGCTTCGAGCTGGCGCTGCAGCAGCCGATTGGCGACTACTTCGGCATCATGGCCAACTACTCGTACGCCGACGCCGACACGGCGGATGACCAGCCGATGCTGGGCACCTCGAAGAACACCTACAACCTGGGTGGCTACTTCGAAACCGACAACTGGTCCGTGCGCCTGTCGTACAACTTCCGCTCCGCGTTCTACAGCGGCCTGGACCGTGCATCCGCGTTCTACCAGGATGACATCCAGAGCGTCGACGGCTCCATCGGCTACATCATCAGCGACAACTTCACCGTGTCACTGGATGGTCGTAACCTGACCGACGAGGCCTACAAGTACTACGCCGAGAGCAAGGAGCGTCCGCGTTCCATCTACGAGAACGGCCGCCAGTACTACCTGAACCTGCGGTTCAACTTCTGAGCGGGTCCCCCTGGTCCGTGAGTCCCCGCCGCCGGCAAGGCGGCGGGGGTCACGACAAGCGTATGTCGGGCCCGGTTCACCGGGCCTTTTTATTGGCCCATGTCCTTGCCGGGAAACCCCTTTCCCGGGAATGGAGTTAGCATGTCCCCCATCATGAATGTCATCACCTTCAAATCCCCCCTGTCCGGCTGGTGTGCCGGGCTGGACGACAACCCCGATCCCGTGTTCAGCGGCGGCACGCTGGGCCAGGGCGTCTCGATTGACCCCACCGGCGGGCGCGTGGTGGCGCCGTTCGACGGCCAGGTGGTCGCCGTGCCGGACAGCCGCCACGCGGTCAGCCTGCGCGCCGACAACGGTGTCGAGTGCCTGGTGCATGTCGGTATCGATACGGTGAGCCTGGCCGGGCGCGGTTTCGAGGCGCTGGTTGTGGCCGGTGACCGCGTGACGACGGGCCAGGTGTTGCTGACGTTTGATCCGGACCTGCTGGCGCGTTCCGCCCCCAGCCTGCGTACGCCGGTGCTCGTGCTGAATGCGCCGGGCGTGGGGCTCAGGGCGGTGCGCGATCCCGGCCCGGTGAGCGAGGGCGATGCGCTGTTCGAAGTGGTCATGGGTGAAGACGCTGTCATCGATCCGGCGGTGAGCCAGGCCAATGGCTCTGCGGTTGAGCCAGACGAAGTCCTGGAACTGCGCACCGGGCTCGAGCACGGCATCCATGCCCGCCCGGCGGGCCTGCTGGGCGGCACCCTGGACGCGATGGATGCCCGCGTTCGCCTGGTTTCGGCAGCGGGGCGGGGAGCCGATGTCACCAGCCCGGTGGCCCTGATGGGCCTGGGCATTCGCCGCGGTGATGTCGTGCGCATCGAGGCCAGCGGCGCCGATGCCGCTGCGGCGATCGAGGCTGTTGCCGCGTTCCTGGAGCCGCTGGATGCGTCATCGGATGAATCGCATTCGCAGGCAGACTTTGAATTGACGCCGGAGCCGGAACTGCACGCGCCGGAACCCGGGTCGCGCCTGCCCGCCCTGGTGGCGAGCGCCGGCCTGGCCACGGGTGTGGCCGCGGTACTGGACTTCGGTGGTGAGCCCGCACTGGCAGGGCCGGAAGGCACGCCGGAGCAGGAGCGTGCGGCGCTGGACACGGCCATCGCCGCGCTGGCGGAGCATCTGCAAAGGCAATCCACCACGGCCGAAGGTGAGGCCGCCGAGGTGGCGGGCGCCCACCACGCGCTGGTCCGCGATCCCGGCCTGCTGGCCGACGCACGGTCCGCCATCGAGGCCGGTCATTCTGCGGCCGAGGCCTGGTGGCAGGCCACGCAGGACGCCGCCGCACGCTTGGCGGCGCTCGACGACGCCCGCCTGCGCGAGCGCGTCGATGACCTTCGCGATATCGGCCTGCAGGCCGTCGACATCCTCGCCGGCAAGGCGCCCGGCGCCGCGCTGTCGCTGCCCGAGGGGGCGGTGGTGCTGGCCGACAACCTGCTGCCTTCGCAGCTGATGGCCATCGAACCTGCTGCCCCGGTCGCCATCTGCCTGGCCGAAGGCGGGGTGACCTCGCACGTGGCGCTGCTGGCCTCGGCGCGCGGCCTGCCCATGCTGGTCGGCGCCGGTCCGCGGCTGTTGGCGATCGCGGACGGCACGCCGCTTTGTGTTGACGCCGAGAACGGCGAGATCCTGGTGGCGCCGCCCGAAGACGCGCTCGCGGCCTTCGCCGGGCATGTCCGTTCGGAACAGCGCGTGGCGCGGGACGCCCTGGCGCAGGCGCACTTGCCCGGCATGACGGCGGACGGTGTGGCCGTGGCGGTACAGGCCAACCTGGCCGGTGTCGGCGAGGCTGCTGCCGCGGTTGAGGCCGGCGCAGAAGGCTGCGGCCTGTTGCGAACGGAGTTCCTGTTTATGTCTCGTGGCACCGCACCCTCGGTGGAACAGCAGCGTCACGAACTGCAGGCTATTGTCGATGCCCTTGGCGACCGGCCGCTGGTGGTGCGCACCCTGGATGCGGGCGCCGATAAGCCCATCGACTACCTGGACCAGGCCGCCGAAGACAACCCGGCGCTGGGCGAGCGCGGTATTCGCCTGCAACTGGCACGGCCGGCGCTGCTGGACGCGCAGCTCGAAGCCCTGCTGCGGGTCGAGAGCCCACAGCCGTTGCGCGTGATGCTGCCCATGGTGACCGGTGCGGACGAAGTGGCGGCGGTGCGCGAGCGCGTGGTGGCCCTGCGTGAGCGGCTGGGCCTGGCGGCCGAGCTGCGCCTGGGCATCATGGTCGAGACCCCGGCCGCGGCGGTGACCGCGCAGCGGCTCGCCCGGCACGTGGACTTCTTCTCCATCGGCACCAACGACCTGGCCCAGTACACCCTGTGCATGGACCGCCTGTCCCCGGGGCTGGCGAAGCAACTCGACGCGCTGCACCCGGCGGTGCTGGCCATGGTGGCTATGACGGCGCAGGCCGGCCGTGATGCCGGCATTGAGGTCAGCGTCTGCGGCGCCGCCGCGGCCGACCTGCAGGCGGTGCCGGTGCTGGTGGGCCTGGGCGTGCGCAAGCTATCGGTGCCACAGGCCAGGGTCGCGCGGGTCAAGGCGGCCTTGCGCGGTGTTTCGATCCCGGATTGTGAGCAGCTGGCGACGGCGGCACTGGCCTGCGAATCGGCCGCGGCGGTTCGCGGGCAGGTTCGTGCCTGGCAGGCTTCCACCGGCGGCAACCGCTGAACAAGGAATTGACATGAAATCATTCGTTACCGGAACGCTGTTCCCCGCCGCCCAGAAACTCGGCCGCTCGCTGATGCTGCCGATCGCGGTGCTGCCAGTGGCCGGCCTGCTGCTGCGCCTGGGCCAGGACGACCTGCTGAACCTGCCATTCATGGCCGCCGCTGGCGATGCCGTGTTCTCGCACCTGGGCCTGCTGTTTGCCATCGGCGTGGCCGTCGGACTGGCGCGTGGCAATAACGGTGCGGCCGGCCTGGCGGCGGCCGTGGCCTATTTCGTCACCACCGAAGGCGCGCGCACCCTGATCCCGGTGCCGCCGGAGGCCTTCGCCGCCGCCACGGCGCTCAACGCGTCAGAGTACGAGGCGCTGCTGAAGGCTGATTTTCTTGATGGCGCGATTGGCAAGATGAGCGTGCCGGTGGGCCTGATCTGCGGCATCGTCGCCGGTTGGCTGTACAACCGCTATGCCGAAATCCGCCTGCCGGATTACCTGGCGTTCTTTGCCGGGCGCCGTTTCGTACCGATCGTTTCCGGTGTCGCCGGCCTGGGGCTGGCCTTGCTGTTCGGCTTCGGCTGGCCGGCGGTGGAAACGGGCATGAACGCGCTCAGCGAGGCCGTGGTCGGCGCGGGCGGGGTGGGGCTGTTCATCTTTGGTCTGCTCAATCGCCTGCTGATCATCACCGGCCTGCATCACATCCTGAACAACATCGCCTGGTTCATCGTCGGTGATTTCGAAGGTGTGACCGGTGACCTGCGCCGCTTCTTCGCCGGCGACCCGTCCGCCGGGGCCTTCATGGCCGGTTTCTTCCCGGTCATGATGTTTGGCCTGCCGGCAGCCTGCCTGGCCATGTACCACTGCGCCGAGCCGGCGCGCCGCAAGGCCGTCGGCGGCCTGCTGCTGTCCATGGGCCTGACCTCTTTCCTGACCGGGATCACCGAGCCCATCGAGTTCACCTTCATGTTCGTCGCGCCGGTGCTGTACGCCGTGCACGCGGTGCTGACGGGCATCAGCATGACGCTGATGGACCTGCTCGGTGTCCGCCATGGCTTCGGTTTCTCGGCCGGCCTGTTCGACTATGTCCTGAACTTCGGCCTGGCGACCCGACCGTGGATGGTCCCGGTGATCGGTGCCGTCTGGTTTGCCATGTACTACGTCACCTTTCGCTGGGCGATCCTGCGCTTCAACATCCCGACGCCCGGGCGCGGGCCGGTCACCGACGCCGTCGCCGGTGATGAGGCCGCCGCGCCACTGGATACAAATGAGGAGACCGCCGCGATCCTGGCGGCATTGGGTGGCGCCGGCAACCTGGCCGATATCGATGCCTGCACCACGCGGCTGCGGCTGCGCGTGGCGGACCAGGGCGCCGTCAACGAAGCCGGCCTGAAACGGCTGGGCGCCGCCGGCGTGTTGCGGCCGACGGCCGACACCCTGCAGGTGATCATGGGCCTGCGCGCGGACGAGATCGCGGATAACCTGCGCTGTGCGGCGAGTGCCGGCCCCGGGCAGACCGCCACCACCGCGCGCTTACCGGCCCCTGCGGTTGCAGCGGTTTCCGGTCAGCTCAATCACGAGGCCTTGCTCGCCGCCCTGGGCGGCGCCGGTAACGTGGACCAGGCCGAGGCACTGGGCACCCGCCTGGCGGTGCGCCTGGCGGATCCGGCACGGGCTGATGCCGCCAGCGTTCAGTCCGCCGGCTTCCGCGGCCTGGCCACCTTGCCGGGCGGGCTCGCGCACGTGCTGTGCGAAGGAGACGCGGCGCAATGGATCGACGCACGGGCGGATTGAATCGATCGCCGTCCGAATGCTGACGGCACGCTGTGCAGAGACTACACTTTGGGCTCAACCAACCATGGGGAGTTCAAAGTGAACCGATTCCTGAATGCCGCCGCCGCGCTGACGCTGGCACTGCCTCTCACTGTCCTGGCCGGCGACCCGGCGGAGAAAATGGACCGGCCGTCGATGAGCGGCTCGCGCACCGTGACGCTGGAGGCCGAGGTCGCGGCCATTGATCACGACACCCGTGAGGTCACGCTGACGGGTGAGGCCGGCGAAAGCTTCAGCTTTGTCGCCAGTGATGATGTCCGGAACCTGGACCAGGTGCACGTCGGCGACGTGGTGGTGGCCCAGATGTACGAAGAAATCTCCATCGAGGTGTTCCCCAACCCCGATGGCCTGGAGCCGGGATACGGTGACATGACGGTGGAGGGCCGCGCCGAGGAGGGCGAGGCACCCGGCGGTATGTCCGTTGGTACCACCGTGATTACCGCCGTGGTCGAGGATATCGATCTGGAAGCCGGCACCTATTCACTGCGTGGCCCCGAGGGCAACGTCGGCACTTTCGAGGCGGCCGACCCGGCCAACCTTGAGCGTGCCGAGGTCGGTGACCTGGTCGTGATGACGGTCATCCTGGCCGCAGGCGTCCTGGTCGAGTCACCCGATAGCGAGTGACCTGCCCGGTGCGGGGGCGGCGTCAGCCGCCTCCGCCCACACCCCGCGCCACGCAGATGGCCAGCAGCGGCATCAGCGCCACCAGCAGCAACTCCAGGCGGATCACCATGATCACGCCCTTCGGCACGGTCACCGTCTCGGCGGCCGCCTTCATCGCACGCCGGAAAAACACGGTCGGGTAGATCGACAGCAGGCCGATGACCACGAACAGCGTCACCTTCAAGTGGAAAAGGCCAAAGCCGTTGTAGTAGGCGGCGGGTTTGCCCACCCCGAACCACAGCACCAGGCCGGCCGCCAGCACGATCATGGCCGACAGGCCGTAAAGACCATCGAGAATCGCGATCCGGCGCAGCGTGGCCCTGGGCACCTGCGCGGACACCAGCATGTGTTGCGAGACCAGGCAGGCGAACAGCACCAGAACGGCCAGGATATGGACATAGCGAATGAGGATTTCGGTCATCGTTTACGGGTCCCGCGAGGGTTCTGGTCAGTGGATAATGCATTATCCTGTTCCCCGGAGGACAAATCACCATGACAACGAACACCCTGTCCGGAAGTTGCCTGTGCGGCGCGGTGCGCTACCAGGCCCACGGCGACGTCCGCAAGTTCTATCACTGCCACTGCAAGCGTTGCCGCAAGGCGACCGGGACCGGCCATGCCAGCAACCTGTTTATCAAGGGGACGCTGGAGTGGCTCTCGGGTGAAGAGCAGATCGGCTTCTACAAGCTGCCCGAGGCCGAGCGCTTCAGCAACACCTTCTGCAGCCAGTGTGGCAGCCGCCTGCCAAAGGCGGTGCCGGAGCTGGGCGCCGTGATGGTGCCCGCCGGCACACTCGATGACGAGCCGGATTTCCTTCCGCAGGCAAGAATTTTCCGTGACTCACGCGCGGCCTGGTCCTGCGATGAGTCGGCCTTGCCCACCTTCGCGGAATACCCGGAATGATAACCACCGAGGAGCGCCTGGCCAGGCACCTGGGCCAGTCCCCGCGAGTGCCGGCGAGTGCCTATGTCGCGCCGGGTGCCACCTTGCTGGGCGACGTGGTGCTGGGCGAGGAAGCGAACATCTGGCCGGGTTGCGTCATCCGCGCCGACATCAATTCGGTCCGCATCGGTGACCGCAGCAACATCCAGGACGGCACGGTGATCCACCTGTCGGATGATTACGGTGTGGTCATTGGCGACGATGTCACGGTCGGGCATTGCGCCATCCTGCATGCCTGCACCATCGGCAACGAGTGCCTGGTGGGCATGGGCGCGGTGGTCATGGACGGGGCGGTGATTGGCGAGCAGTCCATCATCGGCGCCCGCGCCCTGGTCACGCCTGGGACCGTGGTGCCGCCCGGCAGTGTCGTGGTGGGTTCCCCGGCCCGCGTCAGCCGTACGCTGGGTGACGAGGAGCGGGCGAATATCCGCCGCTGGGCGGCCAAGTACCTGGTCGTGGCCAGGGCACATCGAGACGGGGTGTCCTGAGCGCGGCGCTTGCCTATAATCCGCGCCATGTTCGCATCCCTAGAAAACATTCACCCCCTGGCGCCGCACGTCGTCGGCATGGCGCTGTTGCTCCTGCTGGCCTGGCTGGCCGACATCATCGTCAAACGCATCCTGCTGGGCATGGTCGCGCGCATCGCCCGCCGCACCGAGGCCACCTGGGATAACGCCCTGGTTGAAAGCAAGGTCTTCCAGCGCCTGGCCTGGATCATGCCGGTGCTGGTGGTGCATTACGGCGTCAACCTGGTGCCCGGTTTAAGCGAAGGCGTGGTGACCGTGGTGCGCAATGTCGCCACGGCCTGGACCTCGCTGGCGGTGTCCCTGGCCGGTGTGGCCGCGCTGGACGCCGTCAACGCCATCTATGAGCAGCGTCCGGAGAGCCGCGAGCGGCCCATCAAGGGCTTCCTGCAGATGGCGCAGCTGGTGCTGTATATCATCGGCGGCATCCTGGTGATTTCCGTGCTTATCGACCGCTCACCGCTGGTGCTGCTGGGTGGCCTTGGCGCCATGGGTGCGGTGGCGATGATCGTGTTCAAGGACACGCTGCTGTCGCTGGCGGCCAGCATCCAGTTGACCAGCCAGAAGGTCATCCAGGTGGGCGACTGGCTGGAGTTGCCGCAGTACGGGGCCGACGGCGATGTCATCGACGTGGCGCTGTACACCATCACGGTGCAGAACTGGGACAAGACCATCACGGTGATCCCCACGCACCGGGTGATGAGCGATTCGTTCAAGAACTGGCGCGGCATGACCGAGGCCGGCGGGCGGCGCATCAAGCGGTCGATTTACATCGACATGAACTCGATCCGTTTCCTGGACGATGCGGAGATTGAGCGCTTCAAGCGCTTCCGGCTGCTGCAGGACTACATCGCCGACAAGCAGGCCGAGCTGGACGAGTACAACGCCGCCATCGGCGTGGACAGTGACAGCGACGTCAACCTGCGGCGCCTGACCAACATCGGCACGCTGCGTGCCTACATCGTCAATTACCTGCGCAACCACCCGGCGATTCACGACGACATGACGCTGATTGTGCGGCAGTTACAGCCGGGCAGGGATGGCCTGCCCATCGAGATTTACTGCTTCACCAACGATACCCAGTGGGCCACCTACGAAGGCGTGCAATCGGACCTGTTCGACCACGTCAGCGCCATCGTGCCGGCGTTCGGCCTGCGGCTGTTCCAGTCGCCCAGTGGCTTCGACCTGGCCGGCCTGGCCGGCCAGCCCGGTCAGGACGCGCTGAAGTCGCGCACGTAGTAGGTCGACACCGGCGTCGGCTCGTCGGCGCCGGGTTCATCCCAGCCGGGTACGTCCTCGCTGCCGCTCTTCTGCTTCTGCACATCATCTTCGGCGCGATAGTCGCCGGTGCGGAAGTCGATGCGCGCAGGCTGCCCGGCGCCGATGACGGCCAGTGATGCCTGGTCGAGCACGACTTGGCCGTCGATGACCAGGTCGTAGGTTTCGCCGCTGGCATCGATCCTGATCTCGATTTCGTACCACGCGCCCGCTGAAAGCCTGGTCACGGCCGCCAGGCCCGTCTCACCGTCATGCGCGGAGAGCTGGCCGTCCTGCAGCCGCAGCTGCACCAGGCGATCGCCCGGTGCGGTGGTGACATCCATTTCCAGCGGGCCGTCGGCCGCTTGCGTGAACAGGCTGAAGCGGAGGGTGACCTTGTCTGCCGCTGCAAACACGCGCTGGGCCAGGGCATAGTCGTAAGGGTCGCGGTCCTGCAGCATCAGCGCCTTGCGGTCGCCGTCCGGCCCTTCAGCCACTTCGACGGGGTGCCAGGGGCCGTGGTAGATCGTCCAGTCGGTCACCACGCCGCCGGTGTCCATGGCATCGAAATCATCGTTGACGGGGCCATCGACACGGTGGCGGATGGGCGTGGGGATACGCGAGATCCACATGTCCTCCTTGGTCACCGAGTAGGCCACCCACAGGTCATCGCCGGGCGGGTTGCCATTGCCCTCGACGATGCCGCGCACGTATTGCTGGCCGGGCCGCTTGTGCAGCCCCCAGTAGCGTTTGGACGGCAGCTCCTGGTGCACGCCGGCCATGCCCTGGTAGTGGATGCCGTCGTCACTGGTGGTCACCGCCAGCGGGTGGCGGGCGGCGCTGTGGGTGGGGTTGATGACCATGGCGTAACCACCGCTGTCCAACGACTGGGCCCAGACCTTGGCGCCGCCCCAGGTAAAGCGCGGCAGTTTGACCAGCGGGCTCCAGTGCTCGCCGTTGTCGGTGCTGAGCGTGGCGAAGCTGTCCTTGAACAGGCCGACGATGGCGCCGTCGTCGCGGGTGTAGAAGTTGAAGCCCTTGCCCGGATCGGTTTCGCCACCGCTGACAATCGGCTGCAGGCCGCCGACGAAAGGATCGATGTCCGGTTCCAGCCAGTGCTCCTCCCACCACTGGATACGGCGGACGGGGTCGGCCAGGAAGGCGTCGACGGCGGCGATGAAGCCGGCGTCTGCCGCCTCGGTGTAGTCCGGGAACATGAAATCACCATGCGGCCAGGTGCTGTTCTTCTTGACGAAGTAGATCGGGCCGAAGCCGCCGTCCGGGTAGATTTCACGCATGACCCGGCCCATGCCATGGCCGTCGTTGGTGCCGTAGAAACCGGACGTCAGCAGGCGGCCGTCGGGGGCCACGTAGAAGCCCATGCGCTGGTGCATGACCAGGTTTTTGACCTGGTCCTCGCGCACCTCGGTCTGCTCGGACCAGAATCCCATGGGGAACAGTACCTCCGGTTTCGTCCAGCTGCGGCCGTCTTCCGAGGTCATCAGCAGGGTCACGCCCGGGGGAATGTGCTCGCCGACGGGCGTGGCCAGGTAGTGGTAGTAGAATCGGCCGTTCCAGAACGCCAGGTTGGGCGCGTGGTTGTAGGTCCAGCCCAGGCCGTCGGACCATTCCGGGTGCGAGCGGTTGGCGCGCATGACCTCGTAGTTCTGCACCCCCACCGCGGTCGGCAGGCGGCCGTGGTGCCAGCCGTCCTCGTAGCCACTGGCCGACGGCACGTCGGTGCCGGTGTAGACCACCGGCTCGTCGGCGTCACCGGGTTCGGCGGCGGCCGGGGTGGAGTGGCCCCACGCGGCCAGCAGCAGCGTGGTGGACAGGAGGGCGGGGTATGCCTTTGACGCCTTGGTTAGAATCATGCCTGGTGGATGCCTCGGTAGTATGCGTGTGGTTTCGAAAACTTACGAAAAATATCATAAACATGATACCTATTTCGATTTCTTTCGGAGCAGCGTGCCGTGAGCCGGGTTGTCCTGTTCAACAAACCCTTTCGCGTGATGTCGCAGTTCCGTGAAGCTGGCGACAAGACGACGCTGGCCGCTTTCTTCGATGACCCCGCCCTGAGGGTCGCGGGCCGGCTCGACTACGACTCCGAGGGCCTGATGGTGCTGTCCGACGACGGCCGGCTGGTGCAGCGGGTGACCCACCCGAAAAACAAGCGGCCCAAGACCTACTGGGCGCAGGTCGAAGGTGAGCCCACCGCGCAGGCGCTGGACAGCCTGCGGCGCGGCGTGACCCTGAATGACGGGCCGACACGGCCGGCACGGGTGCGTTCCATGCAAGAACCGGACGGGCTCTGGGACCGCGAACCGCCCATCCGCTACCGCGCCAACATCCCCACGACCTGGCTCGAACTGACGATCACCGAGGGCCGGAACCGCCAGGTGCGGCGAATGACGGCGGCGGTGGGTTTTCCCACGCTGCGTCTGGTGCGCGCCCGGGTCGGCGACTGGGCGCTGGATGGCCTGCGGCCGGGGCAGTGGCGGGAGCTGCCCGCCACCCGGCGCTAGTCGGCCAGGTGCGCGCGCAGCGCACGGATGACACCCTGGATGTGGTGCCCGTAGCCGCTGCCGAACGCGGCGTTGCTATGCATGGCGATGACCAGGTTATTGTCCGGGTCGATGAAGATCAGCTGCCCGAAAATGCCGCGTGCGGAGTAGGCGTCCCCGGGCGCCAGCCACCACTGGTAGCCATAGTGATCGGCGCCCGGGGACGGGGTCACTGATGCGGCCATCCAGCCTTCAGGCAATACCCGGGTGCCGTCAGCGAGCACGCCGTCATTCAGTGCGAACAGGCCGATGCGCGCATAGTCGCGCAGCGTCGCGTTCAGGCAGCAGCCGCCCAGCTCGGCGCCGGTATCGGGCGTGATCACCCAATGGGCGTCGTCGGCCATGCCGAAGGGCTGCCAGATCTTCATCTGCAGGTAGCTCGACGCGTTGTTGCCGATGGCCGCGCGCAACAGCGCGCCCACCAGGTTGCTCTCGCCGGTGTTGTAATTGAAGGTCGTTCCCGGCTCGGCGGCGCGGGGCAGGGTGGCCAGGTGGCGGTACAGGTTGATGCCGTTCGTGCCGCCGGCCAGGGCCACGTCGGACTCCGGGTCCTCGTAGTCCTCGTTCCAGGCCACGCCGGAGGCCATCTGCAGCACGTTGGCGATGCTCACGCCGTCGTAGCCCGAGCCCCTGAGCTGCGGCAGGTAGTCGGTCACGGCGTCATCGACGCTGCCGATGTAGCCGTCCTGGATGGCGGCACCCACCAGCATGGAGGTCACCGACTTGGTCACCGAGAACGACATCCACGGTGTGTCGGGACCATGGCCCTCGGCGTAGTCCTCGAGAATCACCCGGCCGTCGCGGACCACCAGCAGCCCGATGCTTTCGGGCATGGCGAGGAAGTCATCAAGGCTGTAGCGCGTGTCCTCGATGCGATAGTCCAGGGCGGACAGGTCAGCCGGTGCCGTTGGCAGTGCCAGGGGCGCTTCGCCGGCGGTCACCGTGCGGGTCGGGTAGATCGAATCGATGTGGGCGAAGCCGACGCGGCGTTCCTCGGCGGTCCAGAACAGGATGTCCTCGCCATTGGTGGCGCTCGCGTAGCGGGCCTGCAGTGATGCCAGCAGGGCCGCCTGTGCGTTGGCCGGTGTTTCCGGTACGTTCGCTTGCGGCGTCGGCGTCGGCGTCGGCGTCGGCGTCGGCGCCGGTGCGGCGCAGGACGCCAGCGTCATGGCGAGCGCGGCGGCGGCGATCAGGCGGTGCGAAAGCATCACGTTGGCGGTCATGGTGGCGATCCCTGCAAAAGCGGCGATTCTAGCATCACCGGGTTGCTACACTGGGGAGACAACACCCGGCGCGGGCCGGGACCAGAAAAAGGGAACCTGCCATGCGTACACGAACGAATCTCAACACCATCGGCGGCTGGCTGCTTGCCGGGTTGGCGGCCACGGCCATGTTGGCCTGCAAGCCGGCTGACGAACCCGCCTCAACCGCGGCGGCCCCGGCCGAACCCGCCCCGGCGACCACCGCGACCGCCCCGGCGACGGCCGGCTCCGGTGAACCCGCCGAACGCGCTTTCGCGTGGTACCTGGAGGGTAAGACCCCGGCCGGCCATACCCGCATCAACGAGCTGGGCGACGGCAAGATCACCAGCGATTCGTTCATTCACTGGAACAACCGGGAGTGGACGGTGAAGTCGGAAGTGCAGCTGGACGACGCCGGGTTGCCGGTGGCGCAGCGCATTACCGGGATCTCGCCGTTCCAGGCGCCTATCGACGAGTCTTTTGAGCTGTCGCAGGGCGAGGCCAGCTGGAAAACGGTGGGCAGCGAGGGCGGCGCGAACGTCGACGGGCGTGCCTTCTACCTGCCGGCGGAAGGCGGCGCGCTGGAATCGCTGGGGGCGCTGGTGCGTGCCGCGGCGGAGAGTATCGACGGCAGTGTCCGGCTGCTGCCCGCAGGCACCGCCCGGGCCGAGCCGGTTCATGAGACGACCGTGCCGACCCCGGACGGCGAGCAGGCCCTGACGCTGTACTCGATCACCGGCATCGGTTTCACACCGCAGTACGCCTGGATGGACGAGAAGCTGCACCTGGCGGCGCTGGATTTCCGTGGCTACCTGGGCATGGTGCCCGAGGGCTGGGACCCGGCCGTGCTGGAGCGGCTGGGACGCGTACAGCTGGAACAGAGCGCCGCGCATATCGAAAAGCTCTCGGGCACGCTGGCGCACCCCCTGGATGGCCCGCTGCTGATTGAGAACGTGGATGTCGTCGACGTCGAATCCGGTGAACTGCTCACGGACCACCACGTGCTGGTGGTCGATGGCAAGATCGCGCAGGTGTCGGCCGAGCCCATCGACAGCGGAGAAGCCCGCGCCGTGGATGGCCAGGGCCGCACGCTGATTCCCGGACTGTGGGACATGCACGGGCACTTCAGCCTGGAGCAGGGCGTACTGAACGTTGCCGGCGGCATCACCAGCGTGCGTGATATCGGCAGTGTGCACGAACAGATCATGGAACTGACCCGCCGGTATGACAGCGGGGAGGTGATCGGTCCGCACACCTACCGTGCCGGGTTCATGGACAAGGCCGGTCCGTATGCGTCGGGTTCCGTGGTCAATGACCTGGAAGAGGCTTTGGCGCGGGTCGATTTCTATGCCGACAACGGTTACCTGCAGGTCAAGCTGTACAGCTCCATCGAGCCGGAATGGGTGGCGCCCATCGCCGAGCGCGCGCATGCGCGCGGCCTGCGGGTCAGCGGCCATATCCCGGCGTTCATGTCGGCCGAGCAGGCCGTGCGCGCCGGCTACGACGAGATCCAGCATATCAACATGGTGTTCCTGAACTTCATCGTCGGTGACGAGGGCGACACCCGCCAGCAGATCCGCTTCACCGGCTACGGTGACGGTGCGGCGGGCATCGACCTGGACAGCGAGGAAGTCGAGTCCTTCATCACGCTGCTGAAGGACAACGACGTGACCGTGGACGCCACCGCGGCCATCTTCGACACCATGCTCAGCCACGTGCCGGGCGAGCCGGACCCGACCTTCGCGGCCATCATCGACCACCTGCCGCCGAACGTGGCGCGGCCGATGTACAACCCCGAGATGGTGCTGGGCGAGAACTGGCCGGAATCCGGCCGGCGCCAGTCACAGATGTTGAAGAAACTCCACGACGCCGGCGTCCAGCTGGTGCCGGGCAGTGACAGCATCGCGGCCTTCACCATTCACCGCGAGCTGGAGCTCTACGCCGAGGCCGGCATCCCCAACGCCGAGGTGCTGCGTATCGGCACGCTGGATTCGGCGCGCATCGTCGGCGCCGACGAGCGCACCGGTTCCATCGCCGTGGGCAAGGACGCCGACCTGGTGCTGCTGGACGGCAACCCTCTGGAAGACATGAGCGCCATCCGGCGCGCCGTGCTGGTGCTCAAGGGCGATACGGCATACGAACCGTCCGCGCTTTACCAGGCCATGGGCGTCAAGCCGTTCGTCGACCCGGTCTATTTGGGTGGCAACGAGCGCAAGTAGGCGATGATCGCGTCCAGGTCTTCAGGCACCAGGTTGGCGTAGGCGTAAAACGGCATCGGTGGCAGCATCGGGCTGCCGTCGGGCCGGGTGCCGGTGGTGATCATCTGGCGGATGTCGTCATCGCTGCGCTGGGCCAGGCCCGTGGGCGTCAGGTTGGGTGATACCGAGGTGCCCCAGGGGCCGGGAAACGTCAGGCCGCCGGCGGCCAGTTGGTTGTGATGGTCGGGCAGGCCGTTTTCCCCGGGCGGTGAATGGCATTCCACGCAGTGTCCCAGTGGGCCGGCCAGGTACTCGCCATAGGCCACCGGGTCATCGCGGTCCGGCTCAGGCACCACGCCCAGCGGCGGGCCCCAGTTGTCCGGCAGGGGGAAGTCATAGCGGGACACCTCGGTCGCATTGTTCACCGGCGGGACCGTGCGCAGGTAGGCGACGATCGCGGCGGCATCGCCGTCGGAGATCTCACGGTACAGCGCAATCGGCATCAGCGGCCCGAGTACGCGGCCATCCGGGCGCACGCCTTCACGAAACGCACGGATGATCTCGGCGTCGCTCCAGGCGCCGATGCCGGTCTCCTTGTCCGGGGTGATGTTGGGCACGGTAATCGCCATGCCCGGAAACTCGAAGGTCATGCCGCCGGCCAGGTGCTTCGACGTGTCCGGCCCCTCGGGGCCCACCGGCGTATGGCAGTTGCCGCAGGCGCCGATGACCTCGACGATGTAGCGGCCGCATTCGATGGGGTCGTCGGCCAGGGTGGGTGAGGTTGCGGACAAGGCAAGCAACCAGAAGAAAAGGTTTTTCATTGTTGTGTCTCCCATACGCGTTTTCCTGCCCGTGGCACAGGCCTGCCGGGTGCGCGCTTCCAATAGAGTGTAGCAACGAAAAAAATCCTGCCGGGTGACCTGCCCATGGTCACGCGCGCATAATGAAACACAGCTGGCAGGAGGTGCCATGAAACTGTATATCGCCAATAAGAACTACTCGTCCTGGTCGCTGCGTCCCTGGGTGCTGATGCGCATGCTCGAGATCGACTTCGAGGAAGTGTTGGTGCCGTTCCAGGGCGGCGGGCCTCAGGCCGCGTTCCTGGCGTTTTCGCCCAGCGGCAAGGTGCCCTGCCTGGTGGACGGCAAACTGACCGTCTGGGATTCGCTGGCGATCGCGGAAACGCTGGCCGAGCGCTACCCAGAGGTCTGGCCGGAGCGTTACACGGCACGCACCTGGGCGCGCAGCGCCAGCGCCGAGATGCACTCGGGCTTTGCCACCATCCGCAACGTCTGCGGCATGAGTTGCGGGCAGCGGGTGGAACTGGTCGATCCGCCGGCCGCGCTGGCGAAGGAGTGGGCCCGCGTTGACGCGCTGTGGTGCGAGGGCCTGGCGCAGTTCCGCGGGCCGTTCCTGGCCGGCACCCGCTTTACCGCCGTCGACGCGTTTTACGCCCCGGTGGCCTTTCGCGCGCAGACCTATTCGCCGTCACTGTCTGAGGAGGCGCAGGCCTACGTGGAACGGTTGCTGGCCCTGGCGCCGATGCAGGCCTGGTATGCGGATGCGCTGGCTGAGCCCTGGCGCGATGAGGATCACGAGGCCGAGGTTCGTGCCGCTGGCCGGGTCACCGCGGACCTGCGCGCGCCGGTCAGCGCCGGAGAATAGCCCACCAGCGGGCCACGTTGAGCAGGCTCAGCAATGAGGCCGCGACATAGGTGAGCGCGGCCGCTTTCAGGATCCGCCGCGCATGTGGCCCGTCACCGGAAACCAGGATGCCGTCGCGCTCAAGCAGGGGCATGGCGCGCTGGAAGCTGGCATCCAGCTCGGTGGGCAGCGTCACCAGGTGAACCAGCGTGGCCCCACCCAGTACCAGGATGCCACCCGCCATCATCAACAGGCCCGCGGAAGGTAACCGCAACAGCAATGCCAACACCGGGGCCAGCATCAGGATGCCGGCGCCGCAGCGTTCCAGCGGACGGACCAGCCGCACCAGCCGGGTGCGGGCCACCAGTGGTGCGTAGCCGGTGGCATCCTGCAAGGCGTGCCCGACCTCGTGCGCGGCCACCGTGATGGCGGTCAGAGAGTGACCATGGAAGCGTTCTGCCGCCAGGCGAACCGCTTTTTCGATGGGATCGTAGTGGTCGCCATGCTCGGTCGTCTCCACGCTGACGTGATCGAGACCGGCTTCGTCCAATAGGTGACGCGCCAGCTCGGCGCCGGTGGACGGGTAGCGGTCCTCGGGGTGGTTGTACCGGGTCATGGTGCGGCGCACCCACCAGGACGGCAGGTAGACGATCGCCACGACCAGCAGGATCAGGATCAACCAGGGCATGCGCTGATTCTACCGCCGGGCTGGCGGGCGGGCACCCTGGTGTTGACGCCTAGATGCGCAGTCCGCCGTCCAGTTCCAGCACGCGGCCATTGAGGTAGTCGTTTTCCAATACCTGCGCCACCGTGAGTGCGACCTCATCGGGGTGGCCCGCGCGCCCGGCGGGCACGCGCTCGACCATGCGCTGCAGGGCTTCCGGCTTCATCGAATCGGTCATGGCGGTCTCGATAAAGCCCGGCGCGATTGCCATGTTGCGGATACGGTGACGGGCCAGCTCCTGGGCCCAGGTGACGGTCATCGCCGCAACACCGGCCTTGGCCGCGGCATAGTTGGACTGGCCGAAGTTGCCGGCGCGGGCAATGCTGCTGATGTTGACGATACAGCCGCCGGTGCCCTGGCGAATCATGTGGGTGGCGGCCTCGCGACCGCACAGGAAGACGCCGGTCAGGTTGACATCGATCACCTCCTGCCAGTCGGCCAGGCTCATGCGATCGATCACCTCGCCTTCGCGCGCCTTCACCAGCAGGCCGTCGCGCAGGATGCCGGCATTGGCGACCAGTGCATCAATGCCGCCCAGGGCGCTGGCGGCGTGGTCGAAGGCTTCGGTGACGGCATCTTCGCGGCTGACATCACAGGCCGCCGTGAACACCTCCATGGCGTTCGAGGCGCAATCGGCTGCCGTTTCCGCCGCAGCGCCACCGTCGATATCGAGCAGGGCCAGCCGCGCGCCATGGCCGGACAGGTGGCGCGCGATGGCCTGCCCCAGGCCGCGGCCGGCGCCGGTGATAACGATACGGGCGCCTTCGATATTCACGAATCGGCCATGCCGCGGATCCAGTCGGCCAGCACCCGGATCTGCGCGCCTTCGCGGGTCATGTAGTCCGGGCCGGTATAGCCCCACCAGTCCCAGCAGGCCAGCGGGTTGGCCGCCGCGGGAGCGACCTGGGGAAACGCCAGGACGATGGCGTTGTCCTGCGCCCACTCCAGGTAACCCGCACCTTCCATGAAGGCCATGTCGACCTGCGACTGCGACTGTCCGCAGCCGTGCAGGACCAGGTGCAGGCGGCAGCCAGTGGCCGGGCAGCTTTCGGGCACGTAGAGCCAGGCCTCGTCGGCCAGGCCCGCCGCAGCCGCGCCGGGCAGCTCCGTGGTGACGAGTTCACCGTTCTGTGCCTGCTCCGGCGGTGTCAGCCCGGGATACAGGAACGTGAGCAACTCGCCGGCGGCATCGTAATCACAGGCGCCCAGGAACGGCGGCGCGATGGCGTCGCAGGCGCCGCCCTTGGAGTGCGTGGGAAAGGTGTGGTTGGCGGCGACGTTATCGACCCAGGCGACATTGTCGGTGGCCATGAAGGCGCGGTAGAGGTCGGTGGCGGCCAATGAAACATCCTCGGCCACGGTCGCGTCGAGTTGGCCATGGAACGTCCAGGCGCGGTCATCGGCAAGCAGGGCAGGGTCGCCGACCCGCCCGGCGCTGGCTTCGGTGCGAAGTCGCTCCGCCAGTTCGCCGGCGTCAAGATTCTCGCCGGCCTTGCCCATGCAGCCCGCCATGGCCGTTGCCAGTTGGCCATCGGCACAACCTCGCGGCACACCGGCAATCAGCGCGGCGCCTGAAAACAGCTCCGGGTGGGCCAGGTGCAGTTGCTGCGCCATGGCGGCGCCGGAGGAAATGCCGGAAACGGTGATACCTGTCGCATCAATGTCCGGCCCGGGCGCGGCACTGTCCGCGGTCGCGGTCGCGGCCGAGACCAGGCAGGTTGCCAGCAAGGCGATCAGCGCGGTGGGTACTCCATGGGGGTGTATTTTCATGAGCCGGTCTCCGTGATATCGCCCGACGCCCGGGCCTCCGCGCGTTCCGCGCAGATGGCGCGGAAGCCGGCGGCGATAAAGGGCACCATGCGTTTATGGACACTCTCGAAATCGGCCGAATGGCACAGCCCGCCGGAGAGTGCGTCGATTCGGCGGGTGTCGGCGAACGTCAGGGTCAGCGCGCCTGACAGGAAGTGGTAGCACCAGTAGATGTCGACCATGTCAGCGTCGGGCAGGGCGTCCTTGAGCGCGTAGATAAAGCGGCGCACCAGTGGGTCAAAGTACTTCGACATGGCCTGGCCACCCCATTCCGGGTTGTTGTTGACCTGCGCCAGCAGACCGAAATAGTCCCGCCAGGTGCTGTCTTCGCCCACCACTTCGTTCAGCAGGGGGTGCGTGAAGGCGTCGATGATGTCCTCGACCGGCGCCGGGTTGTTGCGTTCCAGCACGCGTTCCAGCGCCTCGGCACGTTCGCGGTTCAGGATGTCCGCCCGGCGCTGCAACAGCGCGTCGAACAGGCCTTCCTTGTTGTCGAAGTAATACTTGACCAGGGCCACGTCGACGCCGGCCTCGCGGGTGATTTCACGCAACGAGACACCATTGAAGCCCCGCTGGGCAAACAACTTTTCGGCGACTTCAATAATCCTGTCTTTACGTGTTTTACGTTTGTTTTTCGCGGCCATGCCGGGAATTGAGCTCCGTTTTCTGTATTGAACCCCTTGTCGTTCCGAAATTCAACTGTTGTTGAAAAAGTGCTTGACAGCCTTGAGTTCGCGGCGTTTAAATTCTCAACACTTGTTGAAAATACAACATGCAGGCTCACACAATGAAAAAGTTAAACTCCCGCACGAACGTGTTCGGCGCGCTGCGCCATTCCACACTGGCCCTGGCCATTGCGACCGCTGTTGGAGCGCCGCAGGCCGTCATGGCGCAGGCCCAGGAAGACGATGTCGACGCCACCCTTCTCGAAGAAGTGGTCGTCACGGCCCAGCGCCGTGAACAGACGCTGCAGGAAGTGCCGATGTCGATCAGCGCCTTCACCGGCGAGGACCTGGAATACCTCCAGGCCGACAATCTTGATTCGCTGCAGGGGGCGGTGCCCAACCTGAACCTGGTCCAGGGGCGCGGCTCCAGTTCCAGCGCCAATGTCTTTATCCGCGGTGTCGGCCAGCCCGACGCGCTGCAGACCTTCGACCCCGCCGTGGGCATTTACGTCGATGACGTCTACATGTCCCGCATCCAGGGTGCGCTGTTCAAACTTAACGATATTGAGCGCATCGAGGTCCTGCGTGGCCCACAGGGCACGCTGTACGGCAAGAACACCCCCGGTGGCGCCATTCGCCTGATCACCCGCAGCCCGGGCGAGGATTTCGAGGCCGAGGCCGGCATCCTCTACGGTGATTATGACCGCTGGCAGATCAGCGGCTACATGGCCGGACCGGTGAGTGACAACATCGGCATGAGCCTGAGCGTGCTCAGCGACAGCCGTGACGGTTACGTCATCGACCCGTCCACGGGCCGTGACTACAACGACGAGAACACCCAGTCGGCGCGCGTGAAGCTGGCCTGGGGCATCAGCGACAATGTTGATGCGACGTTCTCCTTCGATTACACCATCGAGGACACCGAGCTGACGCTGGGCAAGGCCGAGGCGCCGCTGATCAGCGTCGACCTGGCCACCGGTGGCGCGGTGCTGCGGCATGTGCCGGCGCCCGGAGACTGGGACTTCCGCACCCGCACCTCGCTGGGTGATTCGGATGGCCAGGAGGTGGAGAACTGGGGCGGCAGCATGACGCTGAACTGGGATATCAGTGACAGCCTGAGCCTGCGCTCGATTACCGCCTACCGTGAACTCGATGCCGACCTGTTCGTTGATATCGACGCCACCGAGCTGGAGCTGGGTGACGTGCTGGTCAGCGTCGACCAGGACCAGTTTAGCCAGGAGTTCCAACTGTTGGGCGACAATGGCGGCAACCTGCACTGGGTGGCCGGCCTCTATTACCTGGATGAAAACCTGCCCAGTCACCAGGAAGCCTACGCCGATGATTTCCTGGTGTTCGGAGGCATCCCGGTCAGCTTCCTGCGCACGATCGACGACAACCTTCAGACCACCAGCTATGCCGTGTTCGGCCAGGTCGACTGGGCCTTCGCCGAATCCTGGAGCCTGGGCCTGGGCCTGCGTTACACCAAGGAAGACAAGGATTATTTCCGCACCACCAGCACCTTCAGCGACCTGCTGGGCAATGCCGACCCGGCGTTCGCCTTCAGCGACAGTGACAGCTGGAGCGACTGGACGCCCACGGTGACGCTGGACTACATGCTGAATGACGATGTGCATTTCTACGGTCGCCTGGCCAACGGCTTCAAGAGCGGCGGTTTCAACGGCCGCGCCAATAGTGCCGCCGACGTCTCAACCTTCGATCCGGAGACCGTGTGGACCGCTGAAATCGGCGCCAAGACCACGATGATGGATGGCCGCATGCAGGCCAACTACGCCGTGTTCACCAGCCAGTACGACGACTTCCAGGCTCGCGTGTCGGTTGGTGACGGTGTCGATTTCCGCTTTCCGGTGCTGAACGCCGCGGAGCTGGACATCAACGGCGCGGAATTCGAGCTTTCGTGGCTGTTGGTGGACTCGCTGCAGCTGTTCTCGCAAATCGGCTACCTGGACACCGAGTACGGTGCTGACGGCTTCACCGGGTCCGACGGCGTGCTCGATGAACCCGCTTTCGCGCCGGAGTGGACCGGCCGCGTGGGTGCGGTCTGGACCCTGGACCTGTCCGGTGGGCATAGCCTGGCGTTCGGCGCCGATGCCAACTACCGCGATGGTATGTGGCTGTCGGTGGAGAACGTCGAGCCGCTGCGCGAAGAGTCCTACTGGCTGACCAACGCCTTCGCCACCTGGAACCACGCCGATGGCCACTGGCAGGTGATGGCCGGCATGAAGAACATCGCCGATGAGGTCTACAAGGTCGAGGGCCAGGAATTCCGTAGCGTGGGCAATATCATGACCGCCTACTACGGTGATCCGCGAACCTGGAATGTCAGCCTGAACTACCGCTACTGATTGCGATACCGGGCCACCCGGCCGGGTGGCCCGGACGAAAAGGCTTAGAATAAAAATCATGACTTCCGTGACTTCTGAACAGCCGGCCCCCGGCGTGGCCGAGCGTCGCACCCTGGCGCTGATCATGCTGGTGCTGGTGTACACCTTCAACTTCATTGACCGGCAGATTGTCGGCATCCTGGCCGTGCCCATCAAGGCCGACCTGGGGCTGAGTGACAGCCAGCTGGGCCTGATGGGCGGGCTGGCTTTTGCACTGTTCTACACCGGCCTGGGTATTCCCGTCGCCATGCTGGCCGACCGCGTCAGCCGCACCTGGGTGATTACCGGCGCGCTGGCCATCTGGAGCGCCATGACGGCGGTCTGCGGCATGGCGCAGGGGTTCTGGCACCTGTTCCTGGCCCGCCTGGGCGTGGGCATCGGCGAAGCCGGCGGCGTGACCCCGGCGTACTCCATGATCATGGACTACTATCCGCCGGGACAGCGGGCAAGGGCGCTCAGCGCGTATTCCTTCGGTATTCCCATTGGCAGCGCGCTGGGCATCATCCTGGGCGGCGTGCTGGCCAGCATGATCGACTGGCGCTGGGCCTTTTTCACAGTGGGCATGGCCGGGCTGCTGCTGGCGCCGGTGTTCCGGCTGCTGGTTCGCGAGCCGGAGCGCGGGCGCTATGACACCGCTCCGCGGCCTGCCAACCCGCCCGGCCTTCGGGATATCGCCGCGGCACTGTCACGCAAACCGAGCTTCTGGCTGCTTTCGGTGGGCGCGTCCTGCTCGTCGATGATGGGTTACGGCCTGTTCTTCTGGATGCCGTCCTTCATCGTCCGCAGTCATGGCCTGACCCTTCTGGACGCGTCATTGTTCTACGGCAGCATCCTGCTGGTCGGCGGCATGGCCGGCATGTGGGCGGGTGGCTGGCTGGGGGATCGCTACGGCGCGACCAACCGGACAAGGTTCGTGACTATTCCGGCGGCTGCGTTCATTCTGTCGGTGCCCACCTACATCCTGGGCGTGCTCACGCCCACCCTCTGGCTGGCCTGGTGCGTGCTGTTGATCCCGGTCGCCCTGGGGCTGGTCTGGATCGGCCCGGTGATGTCCACCGTGCAGCAACTGGTGCGTGCCGAAATGCGCGCCACGGCCTCGGCGGTGTTCCTGTTCGTCAACAATCTCCTGGGCATTGGCCTGGGGACGTGGCTGATTGGTGCATTGTCGGACATGCTCACGACCCGCCTGGGTGAAGACGCGCTGCGGTGGTCCATCGTGGCCGGCACCGGCTTCTACGTGGCTGCGGCGGCGCTGTTCCTTCTGTCAGCGCGCTGGATCGAGCGCGACTGGGAGGAATGATGGGTACTTCGGCCAGTGAACTGGAGGGGCGGCATGCCCTGGTGACCGGGGCGACGTCCGGCATCGGCCTGGGCATTGCAATGGCGCTGGCACGCCATGGCTGCCGCCTGTCTTTCAGCGGGCTTGGCGAGGCAGAGGATATCGCCGAATTGACCCAGGACCTGGTGGAAGCCGGCGCGCCCGAGGCGGACCACGTGCCGGCGGACCTGCTGGACGTGGCGCAGATCGAGGCCATGGTGACGGCGGCGCAGCGCGCGCGCGGTGCGATCGATATCCTGGTCAACAACGCAGGTATCCAGTTCGTGTCCCCGGTGCAGGACTTCCCCGTCGATCGCTGGGACGCCATCATCGCCATCAACCTCTCTGCGGTGTTCCACACCATCCGCTGTGCGCTGCCGGGCATGATCGATGCGGGGCATGGCCGCGTCATCAATATCGCCTCCGCGCACGCGCTGCGGGCCTCACCGTACAAGGCGGCGTACGTGGCCGCCAAGCATGGCGTGGCCGGTTTGACCAAGACGGTGGCGCTGGAAGTGGCCGAGCAGGGCATCACCGTGAACGCTATTGCGCCGGGGTATGTCGACACGCCGCTGGTGCGCGGGCAGGTTGCCGACACGGCAAAGGCGCGCGGGATCTCCGAAGACGACGTGGTGCGCGACGTGATGCTGGTGGCCCAGCCCACGCGGCGACTGATCAGTGTCGACGAGGTCGCCTCGATGGTCGCCTGGCTGGCTGGCGACGGCGCGGCTTCCGTGACCGGCACGGTGCTGCCCATGGATGGTGGCTGGACGGCACGATGACTGGCATGGTGGTGGGACGGTGACTGACCTCCAGGGGTTCGATTCGCCGGCCCCGCTGCTGCCGGAAGTGCTGGCCATGAACGCGCGTTGGCTGCCAGGTCGACCCGCCGTCATCTTCGGTGAGAAAGTGCTCGACTGGCCGGAATTTTTCCGCCGTACCTGCCAGGTCGCCAATGGCCTGGCCGCCATGGGCCTCGAACGCGGAGACCGTGTCGCCGTCCTGATGAGCAACAGTGACGACATGGTCGTGGCCATGTTCGGCGCCGTGGTGGGTGGTTTTGTCGCCGTCCCCCTGAACACCATGGTCGCCGACCTGGGCCTGGTGGCCATGATCAACGATGCCGGCGCCCGCGTAGTGATCACCAGTGACGACCATGCGCCGCGGTTGGACGCCGAGCGCATCCAAATGGCCAGCGTCCTGGCGGAAGGCTGGTTCACTACCGGGGCGGCCCGTGACGGGTGGCGTGATTTCGCCGGCTGGCGTGCATCGCAGGACAACACCGACCCGGCCGTGCTGCTGCGCGACGACGATGCCTGCAACATCATTTACTCCTCCGGCACCACGGGCCAGCCCAAGGGTATTGTCCATACCCATCGCCGCCGCCTGGACTGGTTCTACGACCTGGCGCTGGCGCTGCGTTATGACCGCGCGGCCGTCAACCTCTGCGCCATCGGGCTGTTCTCGAATATTTCCTGGGTGGGCATGGGCATCAGCCTGCTGGTCGGCGGCACAGTGGTGGTGATGCCGGCCTTCGACGCGGCGGCCTGGCTGCAGGCGGTTGAACGCCATGGTGTGACGCATTCGGCCATGGTGCCGTTGCAGTTCCAGCGCATTGTCGATGAACCGGCATTTGCGGACCATGACCTGTCATCTATCAAGAGCTTGATGTGCTGTGGATCTCCACTGCCGCCGACGCTGAAACTGGAAGTCATGGACCGGCTGGCGCCGCAGTTGATTGAGCTGTACGGCCTGACAGAGGGCGTGATCACCACGCTGGAGCCGGAGCAGGCACGCGAGCGCCCCGACAGTGTCGGCAAACCGCTCATGGGTGTTGACCTGCTGATCCTCGATGACAACGATAGGCCCTGCGAGCCGGGCCAGCCGGGCGAGATCGTCGGTCGCTGTCGCCACCTGATGGCGGGCTACCATGAACGGCCCGACGCCAGCCTTGAAGCCCGCTGGGTGGACCAGGCCGGCCGCCACTGGCTACGCACCGGCGACATCGGTCGAATCGACGAGCAGGGTTACCTGTACCTGGTCGACCGCAAGAAGGACCTGCTGATTTCCGGCGGACAGAACGTCTACCCGGCCGATATCGAGCACGTCATGCTCGGGCACCCGGCCGTCGGCGAGGTCGCCGTGGTGGGCATCCCCTGTCCGCGCTGGGGAGAGACACCGCTGGCGCTGGTCGTCGCAAACGACGAACCCGCCCAGGCCCACGCCCTGCGTGACTGGACCAACACCCGGGTCGGTAAACACCAACGCCTGGCCGGGGTTGAATTGATCGATGCGCTGCCGCGAAACGCCAACGGCAAGGTGCTGAAGCGCGAACTTCGCGACCGTTATCGCCACTGGCTGGGCCAGGCTGATCACCACGAGGAACAGACATGACCGCCACCGAGCACACCTACACTTCGCACGATGGGCTGGAGCTTTTCTATCGCGAATACGGCGGCGGTGACGATACCGTCATCTGCCTGCCCGGCCTGACCCGCAACAGCAAGGATTTCCAGGGCCTGGCCGAACACCTTTCAGGCCGCTGGCGGGTGCTGACGCCGGACCTGCGCGGCCGCGGCCGCTCGGCCCATGACCCGAAGTGGAAGCAATACCTGCCGCCCACGTACGTGCGCGATACCTGGACGCTGATGGACACGCTGGGTATCGAGTCCGCGGCCATTATCGGCACGTCGCTGGGTGGCCTGATGGCGATGATCATGGCCGACCAGCAGCCGCAGCGCATGCGCGGCGTGGTCATGAATGACGTGGGCCCGGAAGTGGCGCCGGCGGCACTGGAACGAATCCTGGAGTATGCGGGCCGAACACCTGCCCAGCCTGACTGGGCCGCGGCCGCGACGCTGGCCAGGCAGAACTACGAAATCGCCTACCCGGATCAGGACGATGCGTTCTGGGATGAGCAGGCGCGCCTGGCCTGGCGCGAGACCGCCGATGGCCAGGTGGCCCCGGATTATGACCGCAAGATTGGTGACGCGCTACGGCACATGGCCAAGTCGATGGGGTTGATTCGGTTCCTGCAAAAGCTTGGTGTGCGCCGTCTCAAGGGCCTTAACCTGTCGCCCTGGGACAACTTCCGCAAGATGACCATGCCGGTCCTGTTGCTCAAGGGCGGCATCTCCGACCTGGTCGCGGAGGAGACGGTGGAAGGAATGAAGGCCATCAAGCCGGACCTGGATGTCGTCGAGGTCCCCAACCGCGGCCACGCCCCCACGCTGGACGAGCCGGTGTCGCGCGCGGCCATCGATGCCTTCCTGGCGCGGCTGTGATGGACAGCGGGGTCTCATTCGACTATTCATGGGGCATCTTTCAAACAGGAGATAGCCCATGCAACTCGGCGCATTTTCCATCAGCCTGGCGGTCAGGGACCTGGCCGCTTCACGCGCGTTCTATGAAAAATTCGGTTTCGAGCCGTTCGCCGGCGACGGTGAGCACTACCAGATGATGCGCAACGGCGACACCGTCATCGGCCTGTTCCAGGGCATGTTCGACAACAACATCCTGACTTTCAACCCCGGCTGGACCCAGCAGTGTGAGACCATCGATGGCTTCACCGATGTGCGCGAGTTACAAAAACAGCTGAAGGCCCAGGGCATCGAATTCGCCAACGAAGCCGACGAGTCAACCACCGGCCCCGCCAGCTTCGTCGTGGTCGACCCCGACGGCAACCCCATCCTCGTCGACCAACACGTGGGGTGACGCGTGACGGGTGACGCGTGACGCGTAACGCGGAGCGTGCCTGGCGGGCGCGCGTGCCCGGGGAGTGGTCGAGCCAGGAGGGGCCAGCGGTTTTCAGTGCGCGGCCTTCCAAGTGGCCTGTATTCTTCGCGTCACGCGTCACGCGTCACGCGTCACGCGTCACCCGTCACCCGTCACGTGTCACCCAGCGCCGCGGCGACGATGTCGCGCGCCTCCTCCTGGATGCGGCGCAGGTGTTCCTCGCCCAGGAAGCTCTCCGCGTAGATCTTGTAAACGTCCTCGGTACCCGAAGGCCGGGCCGCGAACCAGCCGTTTTCGGTGGTCACCTTCAGGCCGCCGATGGCGGCATCGTTGCCCGGTGCGCGGGTGAGCTTTGCGGTGATCGCCTCGCCGGCCAGCTCGGTGGCGGTGACCTGGTCCGGCGACAGGTCTTTCAGGATGGCTTTTTGCTCGCGCGTGGCCGGCGCGTCAATGCGTTCGTACACGGGTGAGCCGAAGCGGGCTTCCAGGTCGGCATAGTGCTCGCCCGGGTCGCGGCCGGACACCGCGGTGATCTCGGCGGCCAGCAGGTCCAGGATGATGCCGTCCTTGTCGGTGGACCAGGCGCCGCCGTCGCGGCGCAGGAACGAGGCGCCGGCGCTTTCCTCGCCACCGAAGCCGAACGAGCCGTCCTGCAGGCCGTCAACAAACCACTTGAAACCCACCGGCACTTCGCACAGGGTGCGCCCCAGGTCGGCGGCGACGCGGTCGATCATGCCACTGCTGACCAGGGTCTTGCCGATGGCGGCGGTGGCCGGCCATTCCGGCCGGTTCGCGAACAGCCAGCCGATGGCGACCGCCAGGTAGTGATTGGGGTTCATCAGGCCCACGCTGGGCGTGACGATGCCGTGGCGATCGAAATCGGTGTCGTTGCCAAAGGCGATGTCGTAGCGGTCTTTCAGGTCGACCAGTCCGGCCATGGCCGCCGGCGACGAGCAGTCCATGCGGATCCTGCCGTCGCGGTCCACGCGCATGAATCGGAAGGACGGGTCGATGGTGTCGTTCACCAGTTCCAGGTCCAGGCCGTAGCGCTCGGCGATGGGCGCCCAGTAGGCGATGCCCGATCCGCCCATGGGGTCGGCGCCGATGCGGATGCCGGACGCGCGGATGGCATCCATGTTGATGACGCCGCCCAGGCCCTCCACGTAGGGCCCGATAAAGTCGTGCCGGACCACGTAATCGGAGGCCAGCGCGCTGGACCATGGCATTAGCGCGATGGAATGGTCGTCACCCGGCAGGTCCTCGCCCAGCGAGGCCATCAGCAGTTCGTTGGCGCGCGCCTCGATCCAGCCGGTCGCCTGGGTGTCGGCCGGGCCGCCATTGGGCGGGTTGTACTTGAAGCCGCCGTCGCGAGGCGGGTTGTGCGACGGCGTGATCACGATTCCATCGGCCAGGCCGCTCTCGCGGCCGCGGTTCCAGGACAGGATGGCGTTGGAGATCACCGGCGTGGGTGTGTAGCCCAGCGACTCGTCGATCATCACCGTGACGCCGTTGCCGGCCAGCACTTCCACGGCGCTCACCAGCGCCGGCTCGGACAGCGCGTGGGTGTCCTTGCCCAGGAACAGCGGCCCGTCGATGCCCTGCTGGCGGCGGTAGTCGGCCACCGCCTGGCTCACGGCCAGGATGTGGGCCTCGTTGAAGCGCCCGTCGCTGGCGCTGCCGCGGTGGCCCGAGGTGCCGAAGGCAACCCGCTGTGCCGGGTCGTCCGGGTCGGGCGCCAGCGCGTAGTAGTCGGTGACCAGGCGAGGAATGTCGGTGAGGATGGACTGCGGTGCCGGCTGTCCGGCCAGGGGGTGTTGGGCCATGTTTAAGCGTCAAACCAGGGCAATTGTGAACGGGCCTTCAATGTAACATCCGCGGATGACCGCTGCGTGATTGCAGTGCCGGAAGCGGCAGGTGTATGGTGCCGGAATGAGTGATCCGACACGAAAAGTCCGCTGGGGCGTGCTCAGCACCGCCCGCATCGGTATAGAAAAAGTCATACCGGCGCTGCAGGCCAGCCGGTATGGCGACGTCAGGGCGATCGCTTCGCGAAACCCGGATTCTGCCCGGGCCGCGGCCTCGGCACTGGGTATTGCCACCGCCCATGGCAGCTATGAAGCGTTGCTGGTCGACCGGGATATCGACGCCATCTACATCCCGCTGCCTAATCACATGCACGTGCCGTGGACCGTTCGCGCGATCGAGGCCGGAAAGCATGTGCTGTGCGAAAAGCCCATCGCGCTGGATGCCAACCAGGCCCGGGCCCTGGTCGACGCGACCCGGTCACGCCCCGACCTGAAAGTGATGGAAGCCTTCATGTACCGGTTCCACCCGCAGTGGCAGGCGGCGAAGGCACGGGTGGCCGATGGTGGCCTGGGCGAGTTGCGTGCGATCCAGTCATGGTTTTCCTATTTCAACGACGACCCGGACAACATTCGTAACCACGCGGCGATCGGTGGCGGAGCACTGATGGATATCGGCTGCTACAACGTGTCCCTGTCCCGCTTCCTGTTCGGGGCCGAGCCGCTGCGGGTGATGGCCACGATGGATCGCGATCCGCGCTTCGGCGTGGACCGGCTGACGGCCGGGGTGCTCCAGTTCGAGGCCGGTACATCTGCGTTTACCTGCAGCACCCAGGCGGCGCCGTACCAGCGAATGCTGGCGGTGGGAACAACAGGGCGGCTGGAGATCGAGATACCGTTCAACGCGCCGCCGGACAGGGCCTGCACGGCGTGGCTTCACGATGGTTCAGGTGCTGAAACGCTGACCTTTGATGCCTGCGACCAGTACACCCTGCAGGGCGACGCCTTCGCGCGCGCCGTGCTGGACGATACGCTGGCGCCAACGCCGCTGGACGATGCGGTGGCCAACATGGCGGTCATCGACGCCTTGGTGCATAGCGCGGAATCCGGCCGGTGGGAATCGCCGACCGCATCATGAAGACGACCCGGGTATGAAACGCTGGGTACCTTTCGCATACGGGTTTCGCCCCTTTTTCCTGCTCGCGGGGGTGTATGCCGTCGTCGCGATCCTGCTGTGGGTGTCGAGCTGGCCGTCGTCTGACCGCGCGTTCTTCGGGCAGCCGGCCATGTACTGGCATGGTCATGAAATGATTTTCGGTTTCATCGGCGCGGCGATCGCCGGTTTCATGCTCACCGCGGTACCCAGCTGGACCGGGCAGAAGGGGTTTGGAGGCTGGCCGCTGGTCGTTTTGACCGTGGCCTGGCTGATCGGGCGATTGGCATTTTTCATGGGCGATGTGTTGCCGCTGGCCCTGGTCGCATTGTTCGAACTGGCTTTCTTGCCCGGGCTGGCCATCCTGATTGGGCCCAGCCTGGCGCGTACCGCCAATCGGAACCGGCCGCTGTTGCTTGTGCTCCTGGCGTTCTGGCTACTGGACGCGGTGTTCCTGTACGGGACCTGGATGTCCCAGCCCATGCTATGCGCAATGGCCCTGCGTGGCGCGCTGGGCCTGGTAATGGTGCTAATCACGGTCATCGGTGGGCGCATCGTCCCTGCATTTACTGGGAACGCCCTGCGTGGATCGGGAATTGAAACAACCATGCGCTCACCGGCTGTTCTGGCTCGTTGCACGATTGCCGCGACGGTGGCCTGGGCGATTGCCGTAGCGATATCACCCGTCGCCATGATTACGGCCGTCATCGCCGCGTTGGCGGCGGGACTGCACGGCGTACGCATGCTGGGCTGGCAAGGAGTGAAGACCCTGCGCATGCCGATAGTTTGGGTGCTTCACCTGGCTTATGCGTGGATACCCATTGGGTTGCTGCTGCACGCGGTATCGATCGCCAGTGGCGTCGCCTGGGCGGGGCAGTGGCTCCATGCGTTGGGCGCGGGAGCCGCCGGCATGATGATTCTGGCCGTGATGACTCGCGCCGCCCTGGGCCATACGGGGCGGCCACTGAAAGTCGGAAAGCGAATTGTCGTCGCCTACATTGCACTGACCCTGGCGGTCGCGGTCCGTGTCTTCGCCAGTTCCACCGGCATGCTGGAATATTCGCCGGCCATTCACCTGGCCGGAGGACTATGGGTGTTTGCCTATGGGCTGTTTGTACTGGTCTACGCGCCGGTGCTGTTGTTACCCCGCGTTGACAGAAAACCCGGTTGACTTCGGTGGCGGTGAAGGACGGACACGTGACCACAGTTTTTCGTGTATGGCGTAGGCCACGGTGTTGACGGCGGGTTCAACCAGGGCGACCAGTCCACCGATGACTAAACTGCCAGTCAGCAGCCAGGCAACAACAAATGCCACGCTGAAGTGTGTCACGGCAAACGTCGCAGTTTTGAGTGTCGTATGCATTGTCGATCGTCCATGGGTCTGAAGCGCGTTAATGCAAATGATAACTATTCTCATTAAGAAGGTCAACTCAATTCGGACGCGGATTCATGGCGTCCCCCCCTGGAGTGAACAACGATGAAACACACTGTACGGTTTTTCCTGCTTGTCACCGCGCTGGTGCCGTGGGCCGCCTGCCTGCAGGCTGGTCAAGTGAATGATGACACTGGTTATCAATGGCCCGGCGGCCAGCGCGCGGCCATCAGCCTGGCCTACGACGATGCGCTGAACACCCAGCTGGACGTGGCCATTCCGCAGCTGGACCGCCACGGCCTGAAAGGTTCGTTCTACGTGGTGCCGGCCAGCGCCGCCATGCGCGATCGCATCGGTGACTGGCGCGCGGCCGCCGCCAATGGTCATGAGCTGGGCAACCACACGCTGTTCCATGCCTGCCGCGGCTCGCTGCCGAACCGTGAGTGGGTCAGCGAATGGTCGGATCTCGACACCATGAGCGTGGAGGAGATCACCGCCCGGGTTGAGCTGGCGAACACCTTCCTGGAGGCCGTGGATGGCCTGAAGCAAAGAACCTTCACCGCGACCTGCTTTGACCAGACCGCCGGCGGCAAGGTCTACCTGGACGCGATCGAGCCGATGTTTATCGGTATCAAGATCGGTGGTGGGGCGGTGGTGCCCGACATGGCCACGCTGGACCCATACCGCGTGCCGGTGACAGGCCCCGTGGACATGAGCGGGGAAGAACTCATCGCCATCGCCCGCCAGGCGGCCGAGCAGGGCACGATGGCCAACTACACGTTCCACGGTATCGGTGGTGACCACCTGTCGGTGTCGGCGCAGGCCCATGACGAACTGCTGGCACACCTGGCGGCGAACCCGGATGTCTACTGGGTCAGCACCTTCGTCGACATCATGACCTGGGTCACGCGCGACCAGGAGTAGGGATGGTCGCGCCATCGCAGACGCTGTTAACATGACCGCCCCGGCTCAATCTCCACACGGATAACACACATGAAAACGAGTCCAAAGACCACGAATACCCTGAAAATGACACCGGTTTCCGCGCCGCGCTCCACCGGCCTGTCATCCTGGCGCGGCTGGCTGCTGGCGGCCACGACCGCGTTGCTGGCCGCCTGCGGCGGATCCGGCTCCGAACCGGCCGCGAGCCCGGCGCCGCAGCCCGCCCCGACGACACAGGCCGAGACCACCGGGGCCACCGACATCACCAACGAAGCCGTGCTCGAGACCATGCGTCGCGCCACGCGTTTCATCCGTGAGAACCTGGCCGTCAACGGCGGTTACGTCTGGGCCTACGCCGCCGATGGCTCGCGCCAGTGGGGCGAAATGGAAGCCTACCCGCAGATGGTGTGGATCCAGCCGCCGGGTACCGCCACGGTGGGCCATGTCCTGCTCGACGCCTACCACGCCACCGGTGACGAGTACTTCTACGAGTCCGCCGCCGAGGTCGCGGCCGGCCTGATCGGCGCGCAGCACCCCGCCGGCGGCTGGAATTACCTGCACGACTTCGCCGGCGAAGAATCCATCCAGCGCTGGTACGACACCATCGGCAAGAACGGCTGGCGCCTGGAGGAGTTCCACCACTACTACGGCAACGCCACCTTCGATGACGCCGGCACCTCCGAGGCTTCGCAGTTCCTGCTGCGGATGTACCTGGAAAAGCGTGAAGCCGTGTACGAGGCCCCGCTCCAGAAAGCCATCGATTTCGTCCTCGACAGCCAGTACGACAACGGCGGCTGGCCGCAGCGTTTCCCGTTCGTGGAAGACGCACCGGACCTGCACGGCCTGCCGGACTACACCCGCCACATCACCTTCAATGACGACGTGGCCGACGAGAACATCAAGTTCCTGCTGATGGTGTACCAGTCACTGGGCGATGAGCGCGCGCTGGAAAGCATCAAGAGCGCGATGGAAATCTTCCCGGCGACCCTGCAGCCCGCGCCGCAGGCCGGCTGGGGCCTGCAGCACACGGTGGACACGCTGGATCCCATTGGCGCGCGGTCCTACGAGCCGACGGCGCTGGTCACCTCGTCCACCGCGGGCAATGCCGCGCAGATGATGGACTTCTTTGAGTGGACCGGCGAACGCCGCTTCCTGGAGCCCCTGCCGGAAGTCTTTGACTGGCTGGAATCGGTGCGCCTGGCACCGGAGCAGGTGGTCATGACCGGCCGCGAGTACCCGACCTTCATCGAGATCGGCACCAACAAGGCGATCTTCAATCACCGTCGTGGTTCAAATGTCATCAACGGCGAGTACTATCACGACTACAACCCGGACAACCCGATCCGCCACTACTCGCAGTGGCGCTCGGTGAACCTGGACGGCCTGCGTGAACGCCACGCCCGATTGATGGAGACGTCACCCGAAGACATGCGCGCCAACTCGCCACTCAACCGCCAGGACGGCTTCGCGCTGCCGAAGTACTTCAGCGTCACCAGCCTGGAGGTCTCGGACCTGAACTCGAACATCGGCGCCGTGGCCATTGACCGGCCGGATGACGAGCGTATCCGTGAACTGGTCGACGGCCTGAACGAGGCCGGTTACTGGCCGACGCCGCTGCGCGCCACGTCCAACCCGTACATCGGTGACGGCCCGGCTGAGCCGGCCGAGGGCGACTTCGGCGGCACCCACGTGGGTGATGCCTACGACACGTCGCCGTATATGACCGACGATCCGGAAACGGGTATCTCCATCGGTACCTACATCCAGAACATGAGCGCGCTGATGCAGGCGTACGACAGCCGCCAGTGAACCCGCGCGCCGGCATCGTCGTACGGCTGCTGGCGCTCCTGATTGGCCTGGGCGGTGGTCTTCCCGCCGCCCGGGCCAACCTGATCGAGACCTGGATCGCGAGCTTCGCCGACAGCGAGATCGAGTTCCAGCGCGGCACCACCGATGTGCCGTTCCTGCCGCTGGCGTATATCGACGCCCAGCATTACGACGACACCGAGCTGCGATTCGAGTCGGGCGAGACCCGCAGTGTCAGCCAGTCGACGTTGTCCCAGGCACTGATGGCGCCGTTCCTGGTCACGCCGCGTGATGCCGTGCTCGTTGGCGAGTGGGTTAGCCATGCCCGCTTCGAGCCGGAGGCGTCGCCGGCGTTCGATGTCACCTCGGTAGCGGTGCCTGTCGGCTGGCTGCGACAGGTCAACACGGACTGGCAGGTCGCGGCTTTCGTCATGCCGCTGGGGCACCATTCCGACCTGCCGGCGGGCGGCTGGACGCTGGAGACCATGGGCGGCGTGTTCACCCGCAAGGTCGAGTCGGAGCGCTTCTGGTGGACCGCCGGTGCGTTCTTCGACGTGGGTGAGGGCGATGACCTGTACCTGCCGTATTTCGGTGCGTCGTGGACCCTGAACCAGCACTGGACCGTGAGCGCCATCCTGCCCTGGCCCGCGTTGTTGTGGTCGCCCAACCGCGACACGCTGTTCCGCCTGGGTGCGTCACCGTCGGGCACGTCCTGGCGTTTGTCGGACAATGGCCGCGACGTGTCCATGGACCTGTCGACCTTCGATGTTGGCCTGAGTGTCGGGAAGCGGTTGTTCGGCAACATCTGGGGCAAGCTGGAGGGTGGGGTCGGTGGCTACCGTGGTCTGTCGCTCAGTGGTGGCGACTGGGAAGGTATCGAGACCCCCAGCGAGCAGTCGGCCTATCTGCGTGTCGGCATCGAGTTCCGCCCGTCGTTCTGAAAGGCGATAATGTAGGACCATGCAGAATTCATTTTTCCGGAGGAGTAGACCATGCGTAAATTGACCCTGGCCCTGGTGGCCGTTCTTGGCCTGTCACTGGCGACGGGCGTGGCGGCGGCTACGCCGGAGGAATGCCAGGAGGCCCTGGGCAAGTTCAAGGAACTGGGTAACGTCACCAGCCTGCTGGGTGAGTCCCATGGCTACGCGATCCTGCCGACCATCGGCAAGGGCGGCATCGGCATCGGCGGCGCCACCGGCAAGGGCTGCGTTTACAAGGGTGACAGCTTTGAGGGCGAAGTCCGCATGACCCAGGTCTCCATTGGCCTGCAGTTGGGCGGCCAGGCCTACAGCCAGCTGATCCTGCTGAAGAATTCAGAGATCTACGACGAATTCGTCGGCGGCAGCTTCGAATTCGGTGCAGACGCGAACGCGGTCGCACTCACTTACGGCGCCTCTGCGACCGCAGGTACCCAGGGCAATAGCGCCGGTGTGTCCGCCACGGAAAGCTCAGGTACCGGCGTAGGTGAGTGGCGCCGCGGCATGGCGGTGTTCACGCTGGCCAAGGGCGGGTTGATGTACCAGGCCGCGATTGCCGGCCAGAAGTACAAGTTCAAGGCCAAGTAATCCCCAGCCCGGCGCGTCAGGGTTCCAGGCGCGCCGGGTCAATCACCACGTGGCGGATGCGCTGTCGCGCCACGGTGTACGTGATGTGTACCCGACCGTCGCCGGACTGGATGACGGCCGGGTAGGCATAGCCTTCCCGCAGCGCTACTTCCTCGATATCCATTACCCGCCGCCAGCGGATGCCATCGTCTGATAGTGCGATCGACAGCGGGTAGCGCGGACCCTTGCCCGGTGTAGCCGGGTTATGGGCCGAGTGGTTGTAGACCAGCAACTGACGACCGTCGGCCAGAGTCACCGCGTCGGTGCCGGCGTTCGGGTTGGGCAGCTCGATGGCCGCCATCGGCGACCAGGTCTTGCCGCGATCGGACGACCAGCTGGCTGCCAGCGTCCCCTGGCGGCTTCGGGCCACGGCCTGCAGCCGGCCGTCGGCGTGGTAGAGGATGCTCGGCTGGATGGTGTCGATGCCCGGTCCGGGGTCCACGGTGGGCCCCGCGGTCCAGGTTGCACCCTGGTCCTCGCTGCGCTCGAAGCGCAGGCGCCAGCCTTCCGGCCCCTCGGTGCTCGACGGCGCGATCCATGCCCCCATGCCCGAGATCACCGGCTTGTTCTTGATCGGCCCCAGCAGGCCATCGGGCAGGCGCCGCGCCTCGCTCCAGGTCTCGCCGCCATCGTCGGACGTCTTCAGCACGCCCCACCATTCCTGCGGGTTGGGACCCACCTTGTAGAACAGGTGCAGAGGGCCGCCGTCCGGCTGGAACAGCACCGGGTTCCAGGTGGGCAGCTGGCTGCCGTCGGCCTGCCGGCCATCGGCGACCGCCACCGCGGGCTGCCACCCATCGCCGTCATGATGGGCCACGTAGATGGCGACCTCAGGGTGCTTCTCGTGCAGGCCACCGAACCAGGCCGCGACCAGCTGGCCATCGGATGTCTCGACAATGGTCGAGGCGTGGCTTTGCGGGTACGGCGCGTCGGCGTTAATGGTCGCGCGCTGAAGTATGGCGTCATCGGCCTGCGTGATCGTGGAGAGCACGGCGGACAGGCCCAGGCAAGCCAGTATCAGGGGTGCACGGGCCATCACGACGCCGGCGCCTTTTCCAGCCCCAGGATCAGCGACCATTCCTTTTCACTGACCGGCAGAATCGACAGCCGGTTACCGCGCTTGTTCAGCTGGAAGTCCTGCAGTTCCGGGTGGGCTTTGAGTTCCTTCAGGGTGATCTCGCGCGCCAGCTTGCGTTCGAACTTGACGTCGCGGAGCAGCCAGCGCGGGTTGTCCGGGTCGCTGCCGGCATCGAAGTACTTGCTGCTGGCATCGAACTGGGTCGGGTCGGGATAAGCCTCGCTGACGATGGTCATGATGCCCACGGCGGCCGGGGTCTTGCAGGCCGAGTGGTAGAACAGGGCCATGTCGCCCACGGCCATGTCGTCGCGGATCATGTTGCGCACCTGGTAGTTGCGGATGCCGTCCCAGGGCTCGACACCATCGCGTTCCAGGTCGTCGATGCTGTAGCCGTCGGGTTCGGATTTCATCAGCCAGTAGGCCATTCGGTTCTCCTATCGTGTGGATTTCGCGCGCGCGTTGAGCAGGGCGCCCTGGATGTCTTCCAGTCGCAGTCGGCGGGTATCGATGCCGTTGCGCGCCAGCAGCGCGGCTGAGGCCGCCAGGGCGATCATGATCACCGTCGCCGCCAGCGTGACGTTGTCAAACAGCCCGGCCACGCCGGCGAGCGCGCCGACGATGCCGCCGGCCTTGGAACTCGCCGCGACCATGCCGGCACCGGTGCCGCGCAGGTGAACGGGATAAATTTCCGAGGCATACGGTATCAGCATCGCGATGACGCCGCTGGCACTGACCAGTAACAGGGCGATGGACGCGCCCAGCAGCACCGTCGTGGTGTCGACCAGCGCGTAGGCCAGGCTCACCGCAAGCAGCGCCAGCGCCGTGAGCACGATAAAGCTCACCAGTGTCTTGATGCTGCTCCAGCCGTGATACAGCCAGACCACCAGCACCACGCCGGGCAGCGCCAGTAGCGCCGACTGCGCGATCAGTGCGTTGGCCTGCTGATCCAGGCCGGTGGCGCGCAGGTTGGTGGGCAGCCACAGCAGGAAGCCGAAGTTCACCAGGCCCCAGGCCAGGCCGGCAACCAGCAGCCCCAGCGTGACGCCGGAATAGGGCGCGCGCCACAGTTCGCGCCAGTTGCCCGTGCGGGACTCCGGCACGGCCTCGGTGACCACGGCGGCGCTGTCGTGCTCATGGTCACCGCAGAAGCGCTGCAGGACTTCGCGGGCCTGGTGGTTCAGGCCTTTGCTGACCAGGTAGCGCGGCGATTCCGGGATGTAACGGTTCAGGATGATCAGCAGCAGGCCGGTCGGCAGTCCCAGCATCCACAGGATGCGCCAGCTAAACAGCGGCTCCAGTAGCGCGGCCGCGCCCGAGGCGACCAGGAAGCCGGCGCCGGTGCCCAGGCCGCCGAGTGCCACCAGCAGCCAGCCGCGGTGATGAGCGGGTACGGTCTCGGCCATCAGCGTGAAGGTGATTGGCAGCAGGCCACCGGCCGACAGTCCCATCAGGAAGCACATCGTCAGGTTCCAGCCAAAATCCGGCATGGCGCCACAGATGGCGGTGCCGATAAACATCAGCGCGGAAAGCAGGATGGCGGCGCGGCGGCCGAACACGTCGGCCAGCACGCCCCAGAGCACCGAGCCGATGGCGGTGCCGGTCAGCGCCACCAGCGCCAGTGTGCCGGCCGCCTGGCTGTTGATGCCGTACTCGGTGGCCAGGCCCGGCATGACGAAGCCCAGCGTCGCCGGCTTCATCACGTCCACGGTGACGGCCACGAACAGCGCCGCCACCAGGGTCCAGTGGGCACGGTTCAGCGAGACCTCGTCGGCCACGTGAAAATGGACGCTTACCGGGTCGTGCCGGCGCAACTGCGCCAGCCGGGGCATCAGGCCGTAGAACGCCATGGCCAGGCCAACGGGGATCAGCCCCATGCCCACCCACATCGTCGTGCTCATGGGCATGCCGGCCATGTGGTAGCCCATCGGCGCGGCGTGGATGAACATCGGCAGGTGCGCGAGCACGCCTACGGTGATGCCCAGGCAGCCAAGCCAGAATGCGAGCGGGTGGTGGAAGGACAGGCCTTGCGTTGTTCTTGTCATGGCCGGCGTATCTTACCGACAAGTAGCGCGTTTGTGGATGTCAGTCGCGGGTGACCGAGCCGCGCCCGCGCCGCACCCAGGCCCAGGCCAAGACCGGGATGGACACACCGGCGGCAACGGCCGCGACGGTATCGGCGCCGCCGTCATCCAGCAGCGCCCAGACCAGGCCGACCAAGCTGGCCACAAACAGCAGCAGCGGAACGGCGAAGATGGTCCAGAGCGAACGCCGGCCGTTCATGCCGCTGCTCCAGCGTTGTCTGCTCCGGCCAGGTCGGCGAGCCGCTGGCGCGGCTGGCGTCGCTTCTTAAGCCACAGGTACAGGCCACTGACCAAAACGATGATGGTGATGATGTCGAGGATGGCCCAGACGATCTTCAGCAGCAGGCCGCCGTAGTCGCCAAAATGCAGCGGCCGCGACAGCGACAGCGTCTTCACCCACCAGGGCATGGCGCGCAGGCCTTCGAAGTCACCGGTGGCCGCGTCGATCAGCGCCGGCGTGATCATCCGCTCGGTGGCCGGCGAGCGGCCGTGGAAGAACACCGCGTAATGCGAGTCGGTGGAAAAGCCGCTGCCGGGGAAGGCCACGAACTGCAGTTCCATGTCCGGCGCCTCGACCATGGCGCGGTTGACTGCCGCGTCCAGCGAGGCGAATTCATCCGGGGCAGGGCGCTGGTCGTTCTCGGCCACCAGGTCGGCCAGTTCGTTGTAGCGCCAGGCGTCGATAATCGGTGTTTCGAGCGTGTTGATGATGCCGGTGATGCCCACCACCAGCACCCAGGCCACGGTCACCACGCCCATCAGGTTATGCCAGTCCAGCCACTTCACCTGTTTGGAGCGGTCGCGGCGGACCGTGCCGAAGTCCAGCTTGCGCATGAACGGCGCGTACAGCACCACGCCGGAGACCACGGCGATGACAAACAGCAGGCCCATCGCGCCAAGGAACAGCATGCCGGGCAGGCCCAGGAACAGGTCGGTGTGGAGTTGAAGCAGGAAATGCATGACGCCTTCGCCGACATCCGCAGGTGGCACGAGGTCACCGCTGGTGCGGTCAAAGCTGGCGAAATACATTTCTGAGCCCGGCGCGTCGGCCGAAGGGCCGGTGGTCACGTTCACCACCGGCCGTTCGATATCGAAGCTCATGAAAATCGGCACTTCGCCCGGCCGGTCTTCCAGCGCCACGGCCAGCAACTGGTCCAGGTCCAGCCACTCGCCGTCCGGGTGGGCCGGCGTCCACGCATCCGGGTTCAGCGCGCCGTCAATCTCGTCGTGAAAGATCAGCGGCAGGCCGGTGATGCAGAGCATCAACAGAAATACCGTGCACACCAGGCTGGACCACTTGTGGGTCCAGCTCCAGGCGCGGGTCACCGAGGGTTTCATGCGTGGCGCCTGTGCTCAGAAGTCGATCGATGCCGACACGGCGTAGGTGCGCGGTGAGCCCAGGATCAGGTAGTTGGCGCCGGGGAAGCCGCCGGTGGAGGCCCAGTAGGACTCGTCGGTGACGTTGTCGACACGCGCCCGGAAGGTCAGGGCGCGGGCGTCCCAGTTGACCACGTAGCGTGCGCCGATATCCAGGCGGGTCCACGCGTCCAGCTCGATGGTGTTGGCCGTGTTGACGTACTGGTCGCCGGTGTAGACCACGCGGCCGTCGACAATCAGGCCGTCGGTGCCGGGGATGGTCCAGTCCACGTTCAGGTTGGTCTGGAATTCCGGCACGCCGATGACGGTGTTGCCCTGGTCAATGCCGTCCTGGGTGCGCTTGAGCTCGGCATCCACCCAGGTGGCGCCGCCCAGCAGCCGCAGGCCCGGAATGGGCTCGCCGAAGACACTCAGCTCGACACCCGTGTTTTGCTGCTCGCCGGAGGCCTGGAAGACGTTGTCGACGACAATCGCGTTGGGCCGGTTCAGCGTGAACACGCTGGCCGTGCCACCGAAGTCACCGCCGTCCCACTTCACGCCGATCTCGGCCTGCTCGCCGGTAAACGGCTCCAGCACCTCGCCGGCGTTGTCGATAGGCACGCCGCCGCTGTTGGCCGGGGCGATGGCGCCGGGCTGCAGGCTTTCCATGTAGTTGCCGTACAGCGACCAGGCATCGCCCAGGCGCCAGACGATACCGCCGGCCGGCGACACCTTGTCGTCGGCATAGCCTGACAGGAATGCGCCGGTGTTGTAGTCGAACGACTGCGTCTCGATGTCCTGGTGACGCAGGCCCACGGTGACCAGCAGCTGGCCATCCAGGAACGCCAGCGTGTCGGCCAGCGCCAGGCTCCTGTTGTCGACCTTTTCGGTGGTCAGCGGGCTGTTCATGTCACCGCCGACGAAGAAGTCGGGGGCCGGCGGCGCCACGGCCACTGGGTTGTACAGGTTGCTTGCGAAGGTGTCGACGAAGCTGGAAAACGCGTAGGCGTTCTTCGAATCCGAATCGATCACCGAGCCCGACAGCACCACGCTGTGGCCCACGGAACCGGTGTCGAACCCGGCGCGCAGGCCGGCGTCGGCGGAGAAGATGGAATCCTCGCGGACGTTGTCGAAGCGGTAGGCCGAAAGGTTGCCGTCGGCATCGCTGCGCGGGTTGGCCAGCACGTTGTTCTCTTCGCCTTCGCGACCACCCACGGCCAGCCAGCCGGAGAAGGTGTCGGTAAAGTCGAACTCGCCACGGACCACGCCGAACAGTTGCTCTTCGTCGGAGAAGGTCCACGGCTGGGCGTAGTTGGTGTCCGCGGACGGCGGTTCCGGGATTTCACCCAGCGGGGTCACCTGCGGCCGCGGCGCGTCGATGCGGTTGTCCTGCCAGCCCAGGTCGGCGGAGAAGCGGAAGCGCTCGCCGGCGTAATCGGTGCCGATGGAGAACACGTTCATGTCGCGGTCCTGGCCGTCCACCGAGGTCTCGCCGTCACGCAGCGCGGCGTTGAAGCGCACGCCCCAGGCATCGGCGGCGCCGAAGCGCTCGCCCACGTCCACGGCGGCGTACAGCTGGCTGGCATTCTCGTAGCCCAGCGTGCCACGCAGCACGCCGGCCTCCGGCGCGCGCTTGGGCACCAGGTTGATGGTGCCGCCCACGCCACTGCCACCCGGCGCCGCGCCGTTGATAAAGGCGTTGGCGCCACGGAACACTTCCACGCGCTCCAGCAGTTCGGCGGCCACGTACTGGCGCGGCAGGATGCCGAACAGGCCGTTCAGGGTCAGGTCGTCGGAGTACACCGGGAAGCCGCGCACCACGTAGACCTCCTGGAAGTTGCCGAAGCCCTTGGCCACGCGCACCACCGGGTCGTTCTGCAGCACATCGCCAACGCTGTCGGACTGCTGCGCCTCGATCAGCTGCTGGGTGAACGCGGTGCCGGTGAACGGCGCGTCCATGAAGTCGAGGTTGCCGAGCAGGCCGGCACGGCCACCGCGGGCGACCTGCTCGCCGGCGTAGGTGGGCGTCAGTTCAACCTGCGACGCCACGCCGGTGACGATCACTTCTTCGAGAACGGGGTCGTCACCATCCGTCTGCGCAAGGGCTGGGGCGGAAAGGGCGCACGCGACGGCGAGGGAAATCAGTGAAACAGGGGTGGGGCTCAAAAAACGCACGGCAATGACTCCAGGTCAGCTGCTCAAATTGAAGCCGCGCATTGTAAATGAGAACCATTCTCACAACAATCCCCGTCACGCGTCACCGCAATTTAGCGCTGGGGCGACAATCATCTTATGCTATGTGACATTGGCGCTGCCGGAATTCGTGCCCGGCCGCCGCTCAACCAAACAGGAGGGGAACCTGATGAAGACCTGTGCTCTTGGTGCATTGCTGCTGATTCTGTCCATGGCGGCCACGCCGGCTATCGCTGACGACCTGACAAAGATGGTGCAGACCGACCTGGTCGCGCTGGGTTACACGCCCGGTAACACCAACGGCGACATGGACACGGCGACCATCGTCGCGATTTCCAAGTTCCAGTCCGAGAACGACCTGGAAGTGACCGGCGAGCCGTCACCGCAGCTGGCTGGCATCTTGAAGGCGAAGCTCAGCGGCGGTGCCACACCGGCCGCGCAGACCGTGGCGCCGGCGCCAAGGCAAAGGACCGAGGCGGAGTTGCAGGCTGCACAGCAGGCCTGCATCCAGGAGAAAGTGGCCGCGGCGCAGGAAGCGCAGAAGAAGAAGCGCGGTTTCGGCCGGCTGCTCAATGCCGCGGCACGCACGGCCGGGCGATTTGGCAATAACGATGTCTACCAGGTCAGCCGTGATATCTATGACGTCAACGCCACCGTGGATGACGTCAACGCCGCGGCCAAGGACCTGGGTATCAGCGAGTCGGAGCTGGAGGAGTGTCGCAACCCGCCAGGTTGATAGGTCAACGCGATTTTTGGCCACGAATTTTGCTAAGGGTTTTGCGTGCTTGCGAACACGTCCATATAATGAACCACAATTAAGAACAACCGACACACACGGAAGTGAAATTGGGCATTCGCGGCCGCCAATCCAGGACTGTCACCGGTATCATTGCCGGCGTGTGTCTTGCCGCGTGCGTTGCCGGCCCGGCCTGGGCCCAGGGTGATGCCTGGTACAACGACGTTTCCGATTTCGAAGTCACCGCCTTCGATCCCCGCTATCACGACGACCCCAACCTGTGGCTGGGCGACCTGGGCCTGTTCGGGCTTGGGATCAATGGTGTGCTGGCGCAGCCGTTCAATATCGGTACTGTTGGCCTGGCTCGCAAGGAAGACCCCAACGAGATGTCGTCCGGCGTCAGGGTCAGTGGCACCGCCGGCGAGTGGAAGGTCAACATGCTGGGTGTGCAATCGACCGACGCCACCGGCACCTCTGCCAGCGACGCGTTCATCGCGCGCTTCTCGCGCTCACTGGCCGAGGACCTGCAGCTGGGCGTGATCCTGACCGCCGGCGACCCGGACCAGGACCTGGACGCCCACACCGTGGGTGTCGACCTGAAATACAGAACGCTGGGAAATATTGAAGGCCAGGCCTGGCTGCAGAAAACCCACACCGAACTGTTCAACGAAAACGAGGCCGGCCGGGATGACAACGCCTGGGGCCTGCACCTGAACTACCCCGGCAAGCAGCATCGCGCCAGCGCTTGGTACCAGCACTTTGGTGACGACTTCGACCCGGCGCTGGGCTCAGTCAGCCGCCCCGGAGTCGACGACGCCAGTTTCCAGTACGCCTTTCGCCACACCATGCCTGATGGCAGCGACTGGCAGCTGGGCCACAATTTCAATGCCCGCGATATCCAGGCGCTCAGCACCGATGAGGCCTCGCGCGCGCTGAACCTGACCCTGCTCGACGCGCGCGATGCCTCGGGCGACAACTGGACCCTGTTCGTCAGCCAGAACGACGAGGTGCTGGTCAACGGCTACGACCTGGTCAATCACCTGCCTATCGCCGCCGGACAGTACAACTACGCCCGCTACGGCATGGGCTTCGACACCAGCCGCTTCGACAACTGGATGCTGGGCGTACGCGTGATTCAGGGCGACTACCTGGGCGGCCAGCGCGATGACGTGCAGTTCCGCGGCGACTGGCAGGCCGCCGAGTGGCTGCGCCTGAACGCAGAGTACGCCGTCGAGGCCCACAAGCAGCCCGTGGGCCAGTTCACCGCGCGCAAGTTCACGCTGCGTTCCACGGTGGCGCTGGCACCGGGCTGGTCGTTCTCACCGCTGGTACAGGTCAACAACATCAGCGACCAGGTGGGCATGAACGCCAACCTGCGCTGGAACACCGGTTTCGGCCGCGACCTGTTTCTGACCTGGAACCGCACGCTGCTGCGAAATTTCGAAGATCGACTGGTCGCGCCGCCCAACGACTCCGTATTGAAGGGCATGTACCGCGTCCGCTTCTGAATTTTTTTCAACGCTTTATTTAACACTCCCTTAAAGAATGGTTTACACTTGGCGCACAATTCGGCCGGGGGGCTAGGCGTTGTCAGGGTGATCACCCTGGCGCTGTCTGCTTTTCTTTTGTTCACAGCCGGTTGAAAACCAAACAGGAAAGTCCTGTCAGAGGAGATATTTAAGAATGTCATTTTCAATGAATGAAGAGCCAAGGAAGCTGCCGCGTTTCCTGCTCGCACTGGCACTCAGCGCTGTCGTTCACGGCGCCTGGGCCCAGGACGATGCGGATACCGACAGTGACGACGCCCAGACGACCGAAGACGCCAACGACACCGACCTGGGTCGTGTTGAAGTCACCGGTTCTCTGATCAAGCGTGAAAACTTCACGTCCACGTCACCGATGCAGGTCATCGATGCCGAATCACAGTTCCAGGCTGGCCAGCTCAGCGTTGCCGATATGCTGCAGCAGAGCACGGTTGCCGCGGGCACCACGCAGTTGAACAACCAGTTCAGCGGTTTCGTCATCCAGGGCGGTACCGGTAACGAGACCCTGAACCTTCGTGGCCTGGGCGCTGACCGCTCCCTGGTGCTGATCAACGGCCGTCGCCCGGGTGCCAGTGGCACGCGTGGCCAGACCGGCCCCTTTGACCTGAACGCCATTCCGGATATCGCTACGCAGCGCCTGGAAATCGTGCTGGACGGTTCTTCATCCATTTACGGTTCTGACGCCATCGCGGGTGTGGCCAACATCATCACCCGTCGCTCTGTCGACCAGACCGAACTGACGGCGACCATGGAAGCACCGTTTGAGAGCGGTGGTGAGTTCTACCGCGTCGGTGTCATTACCGGCCTGAACTTCGACAAGGGTTCCGTGATGCTGTCCGCACAGTGGGACAAGCAGGAAGAACTGACCATCGGCGATCGTTCCTACCTGGAATGCCCGCAGGATCTGTACTGGGGCACCGATGGCCAGCGTATCGATCGTGAGAACCGTTCTCCGGTCGACCTGTCCGACAACGGCTTCGGCTGTAACAACCTGTACTTCAACACCGTGCTGGACGCCACCGGCCAGTTTGGTCGCCTGGTCCCGACCGCCGATGGTTCCACCGTTGGCCCGCTGCCGGGTTACGCCCCGCGCTACAGTGGTCGTTACGACGTCGACGGTGCGGCCTGGTTTGAAGACATCCTGGACGCCGAGTTCCTGCGTTCTGAAAGGGCCATCAACGAGCGTGAGCGCAGCAACATCTACGCCACGGCCGACTACAGCTTCGATTTCTGGGGCGGTGTCGACTGGGACGCGGAATTCCTGTGGAGCAACCGTCAGACCACCGCAGAAGGCTGGCGCCAGTTCTTCCCCGTGGTTTATGGCGCGGCCGTCGGCTTCCCGTACCCGGATGACCCGTCTTACAACCCGCCCGTGTTCGGCCAGCCGGTTATGCCGTACCCGTCGAACTACTCTGCGGATATCGACTTCTACTACTTCACCACCGGCCTGGAAGGCGTGCTGCCCACCGATAACTACTGGAGCTGGCAGGCATACGCGTCCTACTCCTACTCGGATGGTAGCTACACCAACAACGCTATCCTGAACTCGCAGTCAGGTGACATTCGTTTCGATACGTCACCGCCGCGTGTGGACTACTTCTCACCGGGTATCCTGGGTGGGCAGGACATGCAGCAGCTGATCGACGCCGTGGGCACCGACGTTACGGGTAACACCGTGTACGACCAGTTCCAGGTGACGGCCATCATGTCTGGTGAACTGTTCCAGCTGCCGGCCGGTTACCTGGCGTCTGCGTTTGGTATCGAATACCGCAGCTTCGGCATCGACGACCAGCCCAGCCAGGCGTCACAGAACTCTGACCTCTGGGGTTCGACCTCCGCGCTCGTGACGGAAGGTACCAATGACGTGATCGAGGCCTTCGGCGAGCTGGATATTCCGCTGCTGGCCGGTATGACCGGTTTCGAAAGCCTGGACCTGAACGTTTCTGCCCGTGCCTTTGATTACAAGGACGGTGGTAGCGACTGGGTCTGGAAAGCCGGCCTGAACTGGCAGGTGACCCCGTCAATCCGTCTGCGCACGACCGCCGGTACGTCCTACCGCGCGCCGAGCCTGTACCAGCTGTACCTGGGTGATGAAACCTCATTCGGTGACCAGCTCGGTATCGACCCGTGTATTGACTGGATCAACAGCACCAACGACAACATCCGTGCTAACTGTGCGGCCGACGGTATCCCGCAGGACTACTCTGGTTTCCCGTCATCCTCTGCCCTGATCTACTCGGGTGGTGGTGCTGGCAACCTGAACCCGGAAACGTCTGACTCCTTTACGGTCGGCATGGTGTGGACGCCTGAGTTCACTGACCTGAACGTGTCTGTGGACTACTACGAGACCACCGTGAACGATCAGATCAGCAGCCTGGGTGCGAGCGGCATTGTTGCCGGTTGCTACTCTGGCGATAACTTCCCGAACGCGTTCTGTAACCTGTTTACGCGTGTGCCGGGCAGTGACCTGAACCGTCCGTACAACATCGACGAGGTCTACGACCAGTTCGTTAACATCAACAAGCAGACCATTGATGGTGTTGATATTACGGCGACCTGGAGCGGCGACTTCGACTTCGGTACGATCCGCCTGGAAGGTAACAGCTCTTTCTACCTGGAGAACGTGTACGAACTGTTCGCGCCGGGTTCTGTTGCCGGATTCGACCAGACCGACTACGTCGGCAGCGTCGGTTCACCGGATAACGTGAGCAACTTCCGCGCCAACCTGGATCGTCACGACTGGACGTTTACCTACTTCCTGCAGTACGTGTCTGAAACCGATCAGTCTGATTTCGCAGACGAAATCACCACCTACTTCGGTTACGCGGACGCGCGCCAGGACATCACCATGGATGCAGCGCTGTACCACAACCTCTCGGTCTTCTACGAGCAGGACAAGTGGGACCTCCTGGTGGGTATCAACAACCTGTTCGACGAAGAGCCGGACTTCGTGTCTTCAGGCGCTGGCCTGTCACGTCGCGGCAACGTGCCGGTTTCTGCAAGCCAGTACGACCTGCTGGGTCGTCGCCTGTGGGTTCGTCTGAACTGGAGGCTGTAATCGCTTAGCTTTATCGGCGATACTTTCTGGCGGCGCTTCGGCGCCGCCAGTCATTTGGGGAGAAAGAAACTGATGATCAGCAAGACATTGCGGCCGCTGCTGGCGGCCTGCCTGGGGCTTTCCACGGCCCCCGTGTTGGCGAAGCCCATTCCGGTGGAGTCATTCGCCAAGTTACCCAATATTTCATCGGTATCGATGAGTACCGATGGCAAACAACTGGTCGCGATTGTCGCCGCGCCGGGCAGTAACAACCAGGACACGGCGGTCGCCACCTGGGACGTTGACAACCTGTCCAAAGGGCCCGTCGTCACGCCCAGCGGTGACCGCATGAAGTTCATTGCTGCGAACGCGATGAAAGCGGATCGCATCCTGGTCGCCGCCCGGCAGGAATGGTCGGGCCACCTGGCCGGCTGCGGTGAAGGCAACCTGCGTGGCTCGACCGATACCTTTGTGTTCAAGAACTACCTGACTGATGGTGCGCACAAGGAGTTCGACGAGGCATTCGCCGGCAGTACTCGCGGCATTAATGTCAGTGATGCGGTTCAGCGTTGCCTGGAACTGGCCGGCAGCGCCAACCTGGTCAGCAACCTGCCGCTGGACCCCAGCAAGGTCATCATTTCGCGCGTCGATACGGGTTCATTCCAGAGCGACTATTACCTGTACGACCTGAAGAATGACCGCGCGGAACTGCTTTTCAAGGGCAACCGCTCCGAAACACCGGGCCTGTTTCACCCGCGGGATGGCCACGTGGTTACGCGCAATGAAACCGAGGCCATGGGCAATGATGTTTTCGAGCTGCGCGTCCTGATTCTCGACCCGGCCACGGGCGAGTTCAGCATTCACGACAAGCTGACGACGCTGCTGCACGAGCGCTACTCGGTGAATGTTGTCGGTATCGATGATGAAACCGGCAAGCTTTATGTCCTGACTGACCAGTTCTCCGACCTGGTGCAGGCCTGGATGTACGACCCGAAGACCCGGGAGTTTGACGCCGAGCCTCTTGTCGCGCACCCGCGCTTTTCCATTGCCGGCCTTGGCTTCGGTACGCAACCGAGCAACTTTAACCAGCTGGTGAGCTTTGCTGTCGACGGCCTGGAAATGGAAGTGACCTACGTGGATGGGGACCTGCGTTCCATTCACGAGGGCCTGAAGCAGGCGTTTCCGGGCAAGACGGTGCGGATCATTGACTACAACGACGGCCTGTCACGCGTCCTGTTCAGCACTGGCAACGCGCAGACGCCCACGGCCTATCACCTGGTGGAAGACCGCCAGAAGGTCACCAACCTGGGCAACAGCCGGCCCTGGATCAATCCGGAGGATATCGGCGAACAGCGTTGGGTGACCTACACCGCGCGGGACGGCATGGAGATCCCCGGCATTCTCGACCTGCCAGCGGGCTGGAGCAAGGAAGATGGCCCCCTGCCGACACTCATTCACCCGCACGGTGGGCCCTGGTCGCGTGACCGCGGGGGCTGGGACGGTTCCGGCTGGGTGCCGCTGCTGACCTCGCGGGGCTACGCGGTTCTGCGTCCGCAGTATCGTGGTTCCAGCGGCCTGGGTCGCAAGCTCTGGCTGGCCGGCGACAAGCAGTGGGGCCTGGCCATGCAGGACGACAAGGACGATGGCGCCCAGTGGTTGGTTGACCAGGGCATCGCCGACCCCGAGCGTCTGGCCATCTTCGGATACTCCTACGGCGGTTTTGCCTCGGTCGCCGCGGTCGTTCGCCCCAACAGCCCGTACCAGTGCGCGATTGCCGGCGGCCCCGTGGCCAACCTGGCGAAGCTCGGTAACACCTGGAGTGAAAACCGCCTGCAGCGCATCCTCCAGGGACGCACGGTGACCGGTATGGACCCGATGGCCAACGCCGACAAGGCCAACATTCCGCTGCTGATGTTCACTGGCGACCGCGATGTGCGTACGCCGGACTGGCACGCCACGGACTTTGAAAAGGCCGTGCGTGACAAGATCGACGTGACTTTCGTGTCGATCCCGGACATGCCGCACAGCATGCCGTGGTACTACAGCCACTTCGACCAGACGCTCAACCTGATCGTCGACTTCCTTGAAGACGACTGCGGCCCGGGCGGTCTCTAACGGGTAACGCCCAGGTCGGGTGACGGACAGTCGGTTTTCAGGGCGCGCTCAAGCCCATCCCTGGGGCGCTCATCGGCGGCCATCCATGGCCGCCGAAGGCCCTGAAAACCGACCATCCGTCACCCGCCAACCGTCGCCCGTCACACCCCACCACTAGTGCAACACCGCCCCACGGTGTTGACTCCCCCGTCACGCGTAACGCGTAACGCGTCACCCGTCACCCGGTGGTCGGCGCAACTGCGTTGCCTGCTCGAAGGCGTAGGCGATGGCGATAAGGCCGGCGTCTGACCAGGCCGTACCGAAAAGCGAGACGCCGATGGGCAGGCCGCTGACGAAGCCGGCCGGGACAGTGATGTTCGGGTAGCCGGAGATGGCGGCCCAGGAACTGCTGCCGATGCTGAAAGTGTCGCCGTTGACCGGGTCGGTGAGCCAGGCGGGGCCGTTGGTGGGGGCCAGCAAGGCGTCGAGGTCGTTGGCGTCCAGTGCGCTGTCGATGGCGCCCCGGGTGATGCGGCGGCCGGTCGCCAGCGCCTCGGTGTAAGTCGGGTCGTCCAGGTCGCCCTTGGCCTGGGCCAGTTCGAAGATCTCCTGCCCGAACAAGGGCATCACCGTGTCGGCGTTGGCCTTGTTGAAGGCAATCAGCTCTTCCAGCGAGGCGTAGGGCGCGCCCGCGTCCTGCAGGTAGGTGGCCAGGTCGGCTTTCAGTTCATACAGCAGGACCTCCCACTCCGCGGCGCCGGCGCCGTCGGTATGCAACTCGATATCGACCACCGTGGCGCCAGCGGCTTCCATGGCGCTGATGGCGCTCTGCAACACCGCGTCGACCCCGGGGTGGGCGCCGGCGCCGGGGTAGTTGCGCACCACGCCAATACGCTTTCCTTCCAATGTGGCGTCTTCCAGGGCGTCCAGCAGCGAGCCGGTCTGCTCCGTTGAAATCGCCATCGCGTCGAGCAGCAGAGCGGCGTCGCGGACGGTGCGGGCCATGGGGCCGGCCGTGTCCTGGCTGTGGGCGATGGGGATGATGCCATCCTGGCTCACCAGGCCCAGGGTGGGCTTGATGCCGACAATACCGTTGGTGCCGGCGGGGCAGACGATGGAACCGTCGGTCTCCGTGCCCACCGACAGCACGACCAGGTTGGCCGCCACGGCGGCCGCCGAGCCGCTCGATGAGCCGCAGGGGTTTCGGGCCGTGTCATAGGGGTTGCGCGTCTGGCCGCCCAGGCTGCTCCAGCCGCTGGAAGAGCGCGTGGAGCGGATGTTGGCCCACTCGCTCAGGTTGGCCTTGCCCAGGATCACCACGCCGGCGTCGCGCAGTCGGGTGACCAGTTGAGCATCGTCGGGCGCGCGAAATTCAACCAGCGCCAGCGACCCCGCTGTTGTCGCCATGGCATCGCCGGTGTCGATATTCGCCTTCAGAACCACCGGGATCCCATGCAGCGGCCCGCGTGGGCCGGTCTCGGCGCGCTCGCGGTCAAGCGCGGCGGCAATGGCCTCGGCATCCGGGTTGGTCTCGATGATGGCGTTGATGCCGGGGTCGACACGCTCGATCCGGTCGAGGTAGTGACGGGTGATGTCCACCGAGTCCAGTTCGCCGCCTGTCATGGCCGCCTGCAGTTCGTCGACCGTGATCTCGTTGAAGCGGCGGTCCTGCCGGTCAACGTCGGGGGTGCTTGCGCAGGCTGCCAGCACGAGAGCGCAGGCAGTGGCGACGAGGGCGGGTTGGTGGAGTGTCCTGGGTCGAATCATGTCACGGGCTCCCTGGGTGGTGGCATGCGCGGTGGTGATGCGGCAATGTATCATCAACAGCGCTGACAACGTTGTCGTTCAAAACCATAGACGAGGCTCAACATGACACGATGGTCTTTACGGCGGGTCTTTGCCGCTTCCATGACCCTGCTCCTTACCGCGGCTGGCATCGCGCACGCGGATACGGCCCCGGGTGAACGAATCCAGGTCAACCAGGTGGGCTTCCACCCCGCCGCGCCCAAGGTGGCCGTGGTGGAGACCGGCTCGGCACGTCCGTTCACCGTGGTTGACTCAGAAAGCGGTGAGGCGGTGTTCAGCGGCGAAACGACGGAATCTGCGCAATGGCCGTTCTCGTCGGGCGACGTGGCGTTGGCCGATTTTTCCGGATTGCGCGCGCCGGGGCGGTACCGGGTCGAGGTGGAAGGCATCGGTGCCTCGCACGCGTTCAATATTGGTGACGCGGTCTACGCCGCCCTGAGTGACGCCGCCACCAAGGCCTATTACTACAACCGCGCCAGCACGGCATTGCCGGAAGCGTTCGCGGGCCGCTGGGCGCGCGCGGCCGGGCATCCGGACACCCAGGTGATGATTCACGCCTCGGCGGCCTCGGCCGAGCGCCCCAGCGGCAGCGTGATTGCCTCGCCCAGGGGCTGGTATGACGCCGGCGATTACGGCAAGTACATCGTCAACTCGGGCATCTCCACGTACACGCTGCTGGCGGCCCTGGAACGTGATCCCGGGCGCTACGCGGCGCGCGAGCTGGGCATACCCGAAAGCGGCAACGGCGTGCCCGACCTGCTGGACGAGGTCATGTGGAACATCGACTGGATGCTGACCATGCAGGATCCGAACGACGGCGGCGTGTACCACAAGCTGACGACCCTGAATTTCGTCGGCGAGGTGATGCCCGCGGACACGCACGAGCAGCGCTACGTGGTGCAGAAAGGCACGGCGGCGGCGCTGAACTTTGCCGCGGTCATGGCCGTGGCCAGCCGCGTGGTCGGCGCCTACGAGACCACCTACCCGGGGCGTGCCGCTGAGATGCTGGCCGCCGCCGAGCGGGCCTGGCAATGGGCGCAGGCCCATCCCGACCTGCCGTACCGGCAGCCCGATGATGTGAAGACGGGGGGTTACGGCGACCGTGAGTTCAGCGATGAATTCGCCTGGGCGGCGGCGGAGATGTTCATCACCACCGGCGACAGCCGCTACTGGGAGGCGGTCGATTTCGCCGCCACCGGGGCGGCGGTGCCGGGCTGGTCGCAGGTCTCCGGGCTGGCCTGGATGTCGCTGGCGCGGCATGCCGGCGAGCTGGCCGACGCCGCTGACACCGCGTTGATCGGCAACCGCATCGTCGAACTGGCCGATGCCGTCATGGCGACCGGTCGGCAGTCGGCCTGGGGCGTGCCGCTGGAGAAGAGCGATTTCGTCTGGGGCAGCAACTCCGTGGTCCTGAACCGCGCCATGATGTTGTTGCAGGCCTACGACCTGGCGGGCAATGTGGATTACCTGGACGGTGCACAGGCGCTGCTGGACTGGGTACTTGGCCGCAATCCCACGGGTTACAGTTTCGTCACCGGTCATGGCGGCAAGACGCCGATGCATATTCACCACCGGCCGTCGCAGGCTGACGGCGTGGTTGACCCGGTGCCCGGCTTCGTCGCCGGCGGGCCGCAGCCGGGCCAGCAGGACAAGTGCGAGTATCCGTCAAAGATGGCGGCGGAATCGTATGTCGATCACTGGTGCAGCTATTCAACCAATGAAATCACCATCAACTGGAACGCGCCGATGGTGTACGTGACGGGTGTGCTGGAATCGATCAACGCCGCGCGCTGATCATTCCTTTTCGGCGGCCTCGTCGAGCAGGTTCTGGCCGTCGGCGGCCTCGCGTTCCAGTGCCGGTGCGATTTCATCCTGGCTGCGCGTGTCGGCGCCCTTGGGCTGTTCGCTGGCGGCAAGCTGCGTCGGGCGCACAGGCCGGGGCGCCACGGTGTCGTTGGGGGTTGACTCAGCACCGGCTTTCGGTGAAAGCATCTTGATGTTGTAGATGGGTTCGGGCATGACGATATCGGCCTCGTCGAAGGCTTCCTTGACCTGGCGGATGGCCTCGGAGCGCACACGGCCGAAATCATATTCACGCTGGTCTACCCAGCCGAACACGCGCAGGATGACGCTGGAATCACCCAGCTCCATGACCAGGCAGAACGGCGCCGGGTCATCGAGCACGCCGTCGATGCCGCCAACGATGCGCTCTGCGAGGGACTGAACAGGCAGCAGCTCCAGTTCCACGTCGACACCGACATCGAACTGGAAGCGGCGCTGTGGATTGCGCGAGTAGTTGACCATTTCGGCCTTGAACACGGTCGCGTTGGGAATGCGCACGTGATTGCCCTCCGGCGTAATCAGGACCGTCGCCCGGGAGGTCAGGCGGGTGACCTTGCCCAGGTGGTCGCCAATGTGCACCAGGTCGTTTGGCTCGAATGGCTGGCGCACGGACAGCAGCACCGAGGCGATGTAGTTCTCGATCAGGTCGCGGAAGGCAAAACCGATGGCCAGCGTGGCGACACCGGCGGCACCCAGCACGGCACCGACCAGCGCGGTCAACTCCAGCAGGTCGAGCACGAACAGCATGGCGCCGACCATGACCACGGCGCGGACGAGCTGGCGGACGATGTCGGCCATGAAAGGATTCTGTCGCAGTCGTCGGCCGATCCACTCGCGGGTACTCAGCCAGCGGGCGAACACCCAGGCAAGCCACAGGATGACCAGGCCAACAATCAGCAGCGGCAGGCTGTAGACGACCCGCATCGTGCGCTCTTCAAACCGCGCCATGGCCGGTCCGATACGGTCGCCCAGGCTGGTGCTGACGGCCAGGTTGTCCTGTACATCCAGTACCCCTTCGAAACGCGACCCCAGGTCGATGGCCCGCTCACGCAGTTCTTCCGATACCACCTCCCCGGAAAGCGTGACGATGCCAGAATCGACTTCGACCCGAACGGGTTCCAGGCCATCCACATGGTCATAGGCCTGGCTGATCCTGTCGGCGAGCGCGGTGTCCTGCTCGCTGGTCGTGTTCGCCCCTGGCGCCTCCTGTACCTGGGCAAAGCCGAGCTGCGCGACTAGCACCAGGAGACAGGCCAATGGCCACCATCTGCGCGAATTGTTCGGTGTTCGTGTGTGCATGGGACCTACGCTACTGCAATTTCCGTCGGCGGTCACGGCGATCTGCTGATAGGATATGCATGGAAGATGCGTTAATTTATTTCAGGGATATAAAAACTTAATCAGACGTTCAGGGGGATCACCATGTCCAGAACCGTATCGGCCCGCCTTCGCGCGGGGCTCCTCGTTTTTGCTTGCACGTTCGTATCCGGCACCGCGTTCGCGGCCCCGGCTTCACCCAAACCCTTCCAGGAAGTCCAGCCCGACGGCTCGGTCATTACGCTGTACGTGCGCGGTGACGAGCACTTCAACTGGATGGAAGACACCCAGGGCTACACCGTGGTGCGCAATGGCCGCTGGTTCGAGTATGGCCAGCGTGGTGCCTCCGGGCGGGTGAACCCGAACGGCCTGGTGGTGGGGCGGGACAACCCGCGCGCCGCGGGGCTGGGCAAGCGCGTCATGCCCAGCGCGGCGGTGCGGGGCCAGTCCGCGCTGCGCGTCAACGGCCAGGTGGTCAACCAGCCGGGTTCGGCCGCGCCTGACGCCATTGCGCCGCTGGGTACGGTCAAGAACCTGGTCGTGCTGATCCGTTTCGCCGACCATGTCGGCCGCAGCCTGCCCAGCGTGTCCGACATGGACGTGTTATTCAATTCGATCGGCGGTGACCCGTCGCTGGCGCCCACGGGCAGCATCCGTGACGTCTATTTTGAGAATTCCTACGGCCAACTGGACCTGGTGTCCGACATCAACCCCGGCATCGGCGGCTGGATCACCGTGTCACAGTCCGAGGCCTACTACGCCAACGGCAACTCGGGTGACTCGACCCTTTGGCAGGCCCTGCGCGAAGCGCTGGATGACCTGGACGACGTGATCGATTTTGGTGACTACGACACCGACAACGACGGCCGCATCGATTCGATCGCCTTCATCCACTCCGGTTACGGTGCGGAGTGGGGCGGCAGCGACGCCTACGGCGCCTCGCAGGCGAACCGCATCTGGTCGCACCGCTGGGCCATCCAGCCGCAGTGGAACTCCAATGACGGCGTTTCGGTTTACGATTACCACATCAGCCCGGGCGTCTGGGGTACATCGGGCTCGGCCATCGGCCGCATCGGCGTGATCGCGCACGAGACCGGTCACTTCTTCGGCCTGCCGGACCTGTATGACACCTCCGGCTCCGGCGAGGGCATCGGTTCCTGGGGCCTGATGGCGAACTCCTGGGACTTCAATGGCTCCCAGCTGTGCCCGCCGCACTTCTCCCCGTGGTCGAAGACCAACCTGGGCTGGTACACGCCGACGGTGATCAGCGACCCCGGCGAATACACGCTGCGCCAGGCCGAGAGTTTCCCGGATGTCTATCGCATCGACCAGGGCTTCCCCAGCAACGAATACCTGCTGGTGGAAAACCGCCAGGACGCCGGCTTCGACTGTTCGATTCCGCAGGGTGGCCTGGTGATCTGGCATATCGATAACGAAGCCGGCTACAACACCGAGGGCTTCCCCGGCCAGTCCGGCTGGCCGGCCAACGGCAACCACTACCGCGTGGCGGTGCTGCAGGCCGATGGTGATTACGACCTGGAGCGCAGCAACAACCGCGGTGATTCCACCGATGCCCACCACGCCGCCGGCGTGGACGCGATCGGCCCGGGGCCGGGCAACCACCCCAACACCGATACCTACCAGGACGGCATCATCGCCTCGACCGGAATTACCATTTCCGATATCTCGGCCTCGTCGGCCAGCATGACCTTCTGCCTGAACGGCTGTGCGCCACCGGTGCCGCCAGCTGACCCCAGCGGCTTCAGCGCATCGGCCGCATCCGCCAGCCGCATCGACCTGGCCTGGAGCGACAACGCCGACAACGAGAACGGCTACCGCCTGGAGCGTTCGCCGAACGGTTCCAGTGGCTGGAGCGTGATCGCCAGCCTGGGCGCGAACACCAGTGGCTACAGCGACACCGGCCTGGCGGCCAGTACCACGTATTTCTACCGCGTCGCCGCGTTCAACGGTGCGGGTGATTCCGCCTACGCGGGTGGCAGCGCCACCACCGATGCGCCGCCGCCGTTCGTGGACTACACCGCCGTGTCGCAGAGCAATTCGGAAGGCTCCGTCAGTGGCGGAATCGGCGCCACCCATGATGACGACGGCAACGCGCAGTCGATCACCGAGCAGCAATCCGGCGGAAACCCGCGCAAGCGTCGCAGCTCGCTGTCGCATACCTGGGTGTTCGATATCGAGGCCGGCAACAGCACGACCCTGACCGCCAATGCCTGGAGCGGTGGTTCCAGTGACAACGATGACTTCCAGTTCCAGTGGTCTGCCGATGGCAGCAGCTACACGAACGCCTTCGTTGTCTCGTCCACGAATTCCGCCAATACCCAGGTCGCGGCCCTGCCGGGCGGCCTGTCGGGCAGCGTGTGGGTTCGCGTAATCGACACCGACAACAGCCAGGGCAACAGCGCCCAGGACACGGTCCATGTCGACCAGCTGGTGATCCGCGTGGACAACACGCCGGTGACACCGCCGGTGGCACCGTCGGGCCTGGGCACCAGCGCGGTTGCGCATGACCGGGTCGATATCGGCTGGACTGACAACGCGGGTGATGAGACCGGCTACGAGGTGCAGCGCGCCAACGGTGGCGGGTTCAGTACCGTCGCCACCCTGGGTGCGAACACCACGGCCTGGAGCGACACCGGCGTCAGCGCCGAGACCACCTACAGCTACCGCGTGCGGGCGCTGAAGGGCGCCGAGACCTCGGCATGGAGCAACACCGCCTCGGCCACCACGCCGGAAGCGCCGGCGCAGACGCTGTCACTGTCGGCCAACGGCTTCAAGGTGAAGGGTCGCCAGCAGGTAGACCTGAACTGGAGTGGTTCAACGGCCGCCAGCGTCGATATCTACCGCGACGGCAGCCTGCTGACCACCACGGCGAACGACGGCTTCCATAACGACAACATCGGCGCCAAGGGCGGCGCGACCTACCAGTACCAGGTCTGCAACGCCGGCACCTCGACCTGCTCCGGCACGGTCACGGTCGTGTTCTGACGCCGCGCTAACCGAAGCAAGACCTGAAAGGGCCGCCCGCGAGGGTGGCCCTTTTACTTTTCGCTGGTGTATAACCCCCAGTAACGCTCATTGAAAAGCACCGATCAACAATAACAAGCAGGGAAATCAACATCATGAATACTCGACGCATTCTCCGGCACCTGGCGCTGGCCACCGCCACCAGCCTGGCATTGCTCGCATCCGCCGCCGGCGCGGCCGATGGCCTGTCCGACCAGCGCCTGCAACGGCTTGACCAGTTCTTTACCACCTACACCGAGCGCGGCGACCTGCCGGGCACCGTGACCCTGGTGCTGAAGGACGGCGAAGTGGCATACAAGGGTGTGCATGGCTGGCGCGATATCGAGTCGCAATCGCCGATGACCGAGGACGCGATCTTCCGCATCGCCTCGCAGACCAAGGCGATTGTCAGCGTGGCGGCGATGATCCTGCAGGAGGAGGGCCGGCTGCTGATCGGCGACCCGGTGTCGCGCTACCTGCCCGAGTTCGCGCAGACCCAGGTCGCCGTGGCCGGCGAAGATGGTGCCTACGAAGTCGTTCCGGCGAAACGCGCGATCACGGTTCGCGACCTGCTGACGCACACCTCAGGCGTGGATTACGGTTACGGCACCGCCGCCGATGCCTGGGCGGACGCCGGCATCCAGGGCTGGTATTTCGCCGACCGCGACGAACCTATCCGCGAGACGGTCCGGCGGATGGCGGCCTTGCCGTTCGACGCCCAGCCGGGTGAGGAATGGGTCTACGGCTATTCCACCGACATCCTGGGCGCCGTGGTCGAGGTCGCTGCGGGCATGGCGCTGGACGCCTTCCTGGCCGAGCGCATCTTCACGCCGCTGGGCATGACCGATACGCATTTCTACCTGCCGGCCGACAAAACCGGCCGCCTGGCCACCGTCTACGCGGTGACCGAAGATGGATCGCTGGCGCGCTCGCCGGCGGAGAGCAACATGACCGGGCAGGGCGGCTACGTTGAGGGTCCGCGCAAGAGCCTGTCGGCCGGCGCCGGCCTGCTGTCCACCGCGCACGACTACGCGCGCTTCCTGCAGATGCTCGCCAACGAAGGTGAACTGGATGGTGCGCGGGTGCTGTCACGCAAATCGGTGCAGCTGATGACGGTCAATCACCTGGCCGACCCGTCCATGTACCCCTGGGACGCCGGCATGGGTTTCGGCCTGGGCTTCAAGGTCACGCTGGACGTGGGTGTGCGTGGCGTACCGTCATCGGTGGGTGACTACGCCTGGGGTGGCGCCTACCACTCGACCTACTGGGTCGACCCGGCCGAGGGGCTGGTGGTGGTTTACTTCACGCAGGTCATCCCGTCCGGCAACCTGGACGATCACGCCAAGCTGCGGACGCTTATTTACCAGGCGCTGGAATAAGGTCGCCCAGGCGCTCGATCGCGGGCGCCAGCAGGTCTTCGTAGGCGCGCCACTTGTCCACGGACCGCGTGTGCACGGCCTCGCGGACCTGCAGGCGGCTGGCCGTCTGCACGGTGCGGTCGATGGCTTCCGGCGCCAGCATGGCGTCGTCCGGCTCGATACCCAGGAACGTGGTCAGCGCGCTTGCCGTGGCCGGCAGGTCGCCAACCAGGTCCTCGTAGCGGACCTCGGTGATGTGTTCCGGCAGCTTTTCTTTCCAATGTTTCATCAGGCGGTCCTGGGCCTGGTAGACCTGGGCGATGCGGTCCAGGCTGAAGGCCCATTTGACGCCGGCCTGGAAGTCCTGCTGGTAGCAGGACAGCACCACGTCCAGCGGGTGACGCGTGCAGTGAATGAAGCGCGCGCCAGGGAACAGGCGGTGGATCAGGCCGACGCGTTCGAAGTTCATCGGCAGCTTGTCGGTGGTCAGCCGGTAACGGCCATGGTCCGCCGGCAGGGCCTCGATGTAGTGCCGGCGCAGACTCTCATCCGTATTGCCCCTGGCAGCCAGTGTTTCGATGGCGGCCATGGCGTGCAGCTCACCGGCGGCCAGCACGTCCGGATGACCGGCCAGCACCTGTTCGCACAGGCTGGTGCCGGAACGCGGCATGCCGACCAGGAAGACCAGGCCGGCGCCGTTGCCGTGCCCCGGCGCGCCCTGCGGTACAAGGTCCATGTAGGCCGACAGCGTCTCGTCCTGCTGTCGCAGCCAGGCGTCGAAGTTAAATGGCCGGACCTGGTTGCCCAGCTCGTTGGCGCGCTGGTACAGCGCCGCCGCGGCTTCAGCGTCACCGGCGCGGGCACGCAGGTCGGCCAGCGCGAACAACGCACAGGAACGGGCCCAGGTCTCACGGCCGCGCGTGGCCATGCCCTCCAGCATCACCATCAGCCGGTCGTCCTTGTCCAGTTCCCCGCGCAGCCGCGCCAGGTCCGCCATGGCGCGGGCGTTGGCCGGGTTGTGCGCCAGCGCCTGCTCGAACTGGATGGCGGCGTTGTCGGCGTCACCCTGGTCCAGCAGCATTGAACCTTTCAGGTACCAGGCATCCGACAGTCCCGGCTCGCGGGCCTGGCAGCGGTCGACCAGGCGCAACGCCGTGGGGTAGTCGCCGCACTGGCGGCAGAGCAGCGCCGCCTGGTAGAGCACGCGGGCGTCGTTGCTGGCGGCGCGCGCCGCGGTCATGGCGTGGCGCTTGGCGCCCTTCGGGTTGCCAAGGGCCAGGTCGATGCGCGCCGCGTTCAGGTTCATGCCGGCCGAGTTGGGCTTGCGCTTGAGTGCTTCACGAAGGGTCGCGGCCGCCTCGGGGCCGCGATCAAGCGCCAGCAGTGACATGGCGCGCAGGTTCAGCACCTCTTCACTGCGGCCAACCTGTCGCTGCAGGCGATCACAGGCCGCCAGGGCCTCGGCCCAGGCGCCCCTGGCGTAGGCCTGCCGGGCCTGTTGAAACTGGAACTGGATATTCTGGGCAGTGGTCATAACGGCTCGCGCGATGGTGTTTCTGTGAGCCGGCTATTGTAAGCCAGCCGGGCACTCAGCGGCGCTGGAACTGGGTCGGTTCGGGGTCGTCGAGCTCGGAGACCATCTGGCCTTTCATCGAGATGCCGGCGCGGTGGACGCTGTCCGGGTCGCCACTGACCAGCGGGTGCCAGTCGGCCAGGCCCTGGCCGCGTGACAGGCGCCGGTAGGCGCAGGTCGAGGGCAGCCATTCAAAGGCTTCCGGCCGGTCGGCCGAGAGCTGTAGGCAGGCCGCGACTTTCTCGGCCCGGTGGGCGTAGTCGGTGCAGCGGCAGGCCTCGGTGTCGAGCAGGCGGCAGGCGACGTTGGTGAACCACACCTCGCCGGTGTCCTCGTCCTCGAGCTTGTGCAGGCAGCACAGTGCGCAGCCGTCGCACAGGGACTCCCATTCCGCGGCGTTCATGTCCGCCAGCGACTTGGTCTCCCAGAAGGGTTTTTCCGGTGTGCTCAGGAGGTCAGGTCCGGGTCGGCCATGACGTTCTTGAACGCGGCCTGCTGCTCCGGCGTCGCGGGGGCCTGGTGGCGTTCTTTCCAGTCGGCATAGGGCATGCCGTAGACCCAGGCGCGGGCCGCGTCCATGTCCAGTTCGGTACCCCGCTCGGCGGCGGCCTCGGTCAGCCAGCGCGACAGGCAGTTGCGACAGAATCCGGCCAGGTTCATCAGCTCGATGTTCTGCACGTCGGTGCGTTTTTGCAGGTGCGCGACCAGGGTGCGGAAGGCCGCGGCCTCCAGTTCGGTCTGCTCGGCTTGGGACAGCTCGCTCATGCGTCAATCTCCGGTTCGGGACTGTGCATGGTAGGCAGTGCGCCGTGGCCGCGCAATGTGGCGGCCACGGCGATTCGATCGGACTAGTACGTCCAGGTGGCCGTCAGGCCGTAGGCCCGGGGTTCGCCCAGCTGGAAGTAGGGTTCCACCTCGTAGAGCTTTCGCGGGTCGTTGCCAAAGCCACCAAAGCCGCGCACCTGCACGTCCTCGTCGGCCAGGTTGCGGCCCCAGGCGGACAGCCGCCAGTCGCCCAGCTGCCAGCTGACACGCAGGTTGATCAGCGCGTAAGCCGCCGTGCGCTCATCGTGGCTGGCGGAGGCGTAGAAGCGGTCCTTGCCCTCGATGTCGGCCTGTACCAGCCAGTCGCTGGCGGGCTCGAACTCGATGCCGACCGTGTATTGGTAGCGCGGCGCGTGGGCCTGGTCGCGGCCGCCCATGTCGTAGGGCACGCCGTTTTCGGGGTCGGCGTCGGCGTGCGTGTAGCTGAGGAAGTCGCGGTACTCGGTACGCAGCAGGCCCAGCGTGCCGAACAGCCGCCAACGCGCGGCCAGCTGCCAGTCGGCCTCCAGTTCCAGGCCGTAGTTCACGCCGCCGGCAGCGTTCTGCAGGCTGTCGATGAACACGCAGGGGCAGGCGCTGGCGGCCGGGTCGTCGGGGATGACGATGGACTGCTTGACCTGCACATCGTCGCGGTCCTGGTAGAACGCCGAGGCGGCCAGGCGCAGCTGGTCGTCCAGGAACAGGCCCTTGATGCCGGCCTCGTAGTTCAGCAGTGTCTCGCCGTCGAAGACCAGCGCGCCCTCGGGCACCTCGATGCCCATGGCCTCCAGGTCCGGCAACTCCGCGGCCAGCGCGGCGTTGTAGCCTCCGGGCTTGTAGCCGCGCGACACTAGCGCGTAGAACAAGGTGCCGGCATCGGTGCGGTACTCCAGCGCCAGCCGGCCGCCCCAGTACGACTCGTCGCCGTCATCGTCGGCGGTCGGCGTGTTGTCGGCGTAGTCCCAGTCGCGGGTTTCCCAGCGCAGGCCGGTCACCAGGGTCCAGCGCTCGGCCATGGCAAAGTCCAGCTGGCCGTAGAGGGCCGCATTGCGGCTGTCGAACTGGCTGTCGAAGCGACCGGCGGCGTAGGTGTAGTCGCGCTGCAGGCCCTGTTGCTGGTCGCGGTAGTAGGCGCCGGTGGTCCAGTTGACGCGACCGGCCTCGCCCAGCAGGCGGACATCAGCCGCGGTGTTGCGGTTGTTGCGAGTGTAGGCGTCAAACGAGCTGTACCACCAGTCGAAGCCCCAGTCCTCCGAATCGCAGGCCGTGCCGTCACAGATGCCGGTATGGCTCCAGTCCTCGTCATAGCTGTACACGGCGTCGGCATCGACGTGGCTGAGCGCGGCCTGCAGGTCCAGGCTGTCGTTCAGGCGCCAGTCCGCGTTCACGGCCAGGCCGGTGGCCTCCAGCGTGTCCTGACCGGGCTCGTCGGACAGGGTCTCCAGGGTGTTGTCCAGCGAGAACGCGTCGTAGCCGTTGTCGATATCGGCCAGGAACAGCACCAGGCCCAGGTCGATGTCGTCGCTCACGGCCCAGGCCAGGCGGCCGCGGGCGAAGCCCTCGTCGATGTCGTTGGTCGGCCGGCCCAGGTAGGTGTTGTCGTACCAGCCGTCGGCGCGATTGACCTGCGCGGCCAGTCGCCAGCTCACGGTGTCTCCGGCCGGACCGCCGACCGCGGCGCCCACGGTCAGTCGGTCGAAATTGCCGTAGGTGAACTCCGCGCTGCCGCCAAACTCGGCCCCGGGCGCGTTGGAGACCATGTGGATCATGCCGGCCAGCGCGTTGGCGCCAAACAGCGTGCCCTGCGGGCCGCGCAGGATCTCCACCTGCGCCAGGTCCATGGTCGTGGCCGCGCCGCCGATGCCGGTGAAGTCCATGCCGTCGATGACCAGGCCCACGGACGGGTTGATGGGCTCGACGAACTGGCTGCGCTCGCCGATGCCGCGAACCTGGAAATAGCGCCCGCGCGACGCGCCGGCGGAGAAATTCACGTTCGGCGCCAGGTTCAGCAGCTGCTCGACATGCACCGCGCCGCGGGTCTCGATGGCGTGTTCACCGAAGACGCTGACGCTGGCGGCGGTGTCCAGCGCGCTGACCGGGCGGAACTCGGCGGTGACGATGATTTCCTCCAGCACGGTGTCGTGGCCGGTACCGGAAGACGTGGAGGGTTGCGCCAGCAACGGCGTGCAGGGCAACAGGCTCGCGGCCAGTGCCGCGCAGGTGGTGATACGTGTGTTCATCGGAACTCCAAATCAGTGCGTGGAGTCCGGGGTTCGAGCGGGGTTGGATCGAAATGAAGCGTCCGTCCCTACGCCGGTACTAGCCGGATCAGGTTCAATGGGTTCGCGTTCCGCGTCTCAGGCCCGTGCGCTCGCAGCGCCGTGCCACCCCAGGATCGACGGCGATTATACGCAGGGCGCGGCGCGGTGTCAGGTTATGATGAGGGTTTCCCGCATACCGCACAGAGAACGACTGGAGGTCGAAAACGATGCGCCGAAGCCTGTTGATCGCGATGATTCCCCTGGCCATGGCCGCTGCCGGTTGCAGCAGCCCGACGGCGACGGCCGTCGAGACCGGCGCGCTGGTGTCCAGCGAAGGGGCTGCCGGCGATCCGGCATTCCGCGTCAGCGTCGTGGCCGATTTCGACCAGCCCTGGGCCATGGCATTCCTGCCTGATGGCCGCCTGCTGGTCACGGAAAAACCGGGTGCGATGAAGGTGCTGCGTTGGGACGATGCGGGTGCCGCGCCGGTGACCTTGCCGGTGACCGGCGTACCGGAAGTGGACCTGGGTGGCCAGGGCGGCCTGGGCGATGTGATGCCGCACTCCGATTTCGCCGACAACGGCTGGGTGTACTTCAGCTACGCCGAGGCGGGGCAGGGCGACACCCGCGGCGCCGTCGTGCAGCGTGGCAAGCTCGATTGCGGCGCCGAGGCCTGCTCACTCACCGATATCGAGGACATCTGGCGCCAGTCGCCGAAGGTCAGCGGCCGCGGCCACTACAGCCACCGCATCGTGTTCGGGCCGCAGGGGTACCTCTGGATCGCCTCGGGCGACCGCCAGAAAATGGATCCGGCCCAGGAGCTGGGCAATACGCTGGGCACCGTGGTCCGTCTCAACGACGATGGCAGCGTGCCCGCCGACAACCCCTTCGTTGGCCAGGACGGTGCCAACCCGGAAATCTGGTCGTACGGGCACCGCAACATCCTGGGCATGGCCTTCGGCCCCGACGGTGTGCTCTGGGACCTTGAACACGGACCGGCCGGCGGTGATGAACTCAACGCCGTCGTGCGCGGCCAGAATTATGGCTGGCCGGTGGTTTCCGACGGCAGCCACTACGACGGCACCCCCATACCCGACCACGACAGCCGCGACGATTTCGCCGCCCCGGCCATCTCGTGGACCCCGATGATTGCCCCCGGCAACCTGGTGTTCTATGGCGGCGACCTGTTCCCGCGCTGGGCTGGTCACGCCATCGCCAGTGGCCTGAAGTCGCAGGGGCTGGTGTTCATCGAGGCGAACGGCACGGCCGCCACCGAGGTCGCGCGTTACCCGCTGGGCGCGCGCATCCGCTGTGTCGTCGAGGGTCCGGACGGCGCGCTGTGGGTGCTGGAGGACGAGCGCGGCGATTCGCAGGGTCGGCTGCTGCGCCTGGGCGCCGGCTGAGTCGAGGCCATTCGACCGGTGTTTCAACCCTTTTTGGACGGGCAGCGTCTAACCCTCGAATCAGGACTGACAGGGAGACTTCTCATGTATCGAATGGGTGCCATTGCACTGGTGCTGGCCGCAGGCAACGCCTGGGCCGGTGATTGCGACCATGAACAACGGCTGGACCGCTCGCTGGACCTGTCCGGCGCGAGCGTGCTGAAAATCGACGCCGCCGCCGGCAGCCTCGATATCGAGGGCCGCCCGGACACCGGCTCGGCCCAGGTGGTCGCGCGGCTCTGTGCTTCTTCACAGGAACTGCTGGACGAGACCCGGCTGATCCTGGAAGCCGGCAACGAGGCCCGGATCGCGGTCGACATTCCGGATACCGACGGCGGCTTTTTCGGCGGCAACCGCTACGCCTATGTGGACCTGGAGATCCGGGTGCCGGAAACCCTGCCCCTGGACGTACGCGACAGCAGTGGCGGCATGGACATCGAGAATGTCGGCGCGCTGAAGGTCAAGGACAGCTCCGGCCATATCGACATTTCTGACGTCAACGGGCCGGTCGAACTGTCGGATTCCTCCGGTGGTATCGAGCTCGAGGATATCGAGGGTGATGTGCACATTGTCAGCGACAGCTCAGGTGAGATCTCCGGTGAGGACATCAACGGCTCGGTGCTGGTGTCGCGGGACAGTTCGGGCAGCATCCAGTTCGAGAATGTCCAGGGCGACGTGGTGGTCGAACGCGACTCGTCCGGCAGCATCAGCGTGCGCAATGTCGGCGGCGACTTCCGTGTCGGCAAGGACGGCAGCGGTGGCATCAGCCACAAGAACGTGACCGGCAGCGTCGAGGTCCCGGCCCGTCACTAAGGTCCGCCACTAACTGGCGGCCAGCATCGACTCCACCCAGCGAACGTACAGTTCAGGCCAATGCGCCGCCGGCTTGCCGGCGGCACGCGAGATCCCAAAGCCGTGCCCACCGTGGGTGAACAGGTGGGTCTCCACCGGCACACCGTGCTCGACCAGGGCGGCGCGCAAACGCAGGCTGTTACCCACGACCACGGCGCCGTCGTCCTCGGCATGCACCAGGAAGCAGGGTGGCGTGCTGGCGGTCACGTTGCGGTCCGGTGAGTGGGCCGCTTCCATCCCGGGGCCAGCGTCTTCACCCAGCAGGTTGTTTCGCGACCCGGTGTGCGCCAGCGGCGCGGACAGGGCGATAACCGGGTAGATGGGCGCCGCCAGCCGCGGGCGCGCGGACAGGGCATCGGCGTCATCCACGGCGGCGTACACCGGGGCGTCTGCGCGCGTGGCCAGGTCCGCACACAGGTGCCCACCGGCGGAAAAGCCCATCGCCAGGACCCGTTCCGGGTCAATGCCGAAATCGGCGGCCCTGTAGCGCACCAGGCGCATGGCGCGCTGCGCGTCGGCCAGCGGCACGTCCTGGCGATTGGCCCAGCCTTCACCGGGCAGCCGGTAGAACAGCACAAACACCGTGTAGCCCCGCGCCGAGAGCCAGCGTCCCAGTTCATAGCCTTCCTTGTCCACGACCACGCGCTGGTAGCCGCCACCCGGCGTCACCAGCACTGCGGTGCCGTTCGGGGTCTCCGGCCGGAACACGGCCATGCGCGGCCGACGGATGCCGGTGACCGCGCGGTCATGCATTCCCGGGTCGGTGCTGCGCTCGGCGACCGTTTCCGTGGGCGGCGTGGCTGGCAGCCCCGGGGCCTCGCCCGGCCACAGGTCGATGGTCTCGAGCGGGTCTGGGGCGGCACCGTCACGGGTCGCCGGGCTGCCGGGCGGCGGCGTCTGCGCGATCGCGTGGCCAGCCTGGCCGGCCAGTCCGGCGGAGACCGCGCCCAGGATCAGTTCTCGTCGATTTGTTTTCATCAGGGCAACCTACCACTGGCCGTCATGCCGGACCAGCCCGGCATGCAGCAACCTGGCAGGGATGAGCGATATATACTCGATTTTCCTGAATAAAAACCAGAAGCTCACCATGCCCAGATTGCCCGTATTGCTCGCCGCCGTTTTCTGCCTGTTGCTGGCCCCGCTGGCCAGTCCTGCTTCGGCATCAACGGACGACTCCCCGCGGTTGCGGGTTTCGTTGAACGATGGCTGGCGGTTCATGAAGTACGGCCCGGATGAAACCCCCGATGGGCTGGTCTATGACGTCCGGCCAGAGGTGACCGAATCCAGCGATGGCCGGCCGGCCGACGCGGAGCCCACCGAGGCCGTCGAGGTGGCCGGCAGTGCAGGGGTGCTGAAGCCCTGGGTGCTGCCCACGGCGAATGAGTTCATCGACGACCCGAAACGCCATCACGCACGGCCTGCGCACGAACCCGTCACCGACCTGCCGTTGCTGGGGCACGGTTTTGATGACGGCGACTGGGCGCGCGTCACGCTGCCCCACGACTGGGCCATCGGCGGGCCGTTCATGGTGGGGGAGGATGTAGCGGTGGGTGGAGGCATGGGGCGCCTGCCCAGCCCCGGCGTGGCCTGGTACCGGCGCAGCCTGGACATTCCGGCCGACTGGCAGGGGCAACAGGTGACGCTGGAAGTGGGCGGTGCCATGGCCTACGCCATGGTCTGGATCAACGGCCACCTGGCCGGTGGCTGGCCCTATGGCTACGCGTCCTGGCAGGTGGACCTGACGCCCTACCTGGTGCCCGGCGGTGACAACCTGCTGGCGATCCGCATGGACAACCCGCCGGAGTCCTCGCGCTGGTATCCCGGCGGCGGGCTGTACCGGAATGTCTGGCTGACCCGGCAGGACCCGGTTCATGTCACGCCCTGGGGTGTTCATGTTATATCAAGCGATATCAGTAATAAAGAAGCTAAAATTAAGGTTATTTCTGATATAAAAAACACGTCATCCGAAGCGGCCCGCGTCAGCGTGGAGACGGCCGTGTACGTACTCGGCAGCGACGGGCTGCGCGGTGAATCGGCCGTCACCGAAACAACGGCGTTCACCACCGAGATCCGCGCTGGCGCGCGGGCCCGGGTCGAGGCCGGGGCGCGCATTGCCCAGCCCAGGTTGTGGGGGCCGCCACCCAACCAGTCTCCCCACCGCTACCTGGCCGTCACCCGCCTGAGTCGAGATGGGCAAGTTATCGATAAAGTAGAAACAAGATTTGGAATTCGTGAATTAAAATACGATAGTGAAACCGGCCTATGGATCAACGGGGAACGCATCGAGCTGAAAGGCGCGAACCAGCATCACGACCTGGGGGCGCTGGGTGCGGCCTGGAACAGCCGTGCCGCGGAGCGCCAGCTCGAAATGCTGCAGGCCATGGGCGCCAACGCCATCCGCACGGCGCACAACCCGCCGGCCCCGGAACTGCTGGACCTGGCCGACCGCATGGGAATCCTGGTGGTGGACGAGATTTTCGATGTCTGGGCGCGCAAGAAGACGCCGCTCGACTTTCACCTGGTTTTTGATGACTGGAGCGAGCCGGACCTGCGCGCTTTCCTGCGCCGCGACCGCAACCACCCGTCGGTGATCATGTGGAGCCTGGGCAACGAGGTGGGCGAGCAGTACACCGGCGACGACGGCGCGGCCGTGGCCCGGCGCCTGCAAGCGATCACGAAGCAGGAAGACCCGACCCGGCCCACCGGGGTGTCCATGAACTTTGCCAAGCCCGGCATGCCGCTGCCGGCGGTCATGGACATGGTGCACCTGAATTACCAGGGCGAGGGCATCCGCGATGCACCGGGTTACGCCCACCTGCAGGGGATCCGCACGTCACCGATGTACCCCGCGTTTCGCCAGGCCTATCCCGAAAAGGTGATCCTCAGCAGCGAGAACGCCGCGGCGGTGAGTTCCCGTGGCGAATACCTGTTCCCGGTCGCCGAAGGCGATAGCGCGCCCGTGGCGGACGGTGCGGGTGGTGACCCGGTGTCGGCCCAAGTCAGCAGCTACGAGCTGTACACGGCGCCGTTCGGCTCTTCGGCTGACAAGGTGTTCCGCTCACTCGCACAGCACCCGTACGTGGCCGGTGGGTTTGTCTGGAGCGGCTGGGATTACCTGGGCGAGCCAACGCCGTACTACAGCGCCCGCAGCAGTTACTTCGGCGTCATCGACCTGGCCGGCTTCCCCAAGGATCGCTATTACCTGTACCAGGCGCACTGGCGGCCGGATTACCCGATGGCCCACCTGCTACCACACTGGAACTGGCCGGGGCGCGAGGGCCGGGTCACCCCGGTGCACGTCTTTACCTCGGGGGACGAGGCCGAGCTGTTCCTCAATGGCGAGTCATTAGGGCGAAAAAAGAAAGGCGAATTACAATTCCGAATAAGGTGGGATGACGTGGTCTACACGCCGGGGGAGCTCGAGGTCAGGACCTGGCGGAACGGCGAGCCCTGGGCCACCGACCGCGTGGTCACCACGGGGCCGCCGGCGGCACTCGTCATTGAACCGGACAGGGGTGTCATCCGTGCCGATGGCCTGGACCTGGCTTTCCTGGCCGTGCGCGTGGTCGATGCCAATGGCCACACCGTGGCCAATGCCGATACCGCGCTGCGATTCTCGATCGAGGGGCCGGGCGAGATCGTCGCCACCGACAACGGCGACCCGACGGACATGACCGGCTTTCACGCCACCGAGCGGTCCGCCTTCAACGGCCTGGCCCTGGTGATCGTCCGGGCTCTGCCGGGGCAGGGCGCCGGCGGCAGCCTGACCGTCAGTGCGCAGGCCGAGGGCCTGGAACCGGCTTCGAGACGGGTGAAACTGGGGTTTTGGGAATATAAATAAATGAGCGACCGTTCTTTTCTTGTTAAAAAAGTTTCGTAAGCCCTAGAAAGAGCGAATATTTGTTGACAGAAGTTATTTTTAACTTGAACTGGATTATTATCTAAAAATGAATTATAAATAAATCTCTGGAATCGAAGGTCGTGCGAGACCTTGCCAGATTACGATCATGACCGGCCGAACCCCCCTTTCGGCCAACCCCCCAACGGCGGCCTCCGGGTCGCCGTTTCTAATTCCACTGACGGTAACACCCACGCCCCATTACAATGCCCACTGGCGCCCGTGCATCCGGGCAGCGCGGACGCAGGGAGACGGCATCAATGGAACGGGTTACAGTCGGCATGGCGGCCGCGGTCGGCGCTTTTTTCTGCTTTACCCTGATGAATGTCTTTGCCAAGTTGCTGGCGGCGAACCACTCCGTGGTGGAGATCGCGTTCTACCGTAACTTCATCGCCATCATCCCCTTCCTCATTGCGATTTTCGTCTTCGGCCGCCGCGAGATCCTGGTGCTGAAATCGAAGCCTATGCTGGTGGGGGTGCGGGCCGTGGTCGGCACCCTGAGCCTGTGCGCGACGTTCTACGCCTACTCGCTGATGCCGATGGCGGATACCACGGTGCTGATGTTCACCTCGTCGCTGTTCATTCCGGTGTTGGGCGTGATCTTCCTGAAGGAGTCGGTGGGCCCCTGGCGCTGGGCAGCCGTGGTGGTGGGTTTCATTGGTGTTTTGGTCATGGCCAGGCCCACCGGCAACGTCTATGCGCTGGGCATTGCCGTGGCGCTGGGCGCGGCCTGCCTGCATGCGACCCTGCAGATCATCCTGCGTTACCTGGGCCAGTTCGAACGGCCGGTGTCCATCGCGTTCTACTTCTTCCTGATTGGCGTGATCGTTACGGCCATTCCGCTGCCGTTTGTTGCGGTCAGGCCTACCGCCGATGAGATTCCGCTGTTGCTGGGGGTGGGGCTGTCCGGCGCCGGCGCGCAATGGTTGCTGTCCACCGCGTTCAGCCACGCGAAGGCGGCCATTGTCACCGTCTTCAACTACAGCAGCATTGTCTGGGCGACGCTGTTTGGCTGGCTGATCTGGAGCGAGTGGCCGCTGCCGCATGTGATCATCGGCGCGCTGATTGTCATCGGCTCAAACCTGCTGATGATCTGGCGAGAGGCCCGACTGGGGCGTGTGACCGGCGCCCGTGTCAGGGCGGAACTCTGAACGACCATCGCGCCCGGAAATTGTCATCCCGGCGGTGTAAGCTTTGACGCCATGGAACTGATCGTATTTGACCTCGACGGCACGCTGCTGGATCGCGGCGGCGCCATCTCCGACTACACCCGTGACACACTGGCCGCGCTGGCCGAGCGCGACGTGGCCTATACCGTGGCCACCGGCCGCACGCTGCACGCGTCGCGCGAGATTCTCGCGCCGCACCGGTTCAGGCTGCCGCAGGTGTTCAAGAACGGTGTCATGATCTGGCATCCGGATACCGATGCCTACAGCCACCAGAATTTCCTTACCGTGGGCGAGATCAGCCACGTGCTCGAGGCCACCCTGGCGCAGGACATGACGCCGTTTATCTTTACGTTCGAGCCCGGGAACCGGCACCGGGTCTATCACCCGCCCATCCGCCACGAGGTCGAGAAGACCTTGTCGGAGCTGTTCGCGCGCCGTAACGGCGTCGAGGTCCGGCCGGCGTCGCAGCTGCCGGCCGACGCGGAGATCTCCAGCATCAGCGCGATCGGCGCGCCGGCGCCGGTGGCCGCGGTCGCGGCGATGGTCGCCGACGAACCGCACCTGGTGGCATTTTCAGGGCACGCCCTGGAGGGCGAGGAGTGGCGGTGGATCGATATCCATCATGCCGACGCCAGCAAGGGCGGTGCCATCGACGCATTGCGCGGCCAACTGGGTGTGACCCGCGTGGTCTGCTTCGGCGACAGCGACAACGACCTGAGCATGTTCGCGCGCGCCGATGAATGCTACGCGCCGGAGAACGCCTCGGACCCGGTGCGCGAAGCGGCCACCGCGGTCATCGGCCATCACGACGAAGACGGGATCGCGCGGTTTCTCAGGCAGCGCTTCGGGCTGCCGGCCTAGGCGCGTCCAGAGGGCGGCGCCGCGCGAAGGCGCGAAAGGCCGCCGGCACCAGCAGGAAGCTCAGCAGCGAGGTCAGCACCGTGCCGCCGGCGATGGCAATGGCGAACGGCGGCCAGAACCCCCCACCCGACAGGATCAGCGGCATGAAGCCGCCCAGCGTGGTCAGCGTGGTCGAGCCGATGTGCCGCGTGCACTTCATGACGCCGTCGATGGTGGCCTGCAGGTCGCCACGTGCCGCGTCCGGGTCAGAGCGAAGCTCGGCGATGATGACGATGGCGGCGTTAATCGCCAGGCCCACCAGGCCCATCAGGCCAACAATAACAACGAAGCCGAAGGCATAGCCGGCCGCCCACACGCACAGCAGGCCCAGCCCCGGTGCCAGCACGGCGACCCCCAGGATGATGCTGCTCATGCGGAACGAGTTGAAGCTGAGCACGATGGTGGTCACCAGCAGCGCCAGGATCAGGCCGACATTGGCCAGCAGGTTGCCGACGGCGGCGTTGCGCTCCGCACTCTCGCCGCCGAATTCGACGCGATAGCCCGGCGGCAGCTCCGGCCCGGCCTGGCGCAGGCGGTCCTGCAGGCGCGCCTGTACCTGGGCGGGCAGGATGCCGGCCCGCAGGTACACCTCGATGGTATTGACCCGCTGGCCCTGTCGCCGGCTGATGACATCCGCAACCGGGCGGATGTCCAGCGTGCCCAGGCTGCCGACATTGACGGCCTGGTTGCCGGTACCCGCCACGTGCAGGCGGTACAGCGCGTCCGCGTCCTGGCGGTGATCGCGGTCAACCCGCAACCGCACGGGGACATCTTCCGTGGATTCGAGAATCGAGCCGGCGGTCACGCCGTCGAGCTGTGCCTGTAGTTCGCCCGCCAGCGTCACCGGGTCGATGCCGGCGCGGCGGACGCGGTTCTCATCAATCAGCAACTGGGCCTGGGGACGGCCGCGAACCAGCGTCGCGCGGGCGTGGATCACGTCGTCGGTTTCCAGCGCGAGGCGGCGGATGTCATCGCCCACGGCGGCCAGCGTGTCCAGGCGCGGCCCGTAGACGCGGATCTCCACCGGCGCACTGAACGGCGGGCCCTGTTCCAGGGTGCGCACCAGCACCTGTGCGCGCGGGTAGCGGTCGTCGAGCACGCGCTGCAAGGCGGGGATGGCGCGGTCGGCGGCCTGCCGGTCTTCGGCTGTGACCATGGCCTGGGCGAAGTTGGGGCGGTTATCGAAGCGCTGCATCATGTTGTAGTAGAACGATGGCGAGCTCACGCCGATGAACCAGTGTGCGGACGCGATGCCAGACTGCGCCAGGATGTCGGCCGTCATGGCGGCCGTGATGGCCTCGGTGGCGTCGATGCCGGTGGCCGGGTCCAGGTGGACCTCGATCGTGAACATGTCGCGGTCGGACGGCGGAAAGAACTGCTCCGTCATCTGGGTCGCGGCCAGGTAGCCGGCGATTGGCAGGCTCGCGGCCAGGGCGATGCTGGCCCGCGGGTGTCGCAGGCTCCAGCCCAGCAACTGCCTGAAGTTTCGGCCCAATGCCGGCAGCGCCAGGCCTTCACCGCCGTGCGCCGGGTCCAGGTAGCGGCAGGCCAGGCCGGCGATCAGCGTGTGTGAAATCAGCCATGAGCCCAGTAGCGCGAAAATCACCGACATGGCGATACCGCCGACAAACTCGCCCGCCGGGCCCGGCATCAGGGCGATGGGCGCGAAGGCCAGGATGGTCGTCAGTGTCGAGCCAGCCAGCGGCAGCCACAGGTGCCGGATCGCGCGGGTGGTGGCCTGCAGTCGCCCCAGCCCATCCCGCATCAGGCGCTGGATGGTGTCGGTCATGACGATGGCGTTGTCGACCATGATGCCCAGCGCCACGACCAGGCCGGTGACCGTCATCTGGTGGATCGGCAGGCCGTAGAAACGCAGGCAGGCGAGCGTGAAGGCGGCGGTGAGTGGCAGGGCCACCGCCACCACCAGCGCGGCCCGCCAGCCCAGGGTCAGGAAAAGTACGGACAGGATCACTACGAAGCCCAGCAACAGGTTGCCGGCCAGGCCGCCCATGCGGTCACGGGTGTAGCGCGCCTGGTCGAACAGGGTGTCGATGGCCAGGTTGGCCGGCAGGGTGGCGGTGAAGCGCGCCAGCTCGGCATCCAGGGCGTCGCTCCAGGTGCCGATGCGGACATCCGGCAGCATGCGCGCCGCGACCACTACGGCCGGCCGGCCCGAAACGCGGGCCAGTTCGTCGGCCGGTGTGTCCGGTGCGCGCTCGACGCGGGCAATGTCATGCAGGCGCAGTGAGCGGCCGTCATCGGCTTCGCGCAGCACCGTGGCCTCGAGTGCGGCGATGCTGTCCATCTCGCCACTGACCTCGACCTGCCAGTCACGGCCATCGCCGCGCAACTGCCCCGCGGCCACCTTGGCGTCGCGACCGCGGATGGCCGCGGCGACCTGGTTAACCGACAGCCCGGCGCGGGCCGCCGCGGCGGAATCGATGGTCACCAGGAAAATCTCGTCCGGCGCGCCAAACCGCTGCACCAGGTCCATGCCGCTCACGGTCCGTAGCCGGCGAGCCAGTTCGTCGGCGTAGCGGCCCAGGATCGCCATGTCGGGCTGGCCGTCACCTTGCCAGCGCAGCGCCAGGATCCGGGTGAAGGCATAGCCACGGTCGTCGTCCAGGCGCGGGGCCAGTGCGCCATCCGGCAGGGAAGGGGCCACATCGGCGAGCTTGTCGCGCGCTTCGGACCACTCGGAGGCGGCGTCCGTGATCGTGTCCTTCAGCTGAACACGCATCACCGACATACCGGCCTGCGAACTGGAGTCGATGGTGTCGATCGCTGGCATCGAGCGCAGGGCGTTCTCGATCGGTTCGGAGACCAGCGCTTCGACCCGCTCCGGCGTGGCGCCGGGGTAAGCGGTCAGGACCGTGGCCACGCGATTCAGGACCCGGGGGTCCTCGGTGGTGGGTAGCGCGGCCAGCGCCGCCAGCCCGGCGACGATCAGCAGCGCGGAGAAAAGGGCGATCAGGCGCGGGTTTTCAAGGGTCCTGGCGAGCATCGGCCAGTTCTTCGGGGGTGGCGGCGAGGACCTTTTGCCCGGGGGCGAGCCGGTGCAGGCCGGCGGCGACCACGCGGGCGTCGTCTTCAATTGCACCGGTCACGTACACCTGGCCAGCGGCGGCATGGCGGATCGAAACCGAGCGCGCCTCGAGCGTCAGCAGCGACGGGTCGGTCCCATCGTCGACGGCGGCGTAGATGATCCAGGTGCCGCGGGCACCCTCGGTGATCGCGGTATCGGGCAGCCAGGCGCCTTCGGCATCCACCGGCTCGTCGATAACGATGTAGGCGATCTCTCCCGGGTAGCCGTTGCCGGGCGAGGTGAAACGAACGGGCCGGGTGCGGGTGACCGCGTCGACACGGGGGCCGACGGCCAGGACCGTGACGTCGGCCGCCGCCTGGCCAACGCGGGCGCGGATGGCCTGGCCCGGCTGCAGTGATTCGGCCAGGTCGGCTGGCAGGCCGGCGCGAATCTCCAGGCCGTCATCCTGCACCAGCGTGAAGATGGCGGTGCCGGCATCGACCACGGTGCCGCTGTCGACGTCACGACTGGCGACACGCGCGGCGAACGGGGCTTTAAGGCTCGACTGGGCCAGGCGCACGCGGTTGGATTCGAGGTCGGCCTGCACGCGCTTGAGCGAGGCGCGAAGAAGGGCGCTGCGGCTGGCGGCTTCGTCCAGTTCGCGTTCGCTCGCCAGTTGGTCGGTGCGCAGCCGGGCCACGCGGGACTCGTTGCGCTCGGCCAGGTCGAGTTCGGCGCGCAATTCCTCCGCCCGGGCCTGCAACTCGTCCCGCTCGGCATCCAGTAGGCGGGTATCCAGTGTCGCCAGCACCTGGCCTGCCTCGACGCGCGCACCTTCATCGACCGCCAGGCTGGACACCTGCCCGGCGCGTTCAAAGCCCAGCCGGGTGGCCTGGGTGGCTTGTACCTCGCCGGCGTACTCGCGCGTGACCGCGTAGCCGGCCTGCATCTGCACGGTCAGCAGCTCGGCCTTGTGGTGGTAGGGGGTCGCCTGGGCCTGGCCTTCCGGTGTGCAACCGGACAGCAAGGTTACCGCGCCCGCCAGAAGGAGTGGGAGCAAGCCGTGACCAAAATGCCGGTAATCGCGTGTCGGGAAGCGCATGGTGCGTTAGAATGGCTGGACTGATGAGTCCAGAATATATTTAATGGACTAATAAGTCTATAAACAATTCATGTCGATCCTGTGAAATGAAGCCAGCCAAAGCAACCACCCCGGCCCGCGGCCGGCCGCGTAGCCAGACCAAGCGGATCCGTATCCTCGATGCGGCCGTCGAGTTGTTCCTGCGTAACGGCTACGACGGTGCCAGTGTCGAGGACATCGCCGCGGCGGCCGGTGTCTCGCGGCAGACCGTGTACTCGCATTTCGGCAGTAAGGAAGGCCTGTTCGGCCTGGCGGTTTCGACCAAGTGCAGTTCATCGGGCATCGACCCGGAGCGGGTCGATCACCAGCGCCCACCGCGGGAGATGTTGCCGGAAGTGGCGCGGCGTTTCGCCACGCTGCTGCTGGGCGACGACGCGAAACAGATCAACGCGATCTGTACGTCCTGCGCGGATTCGCACCCGGAGCTGGGGCGGCTGTTTTTCCAGCATGGGCCCTGCCAGGCCAAGCGGGCAGTGGCCGATTACCTGGCTGCACAGGACCGTGCGGGCACGCTGGTGGTACCCAACCCGGAATTTGCCGCCTGGCAGTTGCTGTGCATGCTCAAGGGCGAGGCCCAGCTCAGGGTGCAGTTCAACTGCGAGCCGATGCCGGCCGAGGACATCGATGCCTACATCGACGATTGCGTGGCCATGTTCATACGCGCTTACGCCCCGTAATCACGGGGCGATGCGTTAACTCGGGGAAGGAAAGCGCCTAGCGCTTCGATGCGATCAGCTGCTGCAGGGTCACCGTGTCAGCGGCGAACTTGCGGATGCCCTCGGCCGTTTTCTCCGTGGCCATGGCATCTTCGTTCATCAACCAGCGGAAGCTGGCCTCATCGACATTGATGCGTTCGATGTCGCTGGCCATGGCGCTTTCCGGGTCGAGTTTACGTTCCACAGGGGCGTCGCTGTCGGCCAGATCCTGCAACAGGTCCGGGCTGATGGTGAGCAGGTCGCAACCGGCGAGTTCGAGGATCTCGCCAGTGTTACGGAAGCTGGCGCCCATGACTTCCACGGGGTATCCGAACTTTTTGTAGTACGTGTAGATCTCCCGCACGGACAACACGCCCGGGTCGTCGGCCGAGCTGTACTCGTTGCCGGTGTTGGCGCGGTACCAGTCCAGGATGCGGCCCACGAACGGTGAGATCAGCGTTGCCTTCGCTTCCGCGCAGGCGGCGGCCTGGGCCAGCGAGAACAGCAGCGTCATGTTGCAGTGAATGCCCTCGGCCTCCAGGATTTCGGCCGCCTTCACACCCTCCCAGGTCGTGGCGATCTTCACCAGCACGCGGTCGCGATCAATGCCGTGCTTTTCGTAAAGCTCGATGAACCGCCGGCCGTTATCCACCAGCCCCTGGGTGTCGAACGACAGGTTGGCGTGGGTCTCGGTGCTCACGCGGCCGGGGATGATGTTAAGGATCTCGATACCGAACAGGACCAGCAGGTACTCCATCGTCATGTTGGTCCACTCGTCACCCGTGAGCGGGGAGTCGCGGTGATCGGCGACCGCCTTGTCGATCAGGCGCGCGTACTCGGGCTTCTGCGCCGCTTTCAGGATCAGGCTGGGGTTTGTAGTTGCGTCTTCCGGCGCGAAGGCCTGCATGGACTCGAAGTCGCCGGTATCGGCCACCACGCGGGTGTACTGCTTCAGTTGGTCAAGTTGGCTCGGCATGTTACGGGTTCGGTTCAGCTGTCTGGAATCGGGCCAACACTATACCCACACGCGCATGACATGGGGATGAATTCGAGTGCATTGGCCGGCCGGATTCACCCGGTTTTCAGCATTTCCTGAAAAAAGTATTTCCGTTGCTATATTTAATATCAACGGTACAAGGCGACAACGCCCGGGTGATCAGCCGGGGTGGGTACCGACGCAAAAAACTGTCCTCCAGGCAAACCGGCCCGGTGTGGGTTGGTGCGCGTATTTTTTATTTCACGGAAGAGGGATGAATAGATGAAGAGACTGATGATCCGGCCGGCGATATGGCTGGGCATGGCGCTGGCCATGTTCACCTATACCGCGTCTGCGGCCATGGTGCAGAAATTCGATCTTGGAGGCCTGGTCGGCAATGCTGACAAGGTGTTCCGGGGAACCGTCCTGAGCAAGGAACCCGGCGTGGTCAGCGCCGGTGGCGGGGAACTGGCGACCGTGGTGTACACGCTGCGTGTCGATGACGCCATCAAGGGCGATTTCGGCCAGGGCAAGGCCGCAAGCCTGGTCACCCTGCAGATGGTGGGTGACCTGAAATCCGAGCCAGGCAATGGCCAGTTTGAGCGCCTGGCCAGTTTCAACATCAATCCCGATCTCGACGTGGGCGGCGACTATGTGCTGTTCACGACGGCGCCCAGCAGCGTCGGGCTGTCCACCACGGTGGGCCTGAACCAGGGCCTGTTCCGGGTGTTCGCCAATGCGCAGGGCCGGGAAATGACCGCTAACGGGCTGGACAACAGCGGCCTGTTCCAGGGCGCGGTGGAATACGCCGAACTCGTCAGCGCCATCAAGGCCGAAATCAAATGAGGGGGCGGCAGATGAAAAACACGATGATCAGGTCCGGCCTGGCTGCGGCCACGCTGGCGGCCTCATTCGGGTTCACCTCGGCCGTGCAGGCCGCGGGGCCCATCGCCAACTGCGAGCCGGGTGTGCCTTACACCTGGGCCGCCGGTGGCGCCAACATTCCTTTCAATCCTGACCAGGGCAACCTGGGCCCGGTGCTCAACGCCGACGCCATCGCGCTGGTGCAGCAGGCCTTCGATGTCTGGGGCGCGGTGCCGTCGTCCACGGTGTCGTACACCAACGCCGGCGCGTTGCCCGTCGATGTCGATATCAGTAATTTCATTGACTACTATGATGCGTTGGCGCCGGACGGCCTGTCGGCCATTGTCTTCGACGACAATGGTGAGATTTTCGACCTGCTGTATGGTCCGGGCTCCGGCATCCTGGGCTTCGCCGGTCCGGAGTGGGGTGATATCCCGTCCTGCACCATCACCGAGGGGCTGTCATTCCTTAACGGCCCGTCATTCACCGATGCGGTGGCCGCCCTGGATGTCATGGTGCACGAGTTCGGTCACTACACGAACCTGGCGCACGCCAGCGTCAACGGCCAGATCTTTGCCTTCGGGGAATTTCCCGGTCCTGACGGTCACCTGCCAGGCACTTACCCGGGGTCGATTGATATCGATGACCTCGAGACCCTGTACCCGTTCTATTTCGGCCCGGGCAGTGGCACCGCCGCGCTTGCGGCGGATGACATCGCCTCGGTCACGGCCCTGTACCCGGACCCGGGTTATGACGCGGCAACCGAGTCGCTTTCGGGCACGGTCTACCAGGCCGATGGTGTAACCCCGGCCTGGGGTGTCAATGTCATTGCCCGTAACGAGGCTGACCCTTACGGCGATGCCGTATCGGCGCTCTCAGGCGATTACTACGAGACTCCGGACGGCAGTTTCACGCTGCACGGCCTGACACCGGGTGCGTCTTACCGGGTCTACATCGATGAGATCCTTGATGGTGGTTTCTCGACGCCGCCGGCAAGCCCGTTCCCGGGCCCCGAGGAGTATCACAACGGTGGTGCGGAATCGAACAACATTTCCTCACCGGACGACCCGCTCAACTTTACCCTGGTCGCCGCGGGTGACACCGGTGTGGATATCATCGTCAACGCACCGGCGCCGGGTGATCCGCTGGCGGTGGGTGACGACGGTTTCGTGCAGATGGCCCTGCCATTCAGCTACGGCCTGTGCGGGCAGGAGTTCACGTCGGTGTTTATCAACGCCAACGGAAACCTGACCTTCGGCGCGGCCAGTGGCGACTTCAGCGAATCCACGGCCGAGTTCCTGTCAGGGCCGCCGCGAATCGCGGGCGTATGGGATGATCTGAATCCGACCGGCGGGGGCGTGGTGACCTTCTACCAGGGCAGCAACTGGTTCCGTGCCGTCTGGGAGGACGTTCCAGAGTATCCGAGCGCCGGTGCCAACAGCTTCTCGATCACGCTCAAGCGCAGCAGCGATCATATCGATATCGCCTACGGTGACGTGAGCGCGGCTGACGGCCTGGCGGGTGTGTCCTGTGGTTCGGCCATTACCTCGGGCAGCGAGGCGGGCGAAGATATCGGCGCCGTCGGTGGCCGTATCAACCTGCACAACAGCCCGGCTCGCTTCGAGCAGTTCACTGTGGACAGCCCGGTCGACCTTGCGGGCTCTACGCTGCGTTTCAACGGCACTACCGACTACAACGACACCTGGGCGGGCAAGAACGACTCCACCCGCAAGGCGCGTCGTGTCGCGTTGCCATTCAGCAGCGCGGACGTGGGTCGCTACACCGAGATTGAACCGGCGCTCGACGAAGACTGGTTCCGCTTCACCACCACGGGTGCGCCTGTCCTGACAGCCGAGATCGTCAGCAGCGCATTGGATACCATCATGGTGCTGGTCGACGCCGACCTGAACCTGGTGGCCATCGATGACGATGGTGGGGCTGGCCTGCTGTCCAGGATTGCGGCCGCCGACCTTCCGGCCGGGACCTACTACCTGGGCGTGGCGACGTTTGACGGCGAGACCACCGGTCGTTATGTCCTCGAAATCGCGGAGTCCAACGCCATACCGTTGTCGCTCGGAGATGATGACGCGGTTGAGTTGCCGCTGGGCTTCAGCTTCCCGTTCAACGGATCCAGCTACAGCTCGGTCTGGGTCAATTCCAACGGTAACCTGACCTTCGGTTCGGCCGATACGTGGTTCCTGGAATCGGTCGCCGACCTGCTCAACCTGCAGCCGCGGATCTCGCCGTTGTGGGATGACCTGTCACCGAATGTCGGCGGCTCGGTTTCGGCCGAGGTGGGTACTGACGAGATCACCGTGATCTTCGACGATGTACCCGAGTTTGCAAGCACCAGCAGCAACACCTTCATGGTGACACTGCGTGCCGATGGCAGCTATACCATCGAGTACGGACTGGTTGAGGCGCTTGATGGCCTGGCCGGTGTGTCCGAGGGTGGCGGTGCCGCCGACCCGGGTGAAACCGACCTGAGTGCGGGTAGTGCCTACCCGGCTGCAGGTACGACCTATGAAAACTTCACCGGGGCCGACAATGACCTCAGTGGGTTGACGCTGGAGTTCACGCCCTAGTTTCGACAGGGCATTGCATACGCGCTGGATGGCGCGGAAAGACGACGCGGCGGACCAGGGTCCGCCGCGTTTTTTTTGGGGTTATTCCGCTTCGGGACGGGTGATGGTTTCGACGATGGCCTCGACGGCGGCACGCAGGTCGGCCCGGTCGATATCGGGCTCCCTGGCCCGACGTGCTTTCATGCCCTCAATCAGAAGGGTCATGGCGACCGCCCGGACTCGCGCGGTTTCCGCGCCCAGGCCGTGGCCACCCTGGTCAATGGGCCGGGACAGCCAGTCCATCAGGCCCTGGCGTACAACCGTGTCGAACCGCTCAACGGCGCGACGGATATCCGCATCGCGTGTTGCCTCGGCCGACATTTCCAGGAACAGCGCGGCGGACATCGACTCCGGGTCACCACAATCCTGTGACTCGAAGTACTCGATCATGCCGTCGGCCAGGTCGTCGGTCGACCGCAGTTCACGGATTCGCTCGCGGGTGATTTCGAGCTGCGCCTCGATGATGGCCAGGATGATCGCGTTCTTGTTTTCAAAGTAACGGTAAATCAGCCCGGCGCTCATCTGCGCGGTCTCGGCGATGTTGGCCATGCTGGCGTTATGAAAGCCGTAGCGCACGAAGCAGATCAGCGCCGCGGACAACACCCGCTCACGCTGGGCCTGCTTGCGCACCTCGGACTTGCTGACGGCTTGCGTGCTCATGATGTGGCCTGCTCCCGCTTGCGACCGAACAACCGCTGGATCATGACAAAAAACAGCGGCACGAAGAATATACCGAGGAATGCGCCGGCAATCATACCGCCCAGCACGCCGATGCCGATGGCCCGCTGCGCGCCAGAGCCGGCGCCGTCGGCCAGGGCCAGGGGCAGTACGCCCATGCCAAACGCCAGCGAGGTCATGATGATCGGCCGCAGGCGGTCACGCACGGCCGCCAGCGTGGCCTCGACGATTTCGACACCGTGATCAATGTTCTCCTTGGCGAAGGCGATGATCAGGATGGCATTCTTGCTGGTCAGGCCAATGGTGGTCAGCATGGCCACCTGGAAGTAGATATCCCGGTCCAGGCCGAACAATGTGCCAGCGGCGGCGATTCCGAGAATGCCCAGTGGCGCCACCAGCAGCACCGAGGTCGGGATCGACCAGCTCTCGTACAGCGCGGCCAGGCACAGGAACACGATCAGGATCGACAGCGTATACAGGATGGGTGTCTGCGCACCGGCCTGGCGTTCCTGGTAGCTCATGCCGGTCCACTCCAGGCCGTACTGCTGTGGGAGTTCGGAGACGATCCGCTGGACCTCGGCCATGGCCTCGCCTGAGCTCACGCCCGGCGCCGGCTGGCCGTTGAACTCCATGGCCGCGGTGCCGTTGTAACGCTCAAGGCGGGGCGAGCCGTAGGTCCACCGCGAGCTGCTGAACGCGGATAGCGGCACCATTTCTCCTGCGTTGTTGCGCACCGACCAGCGGCGGAAGTCCTCGGGCACCATGCGGAACGGCGCGTCGGCCTGCAGGTAGACGCGCTTGACGCGGCCGCGGTCGATGAAATCATCGATGTACTGGCCACCCCAGGCGGCCTGCAGGGTCGCGTTCACGTCATCCACGGTCAGCCCCAGTGCGCCGGCCTTCTCAAAGTCGATATCGAGCTGGAATTGCGGCATGTCGGCCTGGCCGTTATGGCGCACCGCCACCAGCAACGGACTGGCATTGGCGGCCTGGACGAACTGGTTGCCCGCGGCGACCAGGGTCTCGTGGCCGACGCCGGCGTTGTCCTGCAGGAAGAAAGCGAAGCCCTGCGAGCGGCCCAGGTCCTGGATGGCCGGCGGTGCGAAGGCAAAGGCCAGAGCGTCCTTCATCTGAGCCAGCGCCATGGAGGCCCGGCCGGTGACGGCGGCGGCGCTCAGTGAGGGGTCCTCGCGCTCGCTCCAGTCCTTCAGCTTGACGAAGGCGAAGGCATTGTTCTGGCCGCCGCCCGCAAAACTGAAGCCCTGCACGCCAAACATGGACTCCACGGCGTCGGATTCCTGCTCCAGGAAGTAGTCCTCGAGCTGGTAGACGGCGTCCATCGTGCGCTCCTGCGTGGCGCCTACCGGGGCCACGGCCTGGGCGAACAGGATGCCCTGGTCCTCCTGCGGCAGGAACGAGGTCGGCCGGCCCATGAACAGGAACACCATGCCGCCCAGCAGCAGCATGAACACCAGCGTGAACCGCAGCGGCCGCGCGATCATGCCGCGCACCACGCCGCGGTAGCCGCGAGCGCTGCGGTCGAAATTGCGATTGAACCAGCCGAAGAAGCCGCGGGTGCCATGGTGCTGACCCTTTTTGACCGGCTTCAGCATGGTCGCGCACAGGGCAGGGGTCAGGACCACGGCGACCAGCACGGACAGCGCCATGGCGGAGACAATCGTGGCCGAGAACTGCCGGTAGATGACGCCCGTGGCGCCACCCAGGAAGGCCATCGGGATGAACACCGCCGACAGCACCAGGCCGATGGCCACCAGCGCACTGGTGATCTGGCGCATGGACTTGCGCGTCGCCTCCAGGGGCGACAGGCCTTCCTCGGTCATCACGCGCTCGACATTTTCGACCACGACGATGGCGTCATCGACGAGCAGGCCGATGGCCAGCACCATGGCGAACATGGTGAGCATGTTGACGGAGAAGCCCAACGCGGCCAGCACGCCGAAGGTGCCCAGCAGCACAACGGGTACGGCGATGGTGGGAATCAGCGTGGCGCGCCAGTTCTGCAGGAACAGGTACATGACCAGGAACACCAGCACCACGGCCTCGATCAGCGTGCTGATCACGTTCTTGACCGCCACGCGGACGAACGGCGCGGTTTCGAACGGAATCACCGTTTCCATGTTTTCTGGCAGGAAGGGCTTGAGCTCCTCGACCCGCTGTTCCACGGCGTTGGCGGTTTCCAGCGCGTTGGCGCCGGTCGCCAGCGAGATGGCCAGGCCGGTGGCCGGCTGGCGGTTGAAGCGCGAAATCGAGTCGTAGCTTTCCGCCCCCAGTTCGACACGGGCCACGTCGCCCAGGCGCAGCAACGAACCATCGGGATTGCTGCGAAGGATGATGCGCTGGAATTCTTCCGGGGTCTGCAGGCGGCTCTGCGCGGTAATGGTGGCGTTCAGCTGCTGGCCGGGCACCGACGGCGTGCCGCCCAGCTGGCCGACCGCGACCTGGGCATTCTGGGCCTGGATCGCGCCGGAGATATCCATCGGCGTCAGCCGATAGGTATCGAGCTTGTTGGGGTCCAGCCAGATACGCATCGCGTACTGCGAGCCAAACACCTGGACGCTGCCCACACCCTGAACGCGGCTGATGGGGTCGACGATGCTGGCGTTGACGTAGTCGGCGATATCGTTGCGGGACATCGAGCCGTCGGTGGAGACAAAACCGACGACCATCAGGAAGCCACTGCGGCCCTTGCCGACGTTGACGCCCTGGCGCTGCACTTCCTGCGGAAGCAGCGGCATGGCCAGTTGCAGCTTGTTCTGCACCTGCACCTGGGCGATATCCGGGTCGGTGCCGTTATCGAAGGTCAGCGTGATCTGCGCGCTGCCGCTGGCCGAGCTGGTCGACGACAGGTACAGCAGGCCATCCAGGCCCTTCATCTGCTGTTCGATGACCTGGGTCACCGAGTCCTCGACCACCTTGGCCGAGGCGCCGGGGTAGTTGGCGTTGATGGTGACGTTGGGCGGCGCCACGTCGGGATACATGGACACGGGCAGCTGGGTAATGGCCAGGCCGCCGGCGATCATGATAATGAGTGCGATCACCCAGGCGAACACCGGGCGACCGATAAAGAACTGGGCCATGTTGTGGTCCTTACTGTGCCGCGACGACCACCGGTGTGACCTGTACGGCCACGCCCGGGCGAATCTTCTGCAGGCCTTCGGTGATGACGCGGTCACCGTTGCTGAGCCCGGATGAGACCAGCCAGTCGGCGCCGATGGTCTGGTCCAGCTCGAGCACACGGCGCTGGGCCGTGCCGTCTTCGGCCACAACCATGGCGAAGGCTTCGCCGTTGGCGCCGCGCTGTACGGCCTGTTGTGGCACCAGCAGGCCGTTGTCGACGATGGCGTTGCTGACCATGGCACGGACATACATGCCGGGCAGCAACAGGCGGTCGGGGTTGGGCACGACGATACGCATGGCGACACTGCCGGTGGTCGGGTCGACGGCGGCGTCGGCGAAAGTCAGCTCACCGGGCAGCGGGTAGGTGCTGCCATCGTCGAGGACGATGTTAACGGGGATCGAGCCGGCCTTGCGCAGCGCTTCGTCATCCAGGTTGCGGCGCAGCTTTAACAGCTCCGCGGCAGACTGGTTGACGTCGACATAGATCGGGTCGAGCTGGTGCACGGTGGTCAGCAGCTCGGCCTGGCCGGCGGTGACCAGGGCGCCCTGGGTGACATTGGATTTGCCGACGCGGCCGGTAATCGGCGCGGCGATGCGCGCGTAATCGACCCGCACCTGCGCGGCAGCGACCTGCGCCTTGGCCATTTCCACGTCGGCCTCGGCCTGCAGGCGGGTGGCCAGCAGGTTCCGGTACTCCTGGTCGCTGACGGCCTTGGCGTCCAGCAGTTCAGCGGCACGGCGGGCGTTCAGGTCGGACACTTCCAGGCCGGCGCGTGCCCGCGCCAGGTTCGCCTTCGCACTGTTCAGGTCAGCCAGGTAGGTGGCGTCGTCCAGTTGGTATAGCGCATCGCCGGCAGTGACTTCACTGCCCTCACGGAACAGCCGGTCGAGCACGATGCCAGAGACCTGGGGGCGAACTTCGGCAACGCGGAAGGCGCGCGTTCGGCCGGGCAGCTCGCGGGCCAGGGTCACGGGTGCGGTACGGACGGTCACCACGGAAACCGGTGTCGGCGGGCGCTCCGCGGCGGCCGCGGCGGCGCTGGATTGTGGTGCGGGCTGGCAAGCGGCCAGCAGCAGGGGCAGCAGGACAAGCAGTCCGCGCCATGACAGGGTCATGCGTCGTTTCATGATGAGTTGGGTTCCGCTTTCGTGGGTGCGACAGCACCTTGGACAGGCGCAAAGAATGAACGTTCATTCTTTTTTTGTCAAGAGGGCCCTGCCAACAATCGGGCCCGCCACGTAACGCTATCGACTGATTGGCCTATACTGCCCCGGAATTCACGCGGAAGCCGACATGCACGACGTCATCAACACCATCAATGCCTGGGTCTGGTCCCCGGCCCTCGTTTACCTGTGCCTGGGTGCGGGCCTATTCTTTTCCATAATGACCCGCTTTGCGCAGGTCAGGCAATTTCCGGAGATGTTGCGGTTGTTGCGAGGCGGCCAGGAATCCATGGCTGGTATTTCAACTTTCCAGGCCCTGGCCGTGTCCCTGTCAGGCCGTGTGGGCACCGGCAATATCGCCGGTGTGGCGGCGGCCATCGGCTTTGGCGGCCCCGGTGCGGTGTTCTGGATGTGGGTCGTGGCCTTCCTGGGTGCGTCCACGGCTTATGTCGAATCCACCCTGGGCCAGATTTACAAGGAGGTGGATGATGGCGAATACCGCGGCGGCCCGGCGTACTACATTGAAAAGGCGTTGGGGCAGAAGTGGTACGGCTGGGTGTTCGCACTGAGCACCGTGTTCGCGATGGGGCTGCTGCTGCCCGGTGTGCAGGCCAACGCCATTGGCAACGCCGTCGACCTGGCCGTCGGTGGCGGCAGTGTCGTGCAGACGCCGCTTGGTGAAACCACGGTGCCCAAGCTGGTTACCGGGTTCGTGGTCATGGGGGGCCTGGGTGCGATCATCTTTGGCGGCGTCAAGCGTATCGCCCATTTCACCCAGGTGGTGGTGCCGGTCATGGCGCTGATCTACATCATCGGTGCGTTGGTGGTCGTGGCCATCAATTACCAGGCGGTGCCGGGTGTGATCAGCCTGATCATTGGCGATGCCTTCACACCCATGGCCGGCTTTGGTGCCGTTATCGGTTGGGGCGTCAAGCGCGGCATTTATTCGAACGAGGCCGGACAGGGCACGGGACCGCATGCCGCGGCCGCGGCCGAGGTCGAGCACCCGGCCCAGCAGGGGCTGGTGCAGGCGTTCTCGGTCTACGTGGACACGCTGCTGGTCTGCTCCGCCACCGCCTTCATGATCCTGATTACCGGCAACTACCACGTGACGGGTGTCGAAAACGCGGTCTCTGGTGGCATGCTGGCGGCCACGGTTGACCCCAACAGCCCGGCGTTTACCCAAATGGCGGTGGACCAGGTGGTGGGTGGCCTGGGCGCGCCCGCGATCGCCGTGTCGCTGTTCTTCTTCGCTTTCACCACACTGCTGGCGTACTACTACATTGCCGAGAGCAACGTCGCCTACATCAAGCGAACGCTGCACATTCCAGGCCTGATGCTGGCGCTGAAGATCGGTCTGCTGGCGTCGGCCTTCTATGGTTCGATCAGGGCGGCCGGGCTGGCCTGGGCGATGGGCGATATCGGCGTCGGCCTGATGGCTTGGCTGAACATCGTTGGCATCCTGGCCATTTTCCTGGTCGGGCGGCCGGCGATTCGGGCGCTGCGTGACTACGAGCGCCAGCAGCGCGAGGGCAGCGGTCATTACGTGTTCGACCCGAAGGCGCTGGGTATACGCGGCGCCGAGTTCTGGGAAAAACGCCTGCAGAAACGGTCCGGCCAGGCCGGCGATTGAGGCTCGCAGCGGCGCTATTCGCCGCCGCGGTCATCCCCGGGGCTGGTATCGCCCGGGGCCACCCCGTCCGGGTCCTCACCAGCACTGGGTGATGGCGGCCCACCGGTGCCGGTCGTGGCCCGGCCAATGTGAAAGGCGGCAAAGCCCGGCATCACTACCTGGTTCAGGGCCATGCCCAGGATGCGCCCGGTGTAGGGCGCGTACAGCGTTTCGCGACGGTTCTCTATGGGGTCGGTGACGGTACCCAGCCGTTGCCCTTTCAGCACCTCGTCACCCAGTTCGACCTCACCCAGCAGGATACCGCCGGATTCGGCACGCACCCAGTCGGACTCGTAGAACACCGGCTGCGGATCGCGGAACAGTCGGAACTGCTTGACCATGTCCAGCCGGTCCAGCAGTGCGCCAATGGCATCGACACCGGCGTCGACGGCCGTGGCCTGGAACTGAGAAGGGCCACCCGCCTCCATGGTCACCGCCGGGATACCGATGGCGGTAGCGGCGCCGCGTAGTGAACCCTTTGGGCCTTCGCTGTGCAGCACAACGATATCGCCGAACTGCCGACTGAGGTCGACGACGTCCGGTTGGCCCAGGTCCGCGCGCAATTGCGGCAGGTTGGTCCGGTTGAACGAACCGGTGTGGATATCGACCAGCACGTGGCAGTCGCGAATGACTTCGCCAAACAGCGCGTGCGCGAAACGCGACGCCATGCTGCCACTGGGCTGGCCGGGGAAAAACCGGTTCAGGTCACGGCGGTCGGGCAGGTACCGCGAGCCGCGCAGGAAGCCGAAGGCGTTGGCGATGGGGATGCCGACGACAATGCCATGCAGGTTTTCCCGGTCCAGGTCGAACATGATTCGCCGGACGATTTCGACGCCATTGAGTTCGTCGCCATGAACCGCAGCGACCAGGCACAGCGTCGGGCCCGGAAAACGGCCTCGCGCCACCAGCACCGGGGTCGGCACGGACAGGCCGGCCATCGCGGTCTCGAGTTGCCAGTTGAACTGGCGAAACTCGCCCGGCTCCATCGGCTTGCCCAGGATGCTGTAGGTGGCCTCTTGTGTCACCGTGTCGTCAACCTGCTCAACGGGCTCTGGCGCCGGCGCCTCGGGCTCCGGTTGCTGGCCGAAGTGTTCCAGCGAGCCCGGCGCGGTGTGCTGGGCCCGTGACTGCGCGGGCCACAGGCAGGCCATCAGCAGCAGGATTGTCGTCAGTGTTTTCACGCCGCCTATGCTAGCAGGGGGCTTGTCGTGCGGGGAGGATTTCAATACGATAACTGTATATATGAACAGTATTCGTGCAAGGGTCGCTTCGCCAGACGGTATCCGCGGGCGCGGCAGCCGCTCCAATGTTGAGCATCGCTATACCGAACGGTCACTGACGCCGTCCACGGAGTGGCTTAATTCGCAGTGTGCGGCCGGCGAGAACCCGCATGGCGCGGGTGACGTCGGCACCCGCGTGATCAATGTAAAGGCCCGGTCGATCCTCAGTCGCAATACGTCACCGGACATCGGCTTCAATGTTTCGCTTAACCCCTACCAGGGTTGTGAGCACGGCTGCGTGTATTGTTTCGCGCGGCCGTCCCATGCCTGGCACGAACTGTCGCCGGGGCTGGATTTCGAGTCCGTGATCATGGCCAAGATGAATGCCGTGGAGTGCCTGGAGCGGGAGCTTTCCCTCCCGGGCTGGCGCTGCGAAACCATCGCAATCGGCGTCAATACCGATGCCTACCAGCCGGTCGAACGCGAGCGGCGGCTGACCCGTCGGCTGCTGGAAACCTGCCTGGCGTTCAGGCAGCCCGTGGCGCTGATCACCAAGAGTGCACTGGTTTTGAGGGACCTGGATCTGCTGGCCGAGATGGCGGCCCGCAACCTGGTCAGTGTGCGCGTCAGCGTCACCACGCTGGACGACGAATTGAAGCGGCGCCTTGAGCCCAGGACAGCGGGCCCGGCCGCGCGTTTGCGGGTGATCGAGGGCCTGGCGCGCGTTGGTGTACCGGTGGGTGCGATGGTTGCGCCGGTCATCCCGCGTATCAATGACCACGAAATGGAGGCCATCGTTGCCGCCGTGGCCGAGCGCGGCGGTGCCGCAGCCAGCTACATCCTGCTGCGCCTGCCGCACGAGGTCGACCCGTTGTTCCGTGACTGGCTCAAGGTCCATTATCCCGACCGGAGTAAAGCCGTCATGGCCGCCCTGGCGTCCTGCCATGGCGGGCGCGCTTACCGGCCGGGGTTTCATTCGCGCATGACCGGCCTGGGGCCCTATGCCGATATCATCGCCCACCGGTTTGACGTCGCGCGGCGCCGTTACGGGCTCGCGCGACGCCTGCCGGGGCTGGACACTTCCACCTTCCGCGCCGATGGTGGCCGCCAGGGCAAACTGGCGTTTTGACCCATCATTGCAGTGCCGGGGTGGGCGATATTACTATCACCAGACCCATCAGCGACGGCCCGGGCCGTCGAGGAGCAAAGGATGCGTCTGAGTCGACACCTGTTTGTTGCCACCGCCACGGCGGCCATGGCCGCCGTGCCTGCTGTTCCAGCCATGGCGGGGACGACACCCGAGATGGATGGCCTGCTCGGCATGAGCACCCAGGACGGCGAAGCTGAACTGGGGCGCCGAGGTTTCAATTTTGTACACAATCGTCCGTTCATCGATGGCACATTGTCCAATTGGTGGAACAGCGCGACCCAGGTCTGCCTGGCGCTGGTCGCACGCAACGACATTTTTGATGCCATTCGCAAGGCGCCCCCGCAGGCCTGCGAATCCATGGCCGGGCAGGGCAACGCACGCGATTTCCATGAATTGGTGGGTGAGTCGGCCAGCAGTGCCGACCTGGCCCTGGACCGCGAGGGTTTCCGCGCGGTGGACCGCCATGAGGGCATCAGCCTGACCAGCACCTGGTGGTACGCGCCGCGTACCGCGGAATGCGTGAAGGTGGATGTTGCTGAAGATCGGGTGGAGCGGGTCAGCAAGACGCCGCGTTACCCGGCATGCAGGGTGCAATGATGGCCCGGTGCAAAGCAGTAACCCGGCTTATCGGGCTCCTGGCCGTGGGCATTTCGGCCGGCGTGATGGGCGACGTGACGCGGTTGTCGGCGCCGGTTGAATCGACTGCCGAGTACGAAGTGTTTGGCGACGCGATGACCGACAAGGCGCCCGGCCTGTCTGTCAGTGAGGCCGTGGCAAGCCTGGGTGACAATGGCCCCGAGTCCGTGCGGGTGACCACGACCATAAACAAGGTGTGCCAGAAGAAGGGGTGTTTCTTTATTGCCCAGGAAGGCGACACCGTGGTCCGTGTGACTTTTCACGACTACGCGTTTTTTATTCCCACCGATACAGCCGGAAAACCAGTAACGCTTGTGGGTGAGTTAGTCCGGACACCGATTTCCCAGGCCCAGGCGGATCATTACGCCGATGACCTGGGCGAAGCCCCGGAGCCCATCGCCGGTGCCTTCGAATACGCCATTGAGGCGTCTTCGGTCCTTATCCAGCGCTGAACATGACAGGCGTGTTTTCACGGGCCTTGGTTGCCCTGGCCCTGCTGTGGTTCTGCGGAACCTGCCTGTCCGACAACGGTGAACGGGTTTACGACATCAGCTACCGCGTGACCGTGGATCCACGTGCGGGTGTGGCGAACGTGCGCCTGAACCTTCGGCAGGATGACGACTACCTGCGCGAAATGCGCTTCGACCAGGGGCTGCTGGAAGCAATCAACGGCGATGGCGATGTGGTCGTCGATGACGGGCAGGTCACCTGGTCACCCCCGGCCAATGGCGGGCGGCTGTCCTGGCGTGTGCCTGTGCTGCACGAGCGCGATTCGGGTGAGTACGACGCCTGGCTGGATGACGACTGGGGCCTGTTCCGGCTCGAGGACGTGATCCCCCGGGCCGCCACCCGGACGCAGAAATCGGCGCAGTCGAACACGGTCCTGAAGGTACAGGCACCGGCCGGATGGTCGGTGGTTACGCCTTACGCGGGCAATGACAAGGGTTCGTCCGTCACGCGACCGGGGCGGCGCTTCTCGCAGCCCACCGGCTGGCTGGTGATGGGCGAACTGGGCGTCCGCCGCGAGCGGATCGCGGGCACGCGCGTCGTTATCGCCGGGCCAACCAGCCAGGACGTGCGACGCATGGATATGCTGGCGCTACTGAACTGGACCCTGCCGGAACTCTCGGCGCTGTTGCCCGAGCCGCTGCCACGCCTGACGGTGATCAGCGCCGGCGAGCCCATGTGGCGCGGCGCATTGTCGGCACCGAACTCCCTGTACATCCATGCCGAGCGACCCATGATCAGCGGCAACGGCACCAGTTCCTTGCTGCACGAAGTGCTGCATGTTGCGCTGTCGATGGATTCGGCACCCGGTTATGACTGGATTGTCGAGGGCCTGGCCGAGTACTACTCCCTGGAGTTGCTACGGCGCTCGGGCACGATCACGCCCAAACGTTACCAGCACGCACTGAAGGACCTGGCTCAATGGTCCGCCAAATCCGATGAGCTCTGCGGCGGTGCCTCGACAGGGGCCACCACGGCCCGGGCAGTGATGGTGTTCAGGGATATCGATGCCGCGTTGCGCGCGGGCGGCGACAACAATGGCCTGGACGACGTGCTCGGCCAGCTATTGGGCAACGAAGACCTCGACCTGGATGCGCTCCGGACCGCCGTGTCCACGGTGGCCGGGGACGAAGCGGCGACGCGGCTGGATGATGGCTCATTGCCGGGCTGTGAGCGTAACGACTGACCGCTTCCCCGCGCGCTCTCCCGGCGCTTGGCCCCACCCCCGCTTCTGTCGTATAAACTGGTGTGGGGTGCTCGCGCCCCGCTGGCTCACGATAAAAGGATAATAACGATGTCTGACACTCATGCCGCGGATGGGTACAACCGTTCCGCACTGTTCTGGATCAGCGTCCTGGCGCTGTTCACCGCCGCCGCGGCGTTTTCGCTGCGCATTGCCGCCTCGGGCGCCATCAAGGAAGCCCTTTTCGACCCGGTCGATATCGCCAACTCCGGGCGCATGATCGGCGACGCACTGGGCGCGGCCTTCCTCGGCTTTGCCGCATCATTGCTGGTCGCCAGCCCGATCCTGGATGTATTGGGCGCCAAGCGCGTGATCCTGATTGCGTCCGCGACCTTTATCGTCGGCCCGCTGATGGTGGTCATGGCGCCGTCACTGGCGACCGGCGTCGACGTGGTGCCACTGGTCTGGTGGGGCATGCTGGTGATGGGCGTGGGCTGGGGTTGCACCGAGGCCGCCATCAACCCGGTGACCGCGGCGTTGTACCCGGATGAAAAGACACACCGGCTGAACGTGCTGCATGCCTGGTGGCCGGCTGGCATCGTCGCCGGTGGCCTGCTCAGCCTGTTGCTGTTCCAGGTGATGGACATGGACTGGCGCATCGCCATCGCCATGATCATGATCCCCGGCATCGCTTTCGGGCTCTGGGCCATGACGCAGAAATTCCCCGGCACGCAGGCCGAATCGCTGGGCGTCAGCTTCGGCGAGATGCTGATGGTGGTGGTCAAGCAGCCTTTCTTCTGGGTGTTCTTCGCCATCATGTTCCTGACCGCGTCGGCGGAACTGGCGCCTTCGTCCTGGGTGGACATCGCGCTCAGCGAAACGGTGAAGATGCCGGGCATCGTGGTGCTGGTCTACGTGGCCGCCATCATGTTTGTCATGCGCCACTTTGCCGGCGCACTGGCGCACCGCTTTTCCGACATGGGCCTGCTATGGATTTCCACCGTGCCGGCCGGCATCGGCCTGTACCTGCTGAGCGTGGCTTCATCGCCGGTGACCGCACTGGTGGCGGCCACGGTCTGGGCGGTTGGCGTGTGCTACATGTGGCCGACCATGCTGGCGGCCGTAGCGCACCGTTTCCCGAAAGGCGGGCCGTGGACGATTGGCCTGACCGGCTTTGCCGGCGCCCTGGCCATTCGATTCGTGCTGCCTGAACTGGGCGGAATCTATGACAAGGCCAAATTCGAGGCAGCCGGCGGCCAGGCAGCGTTCGAGGCGCTGGAGCCGGGCTCCGAGGCCATGGCCGGCGCCCTGGCGCAGGCGGCGACCACATCATTCCAGGCCGTCGCAATCATCCCGGTGATCCTGTTCTTCATCTTCGGTGCGGTGTGGGCCTTCGAGCGCAGCCGCAACCGCAAGGGCGCGACCGGCTGAAAAATCGGGCGCCATTTCGGCGCCCGTTTTTTGGTGACGCGTAACGCGTCACCCGTCACCCAGCAGGGCGCGGGTGAGGCCAAGGCGGCCAACGGCGGCGGTGCGGAAGGGGTCGGCCGGGTTGTCGTGTTCCACGAACAGGTGTTTCAGGCTGGCCGCTTCGGGGCTGGTCAGGATCGCGCCGTAGTCAATTTCACCCGTGCCCACGTCGACCATGTCGCCGTTCGGGCTCATGTCCTTGATGTGCGCCATGGTGTAGCGTTCGGGTGCGCGCGTCAGTACCTCAATGGGGTCCAGCCCGGCCTTGCGGGTCCAGAACATGTCCAGTTCGAAGTCGACCAGGTCCGGCTCGGTGGCCTGCAGCAGCACATCCCAGGGCACCTGGCCGTCAATCGCGGCGAACTCGAAATCGTGGTTGTGGTACGCGAAGCGCATGCCCAGGGCCTGGCACTTTTCGCCCACCCGGTTGAAGACGTCGGCCCAGGCCCGGTACTGGTCAAGGGTCTTCCGGTCGTCAGGGTGCAGCCAGGCAATGACCACGTAGTCGTGGCCCATCGCGGCGGCGGTATCGAGCAGTGCGTCCGGGGCGTCCCGAAGCTGTCGGGCGTCCATGTGCGTACTCGGGGCGACCAGGCCCAGGTCATCGAGCAGTGTGCGCAGCGCCACCGGTGACTGGTTGAAATAGCCGGCGAACTCCAGCTCACGGTAGCCGATGGCGGCGAGCGCGGTCAGCGTGGCGGGGACATCGTCGGCCATGGAATCGCGGACCGTGTACAGCTGGATGCCCGTGGCGCGGCCCGCGCCGGCATGGTGGCAGCCGGCCTTACTGTCTGTGGCCGCGCTGGCGGTGGTCGTGGCCAGGAGTGACGTTGTGGCCAGTGCCGCGGTGCCCGCGAAAAGTCCGCGGCGTGTCAATGAGGGTGTTGAAGATGATGTCCTGGCGCCCACGTGTCAGCTCCTGTTGTTGTTCACCCCGGGCGGGGCGGGGCATCTATCATGACATATCATCGCCGGTGCGCCCGTCGCCGCTAGCGCGACGTGCTGTGCGCCTGGCCTTCTGGCTCAGTCGTCGCCAGCGTTGCATGATGAACAGTGACGCGATCAATTCAGCGACCAGTCCGCCACGTTCTTCCTCGGCCAGGTCGCGTCGGCGGGAAAACCAGATCCAGCCGGTCACGGCCGTCCATAACAAGGTTTCGGCCTGCAGCCAGCGCGACTCGACTTCGAGAATCAGCCGTGCGCGCCGGGCCCGTTCCGTACCGACGGCGGTCAGTCGCTGCGCGCGCAGTCGCTCGAGTTCCCGCGCCTGGCGGCGCCAGGCGGAAATCATGGGTCAGTTCCCAGCATTTCACGGGTGGCTTCGAATTCCAGGCGCGAGCCCAGGCGTGACACGGCGCGGAAGACCAGTGCGGCGGCGCCCAGGTGCAAGAGCGCAAGAATGACTGCGATCGCCACCAGTGGCATGCCTGCCAGGGCTGATGCCCGCATGCCCGCGTACAGCACCAGTGCCCAGGCGAACATCAGGAAACCGGCGGCCACCACCACGCCGAACACCATCAGCACGAAGCTGGTGATGGCCAGCCGGGTTTCCGCCATGACCAGTTGGGCCGCAGACGAGAAACGCTGCCCGTAGGCAGCGATCCACTCGGTCAGCAGGCCCGCCGGGCCGCTGTCATCAGGGCTGGCCGCGCCCCCGGCGGGGGGCGGCCGGCTGTCGGTTGCTGACGTATTCACCTGCGCAGAAGTAGTGCGGCGAGCGCACCGGCGCCAAAGGCGATGCCCAGGGAGGCCAGTGGTCGTTCACGGACAAACTTGTCCAGCGTTTCGACCGTGTCGTCCAGTTTCGCCATGGCCTCGTCCTTGCCGGCGCTGGCCTTGTTGGCCATCTGCGCGGCTTCCTGGCGCAGTCGCTCTTCCAGGACCTCGGCCCGGCCAGCGGCCCGGTCAACGGCATCATGTGCCACGTCACGCGCCTTGTGGGTCGTCGGTGATGTATCGGCGGGTCGCGGCCCGGTGGCCGCCTGTGTTCCTGAAGTACTCATGGGTCATCTCCTTCGGTTCAATGTCAATGTTGAATCGTGGATCGTGTTACTCAGCAGTCCTTGTCTTGCGCGCCGGCGGCATCCTTGATGTCTTCACAGGCATCTTCGACCGCATTACCGGCATCTTCGGCCGCTTCATCGATCTTTTCACCGGCCTCTTCAAACGGACCCTGCTGTTCACAGGCAGCGAGTGAAAACGCGGCCAGGAACACACTCAAAGTTAGCATCATTCTGATATTTTTCATGGTTTGTACTCCTCAGTCTGTAAAAGGGTTCTTGCAGTCAGTCGTGTCGGTTATACCGGCGGCGATCCGCGTAATGCGCGGGCGACCAAGGCAATGACCAGCAGCACCAGGAATACGAAGAACAGGATCTTCGCGATACCCGCCGCGGCACCGGCGATGCCGGTAAATCCAAGCAGACCCGCGATCAGGGCGATAACAAGCAGTGTCAGAATCCAGCCAAGCATGATTATTCCTCCGTCTTGTGGTTCGCATCGACCGGCCTTTTGGCGGCCGGTTATTTCTCACGCGAGGCGCCGATGCAATGCGACTCTTGCTGGGTATGATGCAAATATCGGGCCAAATGCATTTAGGCCAGTCATAACAAAGATATACGAAAAGGGTGGGTGCATATCCAGGGTGCGGAACAAGCGTTCCTTGTAAATCTGACCGCGCAAAGGGCGGTATTTACACGGCCGAAACGGCGGGTGTCAGGGGGTGGGTGGCGATTGCGTACCGCGATCAGGCCAGTGGCGTCTTCGATGCCTCCCCGGCAACTTCCCGCACCAGCCTTGGCACCAGGTAGCCGGGCAATGCCTTACGCAGCCCGGCATGCAGGGCCAGGGCGCGGGATTCCGGCAGGTCAAAATGCGCGGCGCCTGTTACCCGGTCCAGTACATGCAGGTAATAGGGCAGTGCGCCGTGTGCAAACAGGGTCTCGCTGAGTTCGGCCAGGGTATCGATATCATCGTTGACGCCGGCGAGCAGCACCGATTGGTTCAGCAGCGTCATGCCCGCATCGAGGATGCGCTGAAACGCCTGGCCGACACCGTCGTCGATCTCGCGGGCATGGTTGGCGTGTACGACAAACACGGTCTGCACGCCTGCGGGTGACAGCGCGGCGAGCAGGCGGTCCGTGACCCTTGCCGGCAGCACGATCGGCAGGCGCGTGTGCACGCGGATGCGGCGCACGTGGTGGATGTCGGCGATGGTCGCGCACAGGTCCTCCAGCGCCGGGTCGTCTGCCACCAGGGGGTCGCCGCCACTGAGGATCACCTCGTGAATGTCCGGGGCCGCGGCCACGTAGTCCAGGGCCTGCGCCCAGTCCTTGCGGCCGACCCGGTTGCTGTCATAGGGAAAGTGGCGCCGGAAACAGTAACGGCAATTTACGGCGCAGCCCCCCGCCACGACCAGCAGGACCCGGCCGCGATATTTGTGCAGGATGCCGGCGCGGGCCACGGCGCCCTCGGCCTCGCCGGTGGGGTCGTCGCCGAAGCCCGGCGCGTCAAGCAATTCGTCGCCGGTGGCCAGCACCTGCCGCAACAGCGGGTCGTCGGGGTCGCCGTGACGCATGCGACGGACGAAGTCCCAGGGCACCTTGAGCCGGAAGCCCCGGCAGGCCGCTGCGCTGAAGCCCACCTGCTCGGGTGTAAGACCCAGCGCACACAGCAAGGTGTCGCCATCGCGGACCACGTCGGCGAGCTGGCGTTTCCAGTCGGTGCCGGAATGAAGGGTCAACGATGTAGGCGAGTTGGGCATCGGGAACAGGGGCGTGCGGTGTGGGCTCGGGAACGGCCCGTAGGGCGCAGGATATCACGCCCGGAAGCTGATAAATGCGGCACGAGCCGGTACAATACGCGGCTACCCCAACTGGCTGCGCGGCCGAGACCGCCGAGCCGAACCAATGTAAACCGGAAGCTGCCCGTCCGCGGCAATTCCCAGGAGTCTTTTTCATGACCGCATCCGTTTCGCGCCTCGTGCGCTCGTCGACGATGATCTTGGCCGCGCTGGCGGCTACACCGGCACTGGCTACCCAGGTGCTGTTCGAGACCCGCTTCGGCGATTTCACGGTTGAGCTGTATGACGACGAGGCACCGATCTCGGTCGCCAACTTCCTCGAGTACATCGAGTCCGGTGCGTACGAGAACTCGATCATTCATCGCAAGAGCGATGGTTTCGTGATCCAGGGCGGCGGCCACACCTGGACCGTGGAAGACACCTTCGAGCGGATAGAAACCCGTGACCCGATTGCCAATGAATCCGGTATTTCCAACACCCGTGGCACCATCGCCATGGCGCGGACCAGCGAGCCGGACAGCGCCACCAGCCAGTGGTTCATCAACCTGCGTGACAACGCCGAGTTGCTTGATGGTCCGACCAGTGGTGATGACGCCGGCTACGCGGTGTTCGGTGAAGTCATCGGCGATGGCATGGACGTCGTCGATATCCTGGGTTCCATCCAGGACTTCTACCTGAGCACGGTGTTTACCGAGATCCCGCTGTTCAACTACGCCACCGGTGAAGAGCGCAGCATCAACAACTACCTGTTCACCGACGTGTCCATCGTAAGCGACGTACCGCCTCCGCCGCCGCCGTTCGTTTTCAACGCCGGCGTCAATGGCGCCTGGTTCAACAGCACCGATACCGGCGAGGGCTTCTACCTGGATGTGCTGCCGGACATCGGCCTGGTGGCGATGGGCTGGTACACCTGGGATTCCGAGCTGCCTGGCATGGACGCGGAATCAGGCATCGGTGACCCCGGCCAGCGCTGGCTGTCGGCCCAGTCCGCGGCCGGCGCGCTGAATGGTGGCACCGACAGCGTCGTGCTGAACGTCTACAACGTCCGTGGCGGCCAATTCGACGATTACGGCATCGGCGCGGAACAACCGGAGGCGGTGGGCACGATCACGCTGAGCTTCGACGATTGCACCACCGGTACCGTGGATTACACGCTGGGCAGCTTTGGCGAGTCCGGCAGCATTCCGATCAGCCGCGTGGCGAATGATAACGTGGCGCTTTGCGAGGCGCTCGTCGAGGCAGCCGCGGACGTTCAGTAAGGCCCGTTCAGGGCTCCGGCGGCCTGCCGGGGCCCAGCAGGGTGAGTAGCGCGTCGTCGAGCATGACACGCCAGTTGCCCCAGTCGTGGCTGGCGCCACGATTCACATCCAGCGTGACCGCGTGGCCGTCCTCTTCCAGGACGGCCGCGAGTTTGCGCGCCGCGCGCAGGTTGTCGCCGCGCGTTCCCGCGGAAATGTATACCCTCAGCGGTTCCTGATCCCAGTCGCGGTAGAGCGGAAAAACGGCTTCCAGGTGCCGGTCACTGGCCGGCGAGTGCATGCCGATACCCGAAAACCGGGGCGAGGCCAGTGCGCCGAAACAGGCGCTGTTCAACCCGCCGAAAGAAAGGCCCAACACGTTGGTGTCCTCGCGGCGGACACTGATGGGGTACTGCTCGTACAGCGTGGGCAGCAGTTCCGCCGTGTAGAAGTTGGCGTACGGCACCTTGCACATGAACTCGCTGGTCCGGCGGTTTTCCTCCAGCCGGTCGGGGTTGCGGCTGTCGACAAACACCACGTAGGCCGGCGTGATTGCCCCGTCCGCGATCATCGAGTCCAGCACGTCGGCCATCCCACCGTCATCCAGGTACCACTGGCCATCGGTCACCAGTAGCACCGGGTATTGTTTGCCCGGGTCGATGGGGGAGGGTGTGTAGACGCGATACTGGAGCGTGTAGCCCAGTTGCTGGCTGTCGATACGGATATTGTCCGACAACTCCCCGGCGTGAGTACCGGTGGCCACCAGGGCGGCGGTCATCACGGCCAGGCAGTGCAGGCATCGGTTCATGGTGAGCCCAGTCTATCGCGGTTCATGGACATGGTGCGCAGGATCTCGGCCATCTCGGCCGCGGCACGCGGCGGCGCATCCGGGTCGGTGTAGACCAGGTAGACCTGCGCGTAGCGCTCTCCACCTTCGCGCATGGGTAGCGGCGCCAGCCGGCCCTCGTCGAGTTCGTGACGGATGGCCTGCTCGGGGAACCAGGCGAAACCCATGCCCATGCAGGCGGCCCGGATCTGGGTGGCCTTGTGACTGACCGTCCAGCGTTGCTCCGCGCCCAGCCAGCCGCCGCTGTCGCGGGGGCGCTCCTGCGCGCTGTCGCGGATGACCAGCTGGCGATGGTCGCGCAGGTCATCCAGCGTGACCGGGCGGCCCAGGTGGTGCAACGGGTGGTCGGGATGGGCGGCGGCGATGAAGCGGATGTCCAGCAACGGGTCACCGGCAAAGCCGCGCGGGACAAACGGCGTCAGTGCCAGGTCGACCCGGCGTTCCAGCAGGGCCTCGTCCATGCCACCCAGGACTGTCTCGTACAGCTGCACGCGGGTCTGCGGAAACCGGGCGCCGAACTGGTCGAGCGCTTCCAGCAGCACCCAGGTCGGGAATACGATCTCCACGGCCAGCCGCAATTCCGGGGTCCAGTCGGGGCCGAACTCCGCGGCGCCACGCTCCAGGCTGCCGGCGCGATCCAGCAGCGTGGTGGCGCGCTGGTACAGGACCTGGCCGCCCGGCGTCAGCACCGCGCGCCGACCCTGGCGCTGGAACAGGTGGACATCCAGCAATGACTCGATTCGGTGCACCGCGTAACTGACCGACGACTGGGTCTTGTGCAGCGCCTCGGCGGCCTGGGCGTAGCCGCCATGGTCGACCACGGCGACGAAGGCGCGCCATTGGTCCAGTGATACCCGTGGATTCAACATCGCTTCAGCATCGTCCTTCAACCTATCGAGTTATACGATATAAAACAGCAAAATATTCACATATATATTTAAGTATACGATGAATATCATGTGTCCAACACTCAATTTCGAACGAGGACGACACATGAAAACGCTACTGCACATCAATACCAGCCTGTTCTCCGACAAGGGCCAGTCGTCCGCGCTGGCGGCGCGCTATGTTGAGCGCTGGCAGGCGGCCAACCCCGGTGGCCGGGTGATTGAGCGCAACCTGGCCGAGCACCCGGTGGCGCACCTGGGCGCTGAGCGCTTCCAGGCTTTCCTCGCGGACGCCGCCGACCTGACCCCGACCCAGCGCCTGGCCCTGGCCGAGTCCGATACCTTTATCGAGGAACTGCGCGCAGCCGACGCCGTGGTCATCGGACTGCCGATGTACAACTTTGGCGTGCCGTCGGTGTTCAAGGCGTGGATCGATCACGTGGCCCGCGTGGGCGTGACCTTCCGCTACACGGCCAACGGGCCCGAGGGCCTGCTGGACGACCGCAAGGTCATGGTGTTTGCCGCCCGTGGCGGTATCTACCTGGGCACGCCCAGGGATACCCAGACCGACTACGTGACCCACGTGCTGAACTTCATCGGCCTTCGTGACATCGAGTTTGTCTATGCCGAGGGCCTGGCCATGGGTGAAGATATCCAGCGCCAGGCGCTGGAGCAGGCCCATTCGACCATCGACGCGCTGGCGGCCTGAGGGCCGGCGGGCGCGAACAGGTAAAAGGAGAATATCCATGAGCGATACAGGCAACCGACCCCTGGCCCGGGTGATCCCGGCCATGGCCACCTCCGATGGCGCCGGTGTGAAACTGCGCCGTAGCATCGGCGCCAATGGCGGCCATCGACTTGACCCCTTCCTGATGCTGGATGAGTTCGGCACGGACAACCCGCAGGACTACATCGCCGGTTTTCCGCCGCACCCGCACCGGGGTTTCGAGACCGTGACCTACATGATCGACGGCCACATGCGTCACGAGGATCACCTGGGAAATGTCGGCGAACTCAAAAGCGGCGGCGTGCAGTGGATGACGGCCGGGCGTGGCGTCATTCACTCCGAGATGCCGCAGCAGGACAGTGGCCGCATGCGTGGATTCCAGCTGTGGATCAACCTGCCGGCGAAGGACAAGATGCAGCCTGCCGCCTACCGCGACGTTCCCGCGGATGACATCCCGCTGTTGTCACTGGGTGACGGTGTGACCGCGAAGCTGATCGCCGGCCGACTCGCGGTTGGTGGTCAAACCACCGCCGGTCCGATCAACGCCGAACCCGGCGCAATGGCGACCGACCCGCTGATGGCGGACTTCACGCTGCCCGCGGGCACCGCCACGACCGTACCCGTGCCCGAGGGGCACCACGCGTTCGTTTACGTCTACGAGGGCGGTGTGCTGGTCGATGATCAGCCGCTGGCGATGCGCCAGGCCGGCATCCTGGGCGATGGCGCACGGCTTTCACTCGAGGCCGGCGCCGAAGACAGCCGGGTGCTGCTGGTGGCCGGTCGCCCGCTGGGCGAGCCGGTGGTCCAGTACGGCCCCTTCGTCATGAACACCCGCGAGGAAATCGACCAGGCGCTGGCCGATTACCGTGCCGGTGTGCTCACCGGCTGACGCTGGAACAGCTGGCGGATGTCTTCCAGCATCATGTACAGGCAGGGCACCAGCAGCAGCATGATGGTGGTCGAGAAGACGATACCGAAGCCCAGGGAAATCGCCATCGGCACCAGGTGGTAGGCCTGCAGCGAGGTCTCCATGATGATCGGCGTGACCCCGCCAAAGGTGGTCAGGGTCGTCAGGACAATGGGCCGGAACCGTCGTGTTCCGGCCTCCAGCACGGCCGCCTCCGGCCCCATTTCATCGCGCTTGCTGTTGGCGTAGTGGACCATGATCAGCGCGCCGTTGACGACCACGCCGGCCACGGCAACCACGCCCATCATGCTGACCAGCGACAGGTCGTAGCCCAGGATCATGTGGCCGAGTACCGCGCCGACCACGCCGAAGGGGATCGACATCATCACGATCAACGGCTGCACGTAGCTGCTGAATGCGATCGCCAGCAAGGCGTAGATGGCGAACAGGGCCAACGCGAAGCTGCCCCACAGGTTGGCGGTGGATTCGCGCATCTCTGCCTGGTTGCCTTCGAAGGTCCAGGTCAGCCCCGGAAAGTCGGCTCTTAACTGCGGCAGTGTTTCGGCGCGAATCGTATCAAGCAGGCGACCGGCGGCACTCTTGGGTTCCACGTCGGTGCTGACGGTAATCACCCGGCGGCCGTCACGGCGGTCGATCGAGCGGAAGGCGGTGCCCTGCTGCACGGTCACCACGTCCATAAGCGGCACTTCCACGCCATTCGGCGCCTGGATCACGAAGTCTTCCAGGTAGCGACGGTCTTCGCGTTCTGCTTCGGGCAGCTTGACGCGTATTTCCACCTCGTTGGTGCCGCGCAGGTGGCGCATGGCGACGGCGCCATAAAAGGCGTCGCGCACCTGGCGGCCGACATCGTTCGGGGTCAGCCCCAGTGCCCGGCCTTCCGGCATCAACGTAAAACTGAGCTGTGACTTGCCCGGCTGGTAGTTGGTGTTGACGCCGCTGGCCGCTTCAAAGGCCTCGAGCCGTTCCACAAGCGCTTCGCTGGCCTCGGTCAGGACATCAACGTCGGAATGACTCAGGTCGATCTCGATGTCATCGCGCCAGCCGCCCGGGCCACGCTCAGCCTCGAAGGTGATCTGGTCGACGCCGTCGATGTCGCCGATTTCCTGGCGCCACAGCTGGATTACGTCGCGGGCGGTCATGTTTCGTTCGTCCGGTGGCTTCATGACAATTTCGACATCGACGAAAGATGAACCGCCGCGGACATTGGTCTTGATGCCTTCCGCGGTCTGGTAAAGGTCGTGTTTCTCGAACATCCGGTGCGTGGCCTCGGTGACCTCGACGGCAATGGACGCGGCCTGGTCACGGGTGGTGCCGGTGGGCAGGCGCACGCCGGCCTCGATCTCGTCCGCGGCCAGTTCCGGCATCAGCACCATGCCCATGTGGTCGGACAGGGCGTAACCGCCGGTCACCGCCAGCAGGGTCACGGCAGCGGTCAATGAAATGTAGCGGTGGCGCAGGGCGGTGCCCAGGAACGGCCGGT